>CAZPNQ010000181.1:0-5088 GCA_964587955.1 uncultured Nitrospira sp.
CATTGATCACACCGGCATTCAGATCCGCATCGATACTCATCTGCTTTCCGGGCATGGCATCCAAGGTAAAGCGGGCGGCAACCTCAGCCACGCGTCCTGCGCCTTTTGTCACGACGACGAAATTGATGATGACAAGAATAGAGAACACCACCAGGCCTACGGTGTAATTGCCCCCCACGATGAAATTCCCGAAGGCCCGAATGACCTCGCCGGCAGCCCCTGCTCCTTCGTTGCCATGCAACAGAATCAGACGCGTAGATGCAATGTTGAGGGACAGTCTGAACAAGGTGATCATCAAGAGAACCGATGGGAACACCGAGAACTCGATCGGACGCCGCACTTGAAGGCCGACGAGCAAAATAACGACCGACAGGGTGATATCGAAGCTCAACAATAAGTCGAGCACGAATCGAGGCAATGGCAACAGCATCACCATGATAATGGCCACCACCCCGACGGACATGACCACGTCCGGATGCTTGATCAACTGATTTCGTTCTACCGGTTCTATTGCCGTTGCCATAATATTTTGAAAGGCTGAGACCGAGGTTCAGGCTTAGGTACAGGTTAAGGTTGAGGTTCAGGTTAAGTGAATGTTCCGATCTTCAGCCTTAACCTCAACCTTAACCTTGGCCTGAGCCTCGACCTTAGCCTCAACCTACGTTCATTCTTCGGCCTGAGCCTCAACCTAACCCCATCCCTCGGCCTCTGGCGCGATAGACAAACGCCAAGATCTCCGCAACCGCGCGGTACAGCTCGTTTGGAATCTCTTTGCCGATATCGACGAGTCTGAACAGTGTTCTCGCCACGAATTTGTGTTCGACGACCGGCACTCCGTGATGTCGCGCCAGTTCACGAATACGTTCGGCGACCAAGCCGGCTCCTTTGGCGACCACAACGGGAGCCCCCATCGAGGCGGTGTCATACTTCAGAGCGACGGCCAGGTGCGTCGGGTTGGTAATCACGACGTCCGCCGTTTTCACGGCGGCCATCATGCGCTTCTTCACCATCTCCCGCTGGATGGTCCGCACACGACTTTTGATAAGCGGATCGCCTTCCGTAGACTTGTGTTCCTCCTTGATCTCGTCCTTCGACATCCGTAGGCTTCGTTCCCACTCGTAACGTTGGTAGAAGTAATCGAGTCCGGCCAGAACCGCGATCGCCCCGGCAACGGCCAATCCGACTTTTAGCGAGAGTTGGCCGGTTACTTGCAGAACAGATCCTAGATCGAATCCGATCAACCCAGGAATCTGGAGCACGTCATACCGCGCGACCCACACGCCCACGCCCGTCACAATCGCGATCTTGAGCAACCCCTTCACGAGTTCCATCACGGAACGAAGCGAGAACAATCGGGAAAGCCCTTTAATCGGGTTGATGCGATCGACTTCCGGTTGAACCGCTTTGCCGCGCCATAACAACCCCGTTTGCAGAAGTGCTGAGCCGCTCCCCATCACCAGAATACCCATGACGATCGGAAGACACAGCGTCACCACGGTGATGCCGGCGTGCATGATGATCGAAGCGACTTGCTCGCTCGTCATGCCTTGGTAGAAATCCAGGGGGAAGGAAAGCGTCAGCCCTCGGCGGGTCATCTCAGTCATATTCTGAAGGCCGACCGGCAGCATGGCCGCCAGCAGCCCGATGCCGCTCAAGAGAATGATTGCTGTGGACACATCGCGACTGAACGCGATCTGCCCATCCTTGCGCGCCTGCTCTTTGCGTTTCGGCGTCGCGGGTTCCGTCTTATTGCTTTTGTCTTCAGCCATGTCCTAGCGATTTCAAGAGCTGATGAATGGTCAGTTCCAGCCGTTCGATTTCTTCCACGAAGAGGTCCACGATGAACGGTGTCGACAAGCCAAGGACCGCCAGTCCCCCTGCGATCGTGACAGGGAAGCTCAGGACGAACACATTGATCTGAACGACCGCCCGTCCAAGAAGCGCGAGAAGAATGTTGATCAGGAGAATGATGACGAGCACGGGAGCCGCCAATTTCAAGCCTACGATGAACATATGCTGAGAGAGACGAAGAATATCGTCCCCCATTCCTCCGGGAAGTGACGCGCCGAACGCCGGAATGGACTGATAGCTGGAAAGAATCGTCGCCACCAGCAGCAGATGCCCGTTCAGCGACAGAAAAACGAGTGATGCCAGCAGCGTGAAATATTGGCCGATGATCGATGTCTGAAGGGCCGTAGCCGGGTCGAAGAGTTGGACTACACCGAACCCCATCTGAACACCGATCATCTCTCCCGCAATTTCAAGCGCACTGAAAAACATCCGTACGGCCAATCCGATCGCCAAACCGATGATCATTTCACTGACCAGCCCGGCGCTCAATGCGACAGGGTCATAGGGCATGGCCGGAAGTCGGACCAGCGGCGCCAACAGAATGCCCAGCGACAGAATCAATGCCGCTTTGACTTTCATTGGAACAGCCCGGCCGCTCAAGACGGGCAAGGCGGCCACAAGCCCTCCGATACGGGAAATGAGGACCAAGAACGCTTGGAATTCCGGCAGGAGAGCTTGAATGGTTTGTGTCAACGCCATCGTTTCAGACTAATGTACGTAATTTGGAATATTCATGAACAGATTCGCCATGAACGTCGTCATGACGTTCAGCATCCATGGAAGAAACAGCAACAGCGCTCCAAAGAGAGTTATCACTTTCGGCACAAACGTGAGCGTGGCTTCGTTCAACTGAGTCATTGCCTGGAGGGCGCTGACCGCAAGGCCGATAAATAAACTAAGCCCGAGAATGGGCGATGACACCAACAGGGTCGTTTCCAGCGCTTGCCTGCCCAGTTCAGTCACCATCTCCGGTGTCATAATTCCTCGTTTCTCATCGTTCGCATCTCGTATCTCGTGAAGCGTTGCTGGTGAAAGAGCGAGAGGATTGAGGTTGGAGGCGGGACGCTCTGTGTCGGATCTCCAACCTCTTTCCTCCAACCTCGGACGCTTCACGTTTCATGGCTTACTGAAAGCTCCGTACCATCGATCCCACGACGAGGTACCAACCGTCGGCCAATACGAACAAGATCAGCTTGAACGGCAGCGAAATCACGACGGGGGGAAGGAGCATCATACCCATCGACATCAGAATGCTTGCCACGACCATGTCGATGATGAGAAAGGGAATGTAAATCAAAAATCCGATTTGGAACGCAATCCGCAGTTCGCTCAGGATGAAGGCCGGGATGATCGCCTGGGTGGGGACGTCATCAACCCGATCCGGCTTGGGGAGTTGGCTCAGCTGGATGAACAGTTCAAGGTCCTTCTCCCTCACTTGACGCAGCATAAAGCTACGCACCGGTTCCATTCCCTTCTTCCATGCATCTTCATAGGAGATCTGTTCGTTCATCAGGGGCTGTAACGAGTTCTTGTAGACGGCTTGACCCACGGGAGCCATGATGAACATCGTCAGGAACAAGGCCAAAGACAGCAGCACTTGGTTCGGAGGAACGGTCGGCGTTCCCATCGCTTGCCGAAGAAACGACAACACGATGACGATTCGGGTAAAGGAGGTGACCATGATGAAGAGGGCCGGCGCCAAAGAAAGCACCGTGAGGAGAATCAGAATCTGGATGACGACGGCGGTTTGTTTCGGGCCGCCTGCTCCAAAATCGATACTGACCGACGGGCCATCCGCCATCGCGACCGAGAACGGTATCGCGAGCAGCGTCATGGCTCCGCCGATGATCACCCATGCAATGTATGAGCGAGACTCGCGCCTATTGGCCATGAGTTCCTTTGTTGTCATGGAACACGCCGCGCGGGAGGCGTCGAAGCCAGGAGGTGAAGATTTCCTGCGGGACCGGCGCCTTCTCGGTAGAGGAGTTCTCGTTGGTGAGCGCGAGCAATTCACGCAATTCTGAAGAATCGCTGATGCGTCCCAACGGCACAAGATCGGTCGCAGTCGTTCCCACGATCAGATATTCTCCCGCGACCGATACGAGGGCGATCGTCTTGCGTGGAGCGACGTAGCCGCTGGCCAGGACCCGAACGAGAGGACGCCCGCCGGCGATTCCCAAGCGTGGCCCCATCAATCGCCGGACCATCAGCGCGGCAATCCCCATCAAGACCAGCACGATGGCGAGGGCAGAGACGGTGCGGAAGAGGCTTTCCCACAGATCAATCACGGCTTCTCCCTCGGCTCATTCAGCGAAGCTGCTGCACGCGTTCCGCCGCACTGACGACATCCGTCAAGCGAATGCCGAATTTTTCATTGACGACCACCACTTCGCCGCGCGCAACCAGCTTGTTGTTTACCATCACTTCCATCGGCTCGCCCGCCAATTTATCCAGCTCAATGACGGAACCCTGCGCCAGTTGCAGGAGATCCCGAATGGCCATCTTCGTGGATCCGACGTACACGGTGACGTTCATCGGAATGTCCAGGATAAAATCGATGTTCTTCGGAGTTCCTCCCGACTCCGTGCTTTGAACGGGCGGAAACGAGGCCGGCTGCGGGGACGAGCTGCCGGTCTGAGAATCGGAACGAGTTGCAGCGTCTGGTTCAGCCATGATCACTCTCTCGGTAATATCGCCACTAGTTCATTACTTTGGTCACGCGGCACGCGTGATTGCCCTTGTAAATTCCCGGACTGCCTTGAAATTTGTGATATCCCTCGATATAGCAATCGAGAGGGTCTCCTGGGTGTTGGTCGAGCAGGATCACGTCCCCCGGTGAGAAATTCATGACGTCCTTCACCGTGACGGTCGCGGTTCCCAGCCGGACCGCAAGCGGAAGCGGACAATCTTGTAACCGCTCTCGGAATCGATGCCCCCATTCGTCGTTTTGATCGACATGATCGGAAACAAGACCGGAATAGAGTTTCTCCTTGATGGGCTCGAGCATGGAGTAGGGATAGACGAGATACAGCTCCCTGGCCGTCTCTCCCAAGATGACTTGCAACGTGACGACCACCACGATTTCGGATGAGGTCACCACCATCGCAAACTGGGGGTTGCTCTCGGAACGCACATACTCGATCTTGACGGGCACGACGGCATGCCATGCTTTTTCCAGATCGATCAGCGACTGCAGTAACAGCTTCTTGATGATCCTCAGTTGGACGGGCGTGAAGT
>CAZPNQ010000182.1:0-5082 GCA_964587955.1 uncultured Nitrospira sp.
GGGTTGAGTTGGGTGCCGTTCGAAGTGGAGTCACGAGCCGCACAATTCGATTTGAGCTTGACGATCGAGACCGAGATCTCTCGAAAAGCCTATTTGTCGTTCAATACCGACCTCTTCGAATCTCAGACCGCTGAACGGATGCTGGGACAGTATAAGATCCTGCTTCAGAGCGCATTGGCGAATCCTCAGAGCAAGATGTCCGAACTTCCAACGCTCACGGCGCCCGAGCGCCGGCAAATGCTGCAGGATTGGAACCGGACGCAAAGAGAGTATCCACAGTCTGAATGTTTTCCTCAGCTGTTTGAAACACAAGTCGAACGGACGCCTGACGCCGTGGCATTGTCGATGGGACAGAAGACGCTGCGGTACGGTGCACTCAATACCAGAGCTAACAAACTGGCGCGATATCTTCAAAGGCTGGGGGCTCGACCCGGCGTCACGGTCGGTATCGGCCTCGAGCGGTCCCTGGAGATGGTTGTTGCTTTGCTGGCCGTGCTCAAGACCGGTGCCGCCTATGTCCCTCTCGACCCTGAATTTCCGCGAGATCGGCTTCGGTTCATGGCACAAGACGCATCGGTTGTCGCGGTACTGACATCTGCGGACCTCTCCGATCGTTTTGACGCGCAAGAGTACCACTTACTGTGTCTGGACCGTGAGGAGGCCGGCATCGCGCAGGACGCGGACCACAATCTTGGTCCGATCGCGATGCCTCAAGACCTTGCGTACATCCTGTATACGTCCGGTTCGACGGGACAGCCTAAAGGTGTCGAAATTCCGCACCGGGCTCTGGTTAATTTTTTATGGTCGATACGGCAAGAGCCTGGATGTTCGCCGCAAGACGTCCTGCTATCTGTGACGACCATCTCCTTCGACATCTTCGGCTTGGAATTATATGTGCCGTTACTGGCCGGAGCCCGTGTTGAGATTGCCAGCCGTCCTGCCGCAATGGATGGACGACAACTGCGGGCTCTCTGTGAAGCGGTTCAACCGACGATCATGCAGGCGACCCCCGCTACATGGCGAATGCTGATTGAGGCGGGATGGGGCGGCAGTAGTAAATTGACGGTGCTCTGCGGAGGGGAGGCTCTTCCTTCCGACCTTGCGGCGTCATTGTTAGATCGATGCGGTGGCCTGTGGAATATGTATGGCCCGACCGAAACCACGATTTGGTCCACGATTGAAAGAATCGAACGAAGCGATCGCGAAATCACCATTGGAAAACCTATTGCCAATACCGAAGTGTACATCTTAGGTCAATTTCTCCAACCGGTTCCGGTTGGTGTTTCCGGTGAGCTCTATATCGGAGGCCATGGGTTAGCCCATGGCTATAGGCGGCGGCCTGAGTTAACACAGGAGCGATTCATCCCCCATCCGTTTTCTCCAGAGCCTCTCGCGAAACTGTATCGAACGGGAGACGTGGCACGGTTTCGTCCGGACGGACGCATCGTGCATCTCGGTCGATCGGATCATCAGGTCAAGATTAGAGGGTACCGAATCGAATTGGGCGAGATCGAGGCTGCGCTCAGCCGGCATCAGGCTATCCGTCAGACGGTGGTCGTCGCACGAGAAGATCAGCACGGTGTGAAGCAATTAGTGGCGTATGTGGTCTGCCTGGACGGCCCTGCTCCGAGCCAGCCGGAGCTTCGGGCGTTTCTGCGGTCTGACGTTCCTGAGTATATGGTCCCCTCGCTCTTCGTTTTTCTGGAGGCCATGCCTTTGACGGCCAACAACAAGGTCGACAGGAACGCGTTACCGGCTCCAGTCTCTACTCTCGCGAGTGCTGTGTACGTTGCGCCTCGCGATCGCATGGATATACAAATGGCCGCCTTGTGGCAGCAGGTGTTTGGTCTCGACAAGGTAGGAATTCACGACAACTTTTTCGATCTCGGGGGGCATTCGCTCAAAGCGGCGCAGCTGTTCTATCTTATCGAACAGGTATACGGCAGGCATCTTCCGCTTTCCACGCTATTTCAGGCGCCGACTATCGCCGGCCTTACGTCGGCTCTTACGCAAGAATGGACACCGCCATGGCAGTCACTGGTCGCCATGCAGCCAAGCGGTTCGGCTACCCCTGTGTTTCTGGTGTCGGCAGCGGGAGGAGGAATATTGTGGTTCGCGCAGTTCGCACGGCTTCTCGGCCAGGCCCATCCGGTGTACGGCTTACAAGCCCAGGGATACGATGGGAAATCGGAGCCATTGGACTCAGTGCCGGAGATGGCAAGACACTACATCGCTGAAATCCGCTCACGCTTTCCCCACGGACCATACATCATCATCGGCATATGTACCGGCGGGCTGGTCGCCTATGAATTAGCCCAGCAATTAGTCGAGCAGAAGGAAGCGGTCACCCTGGTTGTCATGAATAGCTGGCATCCAACTTCGTATAGCTCGTATAAGTATAGTTATGATCGCCCGACCGCACTGGCATTCCCTTCGGAACTCCTTTCTATAACATTGAGCACCTTTGGCGAACTCAGGCGGACGCCTATGAGGGATTGGCTTCAAGTTCTGGAGTATAATAACAAGCTACTCTTGTCGCGGTTTCAGGGACCGCTTGAAAACGAGCCAGAGAGCCGTCTGTTCAACCACATGCGGCTTGCGATGTTCCGTGCGGCAGCCCGCTATACGATGCGTCCTTATCCCGGGCGCATCCTCAACTTCGTGGCCTCACAACGAGTCATGAAGCATGATACCAGGCATGTCTGGAGCGAACTGGCGGGCGGAGGATGCCAGACTGTAGAGGTGGCGATTCGACGAACGACTGATCTCGTTGTTTCGCCGTCTGTCGAGGAAATATCCTCCCACATTCGGCGCTATATCGCCGAATATTCCCAAGACACACCCGTTCAACCGAACAATAGGGCTGCGTGATTTTCATCACCTTCCTGTACCGAACAGCGAAGACGATGGCCGCATCAAGGTCAATGTGTTGATTTCGTTCACGTCAATTGAGCGTCTTGCGGATACGAGTCAGCTGGGTCATATCCGTCTTGAACAATATGCCGTTCACCTGTGGGGCATCGAGCTTGACGGATCGCAACGCTGCCAAGAGCGGTGCGTGGGCTGGCTGGATGACGTCGAACGGCACCGAGCGGCTCGCCTGGTTCGTGAGGACATTCGGCAGCGCTACGTGTTGGCTCACGGAGGAGCCAGGGCAGTGCTGAGCAGGTATCTTGGCGTCAGCCCCGAAGTGGTCGCGTTCGATCGAAGTACGACAGGTAAACCTTTCTTGTCGAGAGAATTCCGAGATCGGTCGTCGATCACGTTCAATCTGTCCCATGCCCATGATCGTGCGCTCATTGCCGTCTCAAAAACGCAGGAAATCGGAGTCGATCTTGAATTCATTCGCGCGGATATGGAGGTTGAGAACCTCTCCAAGCGATTTTTTACCCCCTCCGAACATACGGTGATCATGCAAACGACGGAAGAGCGACGCACAACGAAATTTTTCCGTTACTGGGTTGCCAAAGAGGCGCTGCTCAAGGCACAAGGTATCGGTCTCATGGGACTGCCCGACTGCGAGATCCTCTTTGAAGCGGACGGAGTCGACACAGACGTTCAAGCCCGATTGGGTGCTCAGTTCCCGCAGGCATTGCGGGTTCGCCTTCTCCCTTGTGAAAAGGAGTGGGTCGCAGCGGTGGCTGCGCAGAGGCTAGATGTGGCTGAACTGTGCAGTCTCGAGGAGCGGTAACTGATTTTCACGCAATGTCGTGTGCCTCGAACCAGATCGTTCGATGAAGAAACGACGACTCAATAGATTGTGAGCATACACAGGAGAGGAGAGCGGCTCCTGTTCCCCGCTTGTTCGCCGGATCCCGCATAGGTTAACGAGTGCACTCGGGCGAATGCGTGATGCATTGCCGAAGCCAAGAGCCCATTTGATCGAGCAATCCGGCGATCGCTCGGTTGGAAGCCTGGACACCCCCATAGGGATTCTCGGTCGTGGCGTTCTCCATAACCTCAAAAGTCCGCGCGCTCACGATCGTCGATTGTTTCAACTCGATCAGCTGAGTCCGGATCATCACCCTCACACGGCTGGGTTGTTGGAGAAATTCCTGCTGTAAGAGAAACCCGTGCGTATCAAGGCGATAGTCCCCGCGGACTGAGCTTGGCAGCGGAACCACGGCACGCCACGCATCATTCTGCTGATTGAGCGCTTGGACCATCAACGGAACGAACATGCGCACCGGCGTATCCGCCCATTGATTCACCGCATAGTACTCCAGTTCGTAGGGCCGCTTGACGTACACCATGCGCTGCGTCTCAAATCCGGGCTCGGCTTGACTCGGACTTACCAGCAACACCGGACCATCAGGCTTGCCGGGACGGGCTTCACTAGGCCATCCATCAAGACTCAATTGATACGTATGGATTTCCGGAGAATCCGTGCGGGGCGATAGACAACCGGCCGCCGTCATTACCAACAGCGCAAAAGCCGCCAGGGTCGACCTAGACTTCATCTGCCGCCTTTCTCGTCGTTCGTGAAGCGTATCTCGTATCTCGCAAGAAAGAGCTCCGGTCCCGTTCCATCATTCGCTTCACGCTTCACGAGATACGTTTTAGGAGCTTACTCTCCCGGTCCGCGTGACGGAGTCTTTCGTCCAAACACCAGCGAGCTCGGCTCACGCTCCAACTCACGCGCCACACGAGTCAATGTACCCGTGAGCTGTCGAAGCTCCGTCACCAACAAGCCGACCTCGGGAAGAGTCCGTCGGGTGAGTTGTTGCAGTTCGGGTCTGGCTTCATTGACGACCGCTCCAATGGCCTTGCTCGTGCGAGCCAGTTCGTCCGTCGCGGTGCCCAGCGTCGCAACGCTCTTGTTGATTCCGGCGAGCAAGGTCGGAACCTCCGCATTCAACGACGCCGTCAGTTTGACAAGATTGTCGGCGCTTCTCGCCGCGCCGTTCAAGCTTTGCTCAATCTGAGTCTTGTGGGCCGCAATGGTCTGGGCCACATCCGAAAGATCCTTGATCGTTCGCTTCAGCATGGTGCGATTGTCTTCATCCAGAACCTTCGCCGCTCCTTTGGCCGCCATATCAAGATCCACCATATTTAGTGAAGGCAATCTAAGAAGCGAGACCT
>CAZPNQ010000183.1:0-5044 GCA_964587955.1 uncultured Nitrospira sp.
GCGAATTCAGCGGTCGTTGACGAAAAAATCGGTGCCACACTTTGAGATCGGGGATACCGTCAGGGTCCACGTCAAAGTCGTCGAAGGCGAAAAAGAGCGTATCCAGGTCTATGAAGGAACCGTGATCGCGCGCAAGGGGAGCTTGAATACGGAAACGTTTACGGTCAGAAAGCTTTCATATGGGGTTGGAGTCGAGCGGATTTTCCCGGTGCATTCTCCGATCGTCTCCAAGGTGGATGTGGTTCGGCAGGGGCGCGTTCGGCGCGCGAAGCTGTACTACCTGCGCGGGAAAAAGGGTCGATTCGCGAAGGTCGAAGAGCGCGAGTTTGTCGGAGAGAGCAAGCCGTCGGCGCAACCGCCGGTTTCGGAGGAGGCTGTGACGGCCTAAACCGCTTCGACGGATGTGTTTCTCCACGGCAATGTCCTGGCACGATCGGTGAAGGGATGTTCGATGGGCCTACCGAAGAGTTCGAGCGGGCAGCCCGATTGTGTGGGTATCGTCGTATCGCCGGTATCGATGAGGCTGGACGCGGTCCGTTAGCCGGTCCGGTCGTCGCCGCTGCCGTCGTCTTACCGACCCGGTGTCGACTCTCAGGAATCGATGATTCCAAGCAACTCTCTGAAGGGCGGCGAGAACGATTGTACGCGGCCATCCTCCGGCAGGCTGTGGGGATGGGAGTCGGATCGGCGGACGTCGGTGAGATCGATACGCTCAATATTCTCCAAGCGACCCGGTTGGCAATGCGGCGAGCCGTCGATCAGCTGAATCCTCCCCCAGATTATCTCCTCATTGATGCCGTGACTCTACCTGGAGTCAGCATTTCCGCACGGCCCATCATCAAGGGAGATTCCCTCTCCTTCTCGATTGCGGCTGCGTCCATCATCGCCAAAGTTACAAGGGATCGTCTCATGGCCAAGTACCATGACATGTTTCCAGAATATGATTTTCTCTCACATAAAGGGTATGGTACGACAGAACATCTGCAACGATTGGCGCGCCATGGTCCGTGCTCTATTCATCGTCGAACGTTTACGCCGGTGCATGAGGTGATCATCGGCACGATGAGGGAATCAGCCGGAAAGATGCTCGCCATATCGTTCGAACCGTAAACGCATGGCCATTCCTGACCCGCGCCATCAGTTCGGCCAAGCCAGTGAAATGCAGGCCGAACGGTTCTTACTGGCTAAGGGCTATCGAATCCTTGATCGCAACGTACGAACACCTCTCGGCGAATTGGACCTCGTGGCAGAAGACCGTGGAGTCGTCGTCTTTGTCGAGGTCAAGGGCAGGACCACGGAAGCCTTCGGCGGTGCGCTGCTGGCGGTGAATCGTCGGAAGCGGATGAAGCTGACGAAACTGGCCGCGCAGTATTTAGCGCAACGACATTGGTCCGATAAGGCCTGCCGATTCGATGTGGTGTTGATTCAGGGGAGATATTCCGACCAGGAACGGATCGAACACCTTCAGAACGCGTTTGACGTCGGTGAATATTGAAGCTCCAAGAGGTTTTCATGGATGCCATCATTCAACTCATCCATGTGTCCAAATGGCATGATCGAAAAGCCGCGCTGTCCGATGTCACGCTCGAGATCGAGAAGGGGGAATTTGTCCTTCTCATGGGATCGAGTGGGGCCGGGAAATCCACGCTGCTGCGCATGCTGATCGGTGAGGAGCAGCCGGACGAAGGACAGATTTTCGTGCACGGCAGAAACGTGACCAAGCTCAGATCGACCGAGATTCCCCATCTTCGACGGAAGGTCGGCGCGGTTTTTCAAGACTTTCGTCTCTTGCCGAAGAAAACCGTCTTCGACAATGTGGCGCTTCCGTTGATCGTTCAAGGTGCCTCTGAGAAAGATATCCGCCGGAAAGTCACGGAGGCCTTGCGCGCGGTCGATGTCGATCATAAAAAAGATCAGTTGCCGAACAGTCTCTCGACGGGAGAGCAACAGCGTGTATGCATTGCCCGGGCGATCGTCAATGGGCCGGTGGTGCTCCTGGCCGACGAACCCACGGGTAATCTTGATCCGGAACGCACCCGAGAGATCATGGAGTTGTTCAAATTGATCAATGCCCGGGGAACGACCGTGATCGTTGCGACGCACGACCCTCATGTCTTGAACCACGTCAATCGGCGGGTGATCACCCTGGTGCAAGGGGTGGTGTTGTCCGAGCGGCGGGTCGGGTACGGGGTCGGAGTATGAGACGGCTATTTTATCTCGTTCGTGAAGCGTGGGCGAACATGCGTATCAATCGCACGACGACGATCGTCGCCGTGCTGACCACGGCGTTTACCTTGGCCTGTGTGGGTATCTTCCTATTGCTGTATGTGAATCTGCGGAACGCAGCAGGGTCGCTTCAGGGAGACGTCAAGGTCATGGTCTATTTGGAGGATCGTCTTCCCAGAGAAAGGGTGCAAGAACTCGAGCGCAAACTCAAGATCGATCGTATGGTTGACGAGGTATTTTTTATTTCGAAAGAACAGGCACTGGGAGAATTTCGCGTTCAATTTCCCGGTGAGTTTCACTTGCTCGAGGGGCTCGGTGAAAACCCGCTCCCGGCTTCGTTCGTGGTGACGCTTGCGCCGAACTTTCGGTCGCCGGACGCCATGAAGGGTTGGGTTGAACGAGTGCAAACAATGGAAGGTATCGCCAAGGTCGACTATAATCAAGAATGGCTCAATCTGCTGGTCGAATTTATAGGCTATATTGAACTGGCGGCGATCGGAGTGGGCATCCTCCTCTCCGCAGCCGCGGTGACCATCATCGGGAATACGATCAGGCTCGCACTGTTGGCCAGACGGGAGGAAATCGACATCCTTCGTTCTATCGGAGCTACGCGCACGTTCATCCGAATTCCCTATTTTCTCGAAGGAGCCGTGCTCGGGGCCTGTGGCAGCGCCCTATCGTTGGGGATTCTCAAGTTCGCCTTTGACTTGTTCCGGCAGCAGATTCAATTGACGGGCCGTTTCAGCGGGATCGAAGGGATGATCTCGTTCTTTCCGCTCTCGGTGTGTCTGGCGGTCGTCATGGTAGGAATGGGGCTTGGATTTGCCGGTAGCGTGGTGTCGCTTCTTCGTGTCGGGGAAGGACGGGCATGAAAACCTTCGGTGCTCTTGTGCTTTGGTGTGTTGCAGTCGGAATAGGATGGGCATCGGTGACGGGCGCGGCGAATGATCCGATCGCCGAAAAAATCGAGCGTGAGAGGAAGATGCTCGAGACATTGAAGGGCAAGATCGAAGAAAAACGGAAACGGGCCGAGGAGGCAGAAAAGAAGCGAGAATCGGTTTTACAAGGCATCCAAACTTTGGACGAACGGCTGGTCCATCATCGGCAAGATCATCATGAGATCAGCAAGAAACTGCGGCAAAAAGATCGGGAGATTGAGGATATTACCGACCGGCTGGGAGGCATGCGAATCAGTATTGATGCCCGACGCGACGCCATTCTTGCCCGGCTTCGCGTGCAGTACATGGAAGGACGATTCGGCCGTGTGAAGGCCCTTTTGACGGCGGACTCGTACGGTGATTTCCAGCGTCGCGGGCAATACCTCTCCGCTGTTTCACAAAAGGATTACGAATTGCTCGGGACGTTTAAGGCCGATATGGAACGGATGGAACAGGCTGAGCGTCAGCGCGCCGAAGCCAGAGCCGTACTCGTCGCCTACAAACTGAACACCGAGAAGAAGCTGTCCGACATTCGAGTGCTCCAGAAGGAGAAAAAGGTTTATCTGGCGAAAATCACTCACGAAAAAGATGCCTTTAATCGCGCAGCCGAAGAACTGCAACGTTCAGCCTCGCGAGTGGACGGCTTGCTGCATGATTTGGAAGCGCGCCGCCGTGCCGCCGCGCCACCTCCCTCGTCTTCACCATTGGCTCATGGAGTGAGGGGAACATTGCCTTGGCCGGCAGATGGAAAAGTCGTGTCGTTCTTTGGGCGTCAGAAACACCCGACGTTCAATACCTATGTCCAACGCAAAGGCATTGAGATCCGAACCATAGAAGGAAGCTTGATCCATGCGGTCATGACCGGAAGCGTCGTCTATGCGGACTGGTTGAAAGGATACGGACTCGTTATAATCTTGGATCACGCCAACGGGTTCTTTTCTTTGTATGCACATGCCTCCAAGCTTCTGGCAAAAGCGGGTGAGCAAGTTGCCGAAGGGCAACCTATCGGGGAGACCGGGGATACGGGCATGATCGGAGAAAATACTTTATACTTCGAGTTACGTGAAGGAGCCGAGCCGGTCGATCCGCTCCACTGGCTGGCGAAACGATAAGACACGCGTTGCCGGTGTTGATCGGGTCGATGTGTCCGACAACGCAAGAAAGAAGGGATGTGAGGACTATGGAACAGCAGCCGCGGCGGAAGTCTTGGGTGGTCGGACCGATGATCGCACTCGCCCTGTTCTGTGGAGTCGTCATCGGGAAAGGCTGGGAGCGAACCGGTCACGCCGGCGAAACGTACGAGGAGCTCAAAACCTTCTCCGAGGTCTTGAATCAGGTGCAAAAGCACTATGTCGACGAGACGAAACCGAAGGATCTTATTCAAGGGGCCATTCGCGGCATGTTGTCGACGCTCGACCCGCACTCAGCGTATATGACTCCCGAGATGTATAAGGAAATGCAGGTTGAAACGAGGGGAGAATTTGGCGGAGTCGGCATTCAAATTGGCGTCAAGGACAATCGGCTGGCTGTGATTGCTCCGATCGAAGGCACGCCGGCGCATCGAGCTGGGATCAAATCCGGCGATTTCATTATTAAGGTCAACGACGACCCCACGAAAGATCTGACGTTGATGGATGCCGTCCAGAAGATGCGAGGACCGAAAGGGAGTAAGGTCAACCTGACCATTCAACGAGACGGGACATCGGATCCATTGGTATTCACCCTCGTCCGCGACACCATCAAAATCGAGAGCGTGAAGTCCAAGGTTATCGACAATCTCGGCTATGTCCGTCTGACTCAGTTTCAGGAAGCGACGGGACGAGACCTTTCCAAAGCGATCAAGCAGTTCAAGGAACAGAAGGTTCAAGGAACTATTCTCG
>CAZPNQ010000184.1:0-5038 GCA_964587955.1 uncultured Nitrospira sp.
TATTAGGCGCGCCGCCAGCGTTCGTTCTGAGCCAGGATCAAACTCTCAAATAGGTGTTCTTAGAATTTGGACCAAGGGCCACCACTTCAATACACCTTACACCTTGCTCAACGTCCTCTATTCAGTTTTCAAAGAACGATCGCACTCTTCACGCGAGCCGCGCACTATACAACGTGCGCCATCGCGTGTCAAGGGACCCGCTCGAAAATTTCTCTCCGGGTAGTTTCCCTTTGGCACCGCACCGTGACTCGCGTCACGCGCGGTCATCAGGCAGGAACACAGTACCAACGAACGACCGGGAAGATAACAAGGTATTTCCCCAGAGTCAAGAGTTTAGTCGGTGTATAATGAAATTCCATGAAAGATTTTCGAAACATGCTTTCCATTCATCGACGCGCACTGCTCAAGGCGATAGGACTTGGAACGTTGATCGGCAGCGTCGGCGGGTGCGATGCCGTCGGAGGTGTCTTCGGCCGCATGTTCGCCGTCCCTCCTCGTGACACGACCTACTTCACACCAAACTCAAAATTTTACATAGTGAACTATGCTGATGGGGCCGTCTCTGTGTCTCGCGATCTGAACATCGAACAGTGGAAACTCCACATCAAAGGCTCTGTACAAACTCCGATATCGCTCGGCTGGCGCGATATTCTGAACCGCGATTCCTACGATCAGATTTCTACCTTGATGTGCATCGACACACTGCCGGGCGGCGACAGTATCGGCACCGCGACCTGGCGAGGCATTTCGCTCAAGAAATTGCTCATCGACTGCGGAGCTGACGCCGACATGGCGCGCGATGTGGTCTTTCGCGGAGTTGACGGCTACGACGACAGCATTCCGTTCACACGCGCGATGCAGGATGACGTGATGCTCGCCTTTTTGATGAACGGCGAGAAGCTCGCCAGGGAGCACGGGTTCCCTCTCAGATTAATCGTGCCCGGTCTGTATGGGATCAAGAATGTAAAGTGGATCGTCGAAATTGAAGTCTATCCGGGCGACTACAAGGGCTACTGGCAGCGCAAAGGCTGGACCGATGACGGCACGATCAAAGTGTTCTCTCGCATTGACTCACCAGGACACTACCAAACTCTACGTGGACAAGAGCACACGTTTCGAGGCATCGCCTTCGGCGGACTCAACAGCATCAGCAAAGTTGAATTGAGCTTCGATGCAGGACGCACCTGGAATGACTGCCGAATCGAACCGCCCATGTCGCCCTATTCCTGGGTAATCTGGAACTACACATGGCGCCCGCCAAAATCAGGAAAATTCCAAACCGTCGTCCGTGCGACGGATACGAAAGGACAGCTGCAAATCGCAGAAATCGTCCGACCCCAACCAGCCGGCGCCAGCGGCTATCACACGATCATTTCGGAAGTGGCTGAGATCTGAAACAGGTCGCCTGCGCTCTCAGCTATTCACCCTCGATATAGCTACCCAAACTGTCTGCCTGAGGGTTCTCTCTTCTTGCGATCTTGCTAGAAGATTTTTTTGAGTCGCTACCAAGAATTTTCGAGCTGCACCATCCATCAAACTGAGCCTCAACACCGAACCGTCTCGTCCTTGACGTACAGACACCAGCCACATTGAAAATACCGGTGCGGAGGCTGCCGAAGCCACGGTTCACAAAAATCATTAACCAACCATTGCAAAAAATCAGAAGAGTGAGCAGAGTGTCACGGCCTCTTTCGAATAAAAATAACGCAGACAGCTCTTCCGTAGCGGCCCAAGCTTGAAGTACCATAGCGCTCTTGGTGAATACTGATGTCTGATCCACCGCTGTCTATTCCCGTTGCGCGATTCGATACTCGGCAACGCCCACTCGAGATTTCGACGATTCAATCTGCGGACGAAATACTCAAGCAAGCCGAAGCACTCACTCGGCACGACTCACATGCTGATGTGATGCAGGCTGCTCATTACTATCTTTCCGCTGCCTATTTTCTTGAACACCTCGATCCTCCTCGGTCAGCACAAGCCTATCAGGCTGCCGGACAGCAACTCCATTCGTTACAGCAATTCGCGCAGGCTGGGCGAGCTTTTTCCAATGCCGGTCGAGTAGCTGAGCGGGCGGCTGCGGCCATACCGGCTGGGTTGGACCAACAGTGCTTGCAGCATCTCGCCGTCCGAGCCTATTCACGCTCGAACAATTCCTTCGCCGAAGCGGGAGAGCTGGAAGCTTCAGAAGCAGAGTACCTGAATGAACGAAACGCGCGACTCGTCTGGTCAAAAATGCAGGGCAACCATCCGCTGACACTCTTGTTATGGAAAGTGACGAGCAACTTCGGCACGAGCACTATGCGCTGGACGGCATGGATTGGTGGAGCACTCGCGGGCTTCAGCTTGCTGTACGAGCTGTTCTTCCGTCTTCAATGGTTCGAGCCGATGGGCACTACAACGCCTTCCCCGTGGATTCCCTTGTGGTCCGGATTCTATTACACGATCAACGTCACGTCCTCGCTGGCGCTGGTGGAATACCAACCGGTCCATCCTATCTGCCAGGCGGTGGTCATGCTCAACGTGATCGCCGGCTATCTCCTCCTGGGGATTGGCATCGGCATGGTGGGACGTATGATGCGCACCCGCTAATTCACTCAAGCGAGAATCCAGACCTATCCATTTGCGGATGCACGCGGTCGTTGTAACACCTCAAGCAGAAGCAGCGATACACCGATCGTAATACAGATATCCGCCACATTGAAGATGCCGGTGCGGAGGTTGCCGATACCGAGATTCATGAAGTCAATAACTCGTCCATCGTGAAGTATCCGATCCAACAAGTTGCCCATTCCTCCACTCAGCACAAGACTCCACCCAACAGAAAGAAGCGTCGATGGAATCTTTGTGAACAAAAGATATAGCACGAGCGCGACAAGCCAGAGGGCGGGAAACACTTGAAAGAGTACGATTCGGAGTTCTTTGGAGAGGCCACCGCCTACGCTGAGGAAGGCACCGCTGTTTTCAGCGTATTCTAAGCGGACGGTGTCATGGAACCACGATCGAGGAGGCTCAAACGCCAAGTATTGTTGAGCAGCGTCTTTGGTGAGCTGATCACAGCCGACACAGAGGACCAACAGGAAGAAAACCGCAATGCTTCGCTTGAATTGAGACATCATTCATCTGTACGGCCGCCGCTGCGTTCTACCAATTCAGCGATCACTTCTCGCGTTGCGACAGCGAGTGACTTCATCGAGACGATTTGTCTTTGCGCGGACGACCGACAGGCAGTTTCCCCTTTCTCTTCTTGAACCGCTTCCCCTTCTCCAGTTTCTTGAGGGCAGATTGGATGGCAGTTTCCACAACACCGGTGAGCGTCAGCTTTGGACTCCAGTACACAACCGTTCTCAATCGCTCGACCATATCGGTAGAGAGAGACAGCGTGACTCTCTCCTTGCGTTTCACGACTTGCCGATTCTGTTTCATGCGATCATCTCCTTCACAAGGTGACTGCACACTGCATTCGCGGTTTATACTTGCATATCATGCCCCATTCCGTTCACGCAAGTGAACGTTACTCCCCGCTTCCTTTCGAACCTCTGAGACTTACGCTCTCGAATGAGCGGGCCGTATAGTTCGTCGATAGAAATCAAAGACGTACTGGAGAGTACAGAAATATCACTAAGATATTAATAGAAATGCAACGGCGTTGCAATGGATCAAAAAAGTTTTCCTGGCATGCGCATTCACGAATCAAAACCCAATGCCGAACCCACCGCCACCGCCGATCCGGCCTCCGGTGCCTCCGAAGATCCCGAGAGAAAAGCCAGGCCGCGGTCGAACATGGTCATGAGATTGCGCCGGCCAAGTGTGAAGATGTTTCACCATCAGCACAGGGTACCGATATTCGACATCGTCGAGGTGTTCGATCTTTGCCTTCGACAATTCTCCGACAATCGTCATCTTGGTTCCTGCGACAATGGTCGCGGGATCGAGAAATTCCTGCTGAATCGCGAGGAATCTTCCCTGCGATTGTTGGCGGTCAGGAATCGGCTGTTCATCCTTATCGAGCGGCAACTGCAGCAGTTCGATCTGTGTCCCATCCTTCAATCGTTTCGCCTTCAGGACCTCGCCACCGAATACCACCATCTTGCCCTGGTATGAATCCGGGGCATCCGTAACCTCACGAAACGTGACCGCTCGGTCGACCGAAGACTCCAGCGATTCAGGAATCACTCGTGGTGAGGAACAGGCAGCCATCAGAATCAACACTGCTAAAGACCACCACACCTTATGAAAAGGAAGGCGCATGGTGACACTATAACGCGATGACGATGCAGGGTCTATACGCAATACGAGCAGAGGGCAGACCTAGGGTCTTTCCCACTGTGCTTGCATCAGTTATGATGCCAAGACCCACGGTGACATTTGGGGCGTCGGCTCGTCCAACTCCCTACGGGCAGAAAGGTAATCATGTTGCAACTTGTTTTAGCGGTCATGTTGCTGTTCACGTCAGTTGGACTTTCCGCTTGCGACAAGGCCTATATCGCCACCATGGAGAAGATAGGCTATGCCAAACGCGACATCCTGAGCAGCCGTGTCAAATCGGCCCGAGATGCTCAAGAAGACGCGAAGAAAGAGATTCAGAGCACGTTGGAGCAATTCGGCACAGTGGTTTCCTATGAAGGTGGAGACCTGGAAGCGACCTATAAGAAGCTGAGCGGTGAATTGGAGACAAGCGAAGAAAGTGCGAAAGCTGTCAGGAAACGGATCTCAGACGTCGAAAGCGTGGCTGATGCGCTCTTTTCGGAATGGGAAGAGGAACTGAGTCAATACTCGAGCTCAGATCTGCGACGAAAAAGTCAGGCCAAACTGACCCAAACCAAGAGCCGCTACCGAGAGATGCTCGCGGCCATGAAACGGGCCGAACAGCGGATCGAGCCAGTCCTCAAGCCACTCCGCGATCAGGTGCTCTACCTGAAACACAACCTGAATGCGCGCGCCCTTGCCGCCATCAAGGGGGAACTCGTGAAAGTGGACGCCCAGGTCGATCAGCTGGTCAAAGACATGAACCGTTCCATCGCCGAAGCCGACAAGT
>CAZPNQ010000185.1:0-4953 GCA_964587955.1 uncultured Nitrospira sp.
GACAGAAGTATCCAGTCCTCCAGAATAGGCCAGGACGATCTTCTTGATCTGTTTTGGTTTCATGATGGAAGCCTATCCGATCTCTTTCCTTCGGCCGAGTAGTTGAGCCAAAATCGCCTTTTGCATGTGCAGGCGGTTTTCCGCTTGATCGATGACGACGGACTGTGGGCCGTCAAGCACCTCCGCCGTAATCTCCTCTCCGCGATGGGCCGGTAAACAATGCATGACGATGGCATCGGATTTCGCCCGTTGCAGCAGCCGTTTGTTCAGCTGATAGGGAGCGAGTGTGCGTAACCGTCGTGCCTGCTCCCGCTCGCGGCCCATACTGATCCACACATCGGTATACACCACATCCGCTTCTTTCACCGCGATAAGAGGATTCTCCAATACCTCGATGGACGCGCCGGTAGTTTGTGCTTCCATTCTCGCGCGATCGATCACCCGTTGGTCTGGCTGATAGCCGGACGGACACCCGATCACGACGCGCAGGCCCATCTTCGTTCCTGCTTCGATGAGCGAGTTGGCCACGTTGTTACCATCGCCGATGTAGGCAAGGCTGAGTCCTTTGAGCCGGCCTTTGATCTCTTGAATCGTCATCAAATCGGATAAGGCCTGACAAGGGTGGCTGTGGTCGGTCAGCCCATTAATAACCGGCATCGCGGCCTCCGCGGCCCATTCCTCGACGATCGCATGATCGTAGGTCCGAATCACGATCCCGTCCAAGTAACGGGACAAGACCCGTGCCGTGTCCAAAATCGTCTCTCCGCGCGAGAGTTGAATATCGCTCATGGGAAGAACCAGCGCATGGCCGCCGAGCTGGTTCATTCCCGCTTCAAACGACACGCGGGTTCTTGTCGATGGCTTTTGAAACAGTAGTCCTAATGTCTTTCCATGCAGCAACCGATGCGGGACGCCCCGGCGCTGCTTCTTCTTCAGAGAGTTCGCCAAACGCAGCAAGTCGAATACCTGACGCGGAGGCATCATCGCGACGTCGAGCAAGTCCTTGGCGTAGCGACCATCGCTGATTCTCTGATGGGCTGGCACGGCCATCAGTGGTATGAATCTTTTCCCGCTGTCGCGCGCTGGTTGAACAGCGTATTGAGGAGGTCGATGAGCTTATCCACCTCGGACTGTGTGATGACCAAAGGAGGCACAAAGCGCAGCACCCGCTCGGTTGCGGCATTGATCAGCACGCCTCTGGCAAGCGCGTCGGCTACCACCGCTCGGGCGTCGGTTTCCAACTCCATGCCTTGCAGGAGACCAAGGCCACGCACTTCCTTTACGATTCGATGGCGGTCTTTACAGTCGGCTAGCCCCTTTGCCAAGTACTCACCCATGCGTCGGGCTTGATCCAGCACCTTGCCTTCAAGCAGCACTCGGCAGACGGCCAGTGCCGCGGCACAGGCTAAGGGGTTCCCACCGAACGTCGATGCATGAGAGCCTGGCGTAAAGGCTGCGGCTACCGATTCCTTGGCCAGACAGGCTCCAATCGGCACTCCTCCGGCGAGACCTTTGGCAAGGGTCATGATATCGGGTTTCACACCGAGTTGTTCATGGGCGAAGAAAGTCCCGGTTCTACCCATGCCCGTTTGAATTTCATCAAAAATAAGCACGATATCTTTTTGCGTGCAGAGTTCACGCAGGCTTCTTAGATAGTCACGGTCGGCTACATAGACTCCGCCTTCCGCCTGAATCGGTTCCAGCATGATCGCCGCGGTTTTCTCGTTGACCATGGACTCGATCGCGCCAAAATCATTGAACGGTGCATAGGTAAATCCCGGCATCAACGGTTCGAACCCCTTTTGGACCTTTTCCTGTCCCGTGGCGGTGATCGTTGCCAGCGTTCGGCCATGGAACGAGTTCTTCATCGTAATGACTTCAAAGCGGTCGGACCCATGCCGCTCATGGCCGTACCGCCGCGCCAGCTTAATCGCGGCTTCATTGGCTTCAGCGCCGCTGTTGCAAAAAAATACACGATCGGCGAACGAATGGTCGACCAGCAGGCGTGCCAGCTTTACTTGTGGTTCGGTGTAGTAGAGGTTGGACGTATGGATCAGTTGGGCTGCCTGGCGTTGGATCGCCTGAACCAGGTCAGGATGACCATGCCCCAACACGTTGACGGCAATCCCACCGACAAAATCAATGTACTCTCGCCCCTCAAGATCGTAGACCTTGGCGCCTCGTCCTCGTACTATCGAAACAGGCTGGCGAGTGTACGTCTGCATCAGGTATTTAGCGGCATCATCTTTTAGTTGTTCGGTCGGCATGACGACGTATCCCCTTAAGAAAGAAGGAAAAGCTAGCACAAGGGTAGTAGGAAGAGCAATAAGTGGAGCAAGAGGGGTTCTCATACAGAGCGCTTGCGCAAAGTTCCGCGATCAGCCATAAACTATAAGCGCTATCCTCCTATTCCGAGTATGGTAAGCTGCGTCGCTATGATGATGTGCAGTCAGTGCAATCAACAGAACCCTGATGACGCCCATTTCTGCCATCAGTGTGGAACCGAACTGGCCACGGCTCCCGCTGAAAATGTCGCTGAAACTGCTCCCGCTCGGCCGATTCAGGCCGATGAGACGCTGTGGCGTCAATTCATCGGCCCCAATGCCGACCACTATCTGACGGTATTTAAAAAGTTTTCATCGAACGGCCAGCCGAAGTTCGCTCTCTCATGGAATTGGCCGGCATTTCTTTACATCTCCTTCCTGTGGTTTCTGTACCGTAAGATGTATCTGCACGCATTCGTCTACGCCGTCGGTCCAATGATTTCGACGTATCTTACGGGAGATTTTTCCGCCGGCATTGTCTGGAGCATTATGGCGGGAGCAACCGCCAACTATCTGTATTATTGGCATTGCCGAGAGCACATCGGTGAAATCAAGAAAGCCAGCAAGATGGATCTTGCCGCGCAAGAAACCGCGCTGAAAGAATCAGGCGGGGTGCAGCCGTATGTCATATGGGTCGGCGTGTTTTTCTATGTCATCTTCTTGGCGACACTGGTGAAAATGATTCAAGAGGGCCCGCCCGATCTGGATAAATCGCCTGGTCGACCGGCCAGGCAAGCAGTCCTACTGTCCCAGGCTTGACGTGCCGCAATTCAGTATGCGCTGGTCCCTTGAAGTGATATTCACTTTGATGACAAAGGATATGGGATGGCTCGACTAATCTTGCTTCGTCATGGGGAATCACAGTGGAACCTGGAAAACCGGTTTACCGGATGGGTGAACGTGCCGCTTTCGCCGAAGGGGATTGAAGAAGCCAAGCATGCCGGTGAGAAGCTCCGCGGATTTACTTTTGATCGGGCCTTCTCCTCGGTTTTGACCCGCGCCAATGAGACGTTGAGAATTGTGCTGGAAGTTCTCGGGCAAACGACTATTCCGATTGAGAAAGACAAGGCGCTGAACGAACGGATGTATGGAGACCTCCAAGGACTGAATAAAGCCGAAACTGCCAAGAAGTATGGTGACGCGCAAGTGAAAATCTGGCGGCGAAGTTACGATGTTAGACCGCCCGGCGGAGAAAGTCTCAAAGATACGGCTGAACGCGCGTTGCCTTATTATGAAGAGAAGATTAAACCATTCCTGCTAAAGGGGGAAACCCTCATCATAGCGGCGCATGGCAACAGTCTTCGTGCTCTGGTGATGGAGTTGGACCAATTGTCAAAGGAAGAGGTCTTGGAGCTTAATATTCCGACCGGTGTGCCGCTATTCTACGAATTGGACGGCAGCGGCAAAGTCTTGTCACGCCGCTACCTCTGAGCGTCTCTCGTGGCTCGTGCAGCATATCTCGTGCCTCCCGGGGAATGTTCGATACTTAAGTCTCCCATGGTCAATGGAATCAACATTAACATTGAGCGATACAGTTCTTCCCGATTGACGAGATACGAACAACGTTTCACGAGCGACTGCTTTTATCCGGCCTCGTCGAGCAGGCTGCCATATTCCGAAGCCGGCGCATAATCAATCAGCACAACGAGCAGCTTTTCGAGATCTTCTGACGAGATAATGCCCTGCTCTTCCATCAGGGACGCAGTCTCAGCGCAAATGCCGATGTGATTGATTCCTTCCTGATCCACCAAGTGAGCGTATCGCTCACGCCGTTCAGTCAGTTCTGATTGATACTCATCCCACGTACCGTCTCCCAGCAGGCCGGTCGCCCACCATTCCTTCTGGATCGACTCAATCAGAGTCTCCTTGATTGCCGACCGGTATTTGTTGGGGATATGGGCATCAATCGCGGCAAAGACCCAATAGAGGTTTAGTGATAAAATTTCACGTGCCATCCGCTGGATGGTGGAGTCAGAGGCCTCGACCCCGTATTCCTGGATCTGTGAGGTTGTAATGGGTTGCGGAATCGCTAGGAAGAGTGCCGCCGCAGCTTCTGCAGGGGTCATATAAGTCTTTATCTCGTTTGCAGGATAGGGTCGACCGTCCCACTCGTCGCCTACTACATCTGCTCCACGTAATTTTATAGTTTCATGGTCAATGAAATGATGAATCTGTCGACTGCTAGGAGTGAATAGAGAACGTCAGGCGTAAGTAGTGGGCTCGACGGGCCATGTCGGTCGCGATTGACCGACATGGTTGTAAGTTCATGATCAGTGGTTGGCGACTTTTTGAACCATTCCTCCGTATGGTGAGAAGTTCCGGCTGGTGCTCGCGTTTTGCTCGTCCTTTCCACCTGCCGTAGATGCAATCGGCTCAGACCCCTGGGTCACGACGATTTCGACTCGTCGGTTCTTGCTTCGACCTTCTTCCGTTTCGTTGCTTGCGATGGGCTGGGAGTCCGCATACCCCACTGTCCTGACCCGATCGCCACCTAATCCACCCTTGAGCAGGGCCTTTCCGGCGTGTTCGGCGCGCGCCCGAGAGAGCTCACCATTATCTTTGAATGGTCGCCGGCTATCGTACTTGACCGGCGTGCTGTCGGTATGTCCGGCGACTTCAACGCTCTGGG
>CAZPNQ010000186.1:0-4943 GCA_964587955.1 uncultured Nitrospira sp.
TGTATTGCCCGCAAGGCATGCTGGAGCTTAAATTCTTCTTCAATGCAGGACTTCAACGAGCTGATGAACCCTCGGGTATGCATTCCTCTGTTTCCGTCAGGGATACGATCAAGACAATGGTGGCGGAAGAGGATGCGAAGCGTCCCTTGAAAGATGAAGAAATTGCGACTCGACTTCGCAAGCAAGGGGTGCTTATCGCACGGAGAACTGTGGCTAAATATCGTGCCGAGTTGAACATTCCATCCGCTAGTCAACGCAAACGATTTTTTTAATCACCAGTGCTTTGCATCCAACCAGAGACCCATATTGGAGGTAGGCATGAAGCTGAGAATCACAGGCCGCCACATGGACATCACGCCGGCGCTCAGAAGCTATGTGGAAACCCGATTCAGTCGCCTGGATCGATACGGGTTGAAGGTCGGATCACTTCAAGTGGTATTAGGAGTTGAAAAGCTTCAGCATAAGGCCGAAGTCACTGGGGCCGTCAGTGGCAAACGAGTGCAAGCCAAGACTGCGACCACTGAGATGTACGCCACCATCGATGCCCTCGTCGACTGTGTAGATGCACAGTTTCGAAAGTGGAAAGATCGCCTTGTCAATCATAAGCCAATCAAGCCAAAGAGGTCGTGATCGCGTATCCCAGGTGAGTCCCGTGTGAAATTTGACTGCCTCGCTCCGTGGCGCAAGTCATGCGGCCTGAGCGGTCCGGCGAAATGGATGCGTCTATGGGGCATAGCATGTCCCCTAACGCTGAGTCGACGGTTGAGGCTGACAGCACTCCCAACAGCGGCTCAGGAATGCCCTCCGAAGCAATTGCGACGCCATGGCTCGGTTGAATTTAGTTATTATCAGTGGGTTGTCCGGATCCGGTAAAACCTATGCTCTCAAAGCATTTGAAGATGCCGGATATTTCTGCATCGATAATCTTCCTCCCGCGCTGCTCCCGACCTTTGTTGATCTGTGCAATCAGCAGCATAGTGAAATTGCGAACGTTGCTCTTGGGATTGATATCAGGGAGCGTGCGTTCTTTTCAGATTTCGTCGGTATCTTGGAGAGAGTGAAGGCTCTCGGTCATGCCGTACAGGTGCTTTTTCTGGAAGCTCGTGAGGAGGTGTTGATCAGACGATTTTCAGAATCCAGACGCCCCCATCCGCTGTTGCCTGATCATCCCGTCTTGGATGGAATCAGATTCGAAAAAGAACGCGTGGCCGAACTCAGACGCCGTGCAGATCGAATCATCGACACGTCCGATCTGACCGTCCATGAACTCGGTGAATTGCTTGGGAAGCAGTTTCAACGGGAGTCATCGGATAGGCGACTGACGATCTCTCTCATAACCTTTGGATATAAGTTTGGGGTACCCTACGACATCGATTTGTTGTTTGATGTGCGATTTCTTAAGAACCCATTTTTTGTCCCGGAGCTCAAACCACTTTCCGGAGACGATCCGCTCGTCCGGACTTTCGTTTTGACTGATCCTGAGGCGGTTTCGCTTATGGAACACCTCGAAAGCTTGCTGAAGTTTCTCTTGCCGCTTTACCAGCGAGAGCGACGCAGTTATCTCACCATCGGTATCGGGTGTACCGGTGGGCGTCATCGCTCGGTCGCGATCGCCGGCCGTCTCCGAGAAAGTCTTGCCTTGCTGGGGTACGAAGTCGGTCTCAAACACCGAGATATCGACAAAGCATAGGGTTGTTAGCGCAACGAGCTATCGATTTTTCCCCCTCGGATCTTCACTTCCAGCCGTTTTCTTGACAGGTAGAGCATATTGACTATACTTAGCCTTGTGAATAGCCAAGGGCAAAATGCAAGTATAGTACTGACGTGAAAAAGCCTAAATATTCACAACGAGAAACAGGATTTAAGGCCTGTCAGATATGCGATTTGTTCGATATTTCCAAGGCGACGCTGTTTCGCTGGGAGCGGGAGGGTGTCATCACCCAACCGGCCCGCGATTGGAGAAACTGGCGGCTGTATACCAGAAAGAACGTGGATGAAATCGAGAAAGTTATTCGTGCTCGACAAGCTGTCGTGTAAGGTGACAGGTAACGCATGTTGACCTCGTTCAAAAAGCTCGTGGAAACCGACATCGTGGCGATGTTGACTCCCCGCCGACAGTTAGTGGGGCTCGATATCGGATCGAGTGCGATCAAAGTCGCTCAGCTCAAAGAAAGTAAGGGACGGTATTTTCTGCAAAAATTCGGCGTGAAACCGCTCGAACCGGAAGTGATTGTAGATGGGACGGTCATGGATGAAGGGCGTGTGGTGTCCGCAATTCAAGAATTGTTTGAGGAAACCCGCGTCAAGAACAAGCACGTTGCCATCTCGATTTCAGGGCATGCCGTCATTGTGAAGAAAATCAGTCTGCCGCCGATGCCGGACGAAGAGTTGGAGGGCCAAGTGAAATTGGCGGCGGAGCAGTACATTCCTTTCGATATCAACGAAGTAAACATCGACTTCCATGTCCTGTCGTCGGACGTGTCTGACGATCAGCAAGGGGATATGTCGGTGATTCTTGTTGCCGCCAAAAAAGACAAGATTAATGAATTGACCGAACTCGTGAAAGCTGCCGGACTCGTTCCTATGGTCATGGATGTCGATGCGTTCGCGGTTGAGAATATGCATGCGATCAATTATCCGATGGCACAGGAAGAGACGACGGCTCTGGTGAATCTCGGCGCGAGCGTGATGAATGTGAACATCATTCGGGCCGGGTCGTCGTTGTTTACGCGGGACATCCCGTTGGGCGGAAATAGGTATACTGAAGCGATTCAACGAGAGATAGGACTCTCGTTTGAGGAAGCGGAAGAGAGTAAGAAAAAGGAACGAGCAGGCGATTCTGACGGAGTCTCTCTCACCGGCGTCATGGACAGTGTGAATGCGGAAGTCGCCTCCGAGATTGCTCGGACGGTGGACTACTTTAAGACCTCGACCGTCAATGCGGAGCTCAGTCGTGTGCTCGTCTGTGGTGGCGTGGCTCGGGCAAAGGGGTTGATTCAGCAGCTCGGCGATAGGATGCAGTTGCCCGTGGAATTGGCTGACCCTTTTGCCGAGATCGATATCACGGGGTGTGACATCGACCCCGACCTTCTGGCGGATTGGGCTCCGTCGGCAGCCGTCGGTGTCGGATTGGCATTGAGAGCTGTGGGGGACAGATGATCCGGATCAATCTCCTCCCCGGTGGGCCAAAAGGGAGGCCAGCTAAACCTCAGTATGATGTGCGCGCACAGGCGCTGCTCGGCGTCGGGGTGATTCTGGTCACGTTGGCGGGGTGTTGGTGGTATTCGGCTTCATTGGACAGCGAGCTTGAAGTGCGGCAGGAGGAAAAGCGGGATAAAGAAAAGCAAGTGGCTCAGCTGAAAGAGCAGGTCAAACAAGTACAGGATTTCGAGCAAAGGAAAAAGCTTCTTGAAGACAAGAATCGGATTATAGATCAGCTTGAGCAATCCAGAATGGGCCCGGTGAAGGTCCTCGACCATGTGAGTCAGAGTTTGGAGCCGCTCAAAGTATGGCTGACAAGGCTCGGTGTGTCGTCCGATGCCGTTGAGTTGGAAGGGAAGGCCTTAACAAACGACGACGTGGTGGAATTTGTGAACAACTTGCGGCGAACGGACTATTTCACCGGCATCAATCTGCAGGAAAGCAAGGCTGCAGTTGAAAACAAGATTAATTTGTACCAGTTTCGTTTAGCATTTCGTCTGAAGGGATAAGGATGACATTGCCACAGCTCAACCTGGATGCGCTTCGCAATGTGCCGGCGTCTCAGAAGGCCGCGCTTTTGTTCCTGCTCGTCGGCTGCATGATTGCCGGCTTCTATTTCTACATTGCCGAACCGAAGTCTGCGACCATCACGGCTCTTGAGGCTGAGAACAGTAAGTTGGAGAGTGAAATTCAAACCCTCACGATTAAAGTGAAGCATCTCGATGAATTAGTCGCCGCGAACAAACAACTCGAGATTGAGTTAGCGAAGAAGAAAGAGCGTCTCCCCCCGGAAGAAGAAGCGATCATGCTGCTGAAGCAGGTATCTGACCTAGGAGTGCGATTGGGTCTTGACATCAAACTGTGGAAACCAGGGGCACTGGCTGAAGATTCGTCGAAGCTTTTCGTCAAGATGCCGGTCAGCGTGGAAGTCGCCGGAGTCTATCACACGGCCGCGCTGTTTTTCGATCGAATCAATCGACTCCCTCGGATTATTACGGTGTCAGGACTCAAGATGGGATCTCCGAAGATCGACCAAGGTCGAATTGTGTCGCAAACTACGTTTGAACTGGTGGCATACGCCGCACCTCAAGAAAAACCGGCCGGGGCATCGCCTTCGGCCAATGCTCCCAAAGTGGCTCAAGTTGGAAAGTAGCCAAATTGTGACACCATGCACGTGTTGAATAAAGGAAAGAAGTCCAGAGAATATTCCGTGACGGTCGGTGCCGGCGTGGTGTGCGCGTGGGTCATACTTTTGGGAAGCATAGCTGCACAGGCGGAGTCTTCCCTCGTTCCCGGTCTTATCACGCCGGTGCATCCAGGTGCCCTCAAGCTGTCTACTGTACCGGAAATCCAAAGAACGGCTCCGCAAGCTATAGAAGCGCCATCATCGGACTCAAATACACCAGTGCCTTCCCAGCCTTCTGTACCGGAGGGTGTGATTGGAGGTGGGTATGATCCTTCCGGTCGCCGAGATCCATTTGCTCCGATCGTTCAGGAGCTTCAGCCAGGAAAAACCGACACGACTCTTCCACCATTACAGCGCGTGACCCTGACAGAGCTCAACCTGATTGCCATTGTATGGGGAGCATACGGCTATACCGCCATGGTGCAGACTCCAGAAGGATATGGGTACACGGTCCGACGGGGGACGAGAATCGGGCAAAACAGTGGAGTGGTCAGCGCCATCACCGAGCGCGGCATCATTGTCCAGGAACGGTTCACTGACGTGTATGGCAAGAAGC
>CAZPNQ010000187.1:0-4911 GCA_964587955.1 uncultured Nitrospira sp.
CAGCGCGGTCGGTTTGAGCGGGAAGGACGGAGGATTGATTCTCAGCAAACCCTTGACCGCCAAGGCCTGGGCAGAAAGCCTCGATCGCGAGCTGGACGGAGAAGACGGGGAAGGGGACTTCGGGTTAGTGGGCGATATCGAGAAAGTCGACCCCGGTTTGTTACGCAACCTCCAGGAAGATCACTACATCCCCGTCATCGCGCCCATCGGTACAGATCGTGAGGGCAATACCTACAACATCAATGCCGATCTCGTGGCCGGGTCGGTGGCCGGTGCCCTGCATGCTGAAAAGCTGCTCATGATGACTGACATCAAAGGCATTCGCGACGCTAACGGACGCCACCTGTCCACAGTGTCTCGCAAAGACGTGCAGCGCATGATGAAGAAGGGAACGATCACGGAAGGGATGATCCCGAAAGTACACGCCTGCTTGGACGCCTTGGCCGAAGGCGTCGGAAAGGCCCACATCATCGACGGGAGAATTCCCCATGCTGTTCTGCTTGAGATCTTCACACGCAAGGGGATCGGCACAGAGATCGTCACCTAATTTCTCCGCGACGGACTCATCCACCGTGGCCGTTGATCGCAATCATCTCAATAACGACCTGCATCGGCTAGTCGGCGAGCGCCATCCTCTTTCTTCTCCCATTCACCTTCAAGAGGTCGAAGCGTATCTACAACGACAATTCTCTGAAGCAGGGCTGACCGTCACGAAGCAACCTTTTCCGGCCTTGGGCAGCACCTACCATAATGTGATCGGAACAGCGTACTCAAACACCGGACCATTGCAATCCGCACCACCGCTGATCGTCGCCGCACACTTCGATACGGTGAAGGGTTCTCCCGGCGCCGACGACAATGCCAGTGCCCTCGCGGTCATGCTCCAGATCGCTCATCGGGTCCGAGCCCTAAAATTGGTCCGACCGATCCGTTTCATCGCGTTTAACTTAGAAGAAGAGAACTTGCTCGGCAGCTCCGCCTACACGTCGCTGTTGAAAAAGAATCGTGAAGCGATCCATGGCGCGATCGTGTTGGAATGTGTCGGCTATGCGAGCCATCAACACAACTCACAAAAAACCCCTCCCGGTGTGCCCATCGCCGTTCCCACGACCGGAAATTTTCTCGCCGTGATCGGCAACGAGCGGTCACACGCGTTGACCGGCTCCGTCGCGAAGGCCATGCAATCGCACCTCCCGATTGTTCCCCTGGTCGTGCCTGGTAATGGAGAAAAACTTCCGGATACCAGACGCAGCGACCATACTTCATTCTGGGAGCAAGGATTCCCCGCGGTCATGCTCACGGATACGGCCAACTTCCGCAATCCTCACTACCATAAACCGACCGATACACTCGATACGTTGAATCTGGACTTCATCGCTTCAGTGACTGATGCGGTCACGGCAGCGGTCATCGCATTGGCCGGATGATCTATTACGTAGCTTTCATTGAGTGCATTGGCTAAACCGTTGCACAACGCGGCGCAAGAAAGGAGTAGGTGATCATCTCTGGACTTAGCATCCCGTGAAGCCGTTCATCGATTCAGCACTTGCAAACCGTTTCAATGAAGTGATCGCAAATTGTGATCACTTCCACCGCTATGAAGTAATTTCACAGGAGAGCTGATTGATGCCTTCACGAAAAGCCGATTCTGTCCCTGATTCCCTAAAGCCATTGGTCCTGGTCATTAGGAATCATCGCGTCATCCTGGATTCGGATTTGGCACGGCTGTATGGAGTCACGACGAAAGCCTTCAACCAAGCTGTCAAACGCAATGCCGAGCGGTTCCCCAAAGACTTTGCATTTCAACTCACGGCTATGGAAGTGACGCGATTGAGATCGCAAACCGCGACCTCAAGTTCACAAGTTACCGGAATGGCACAGATAACTCAGAACTCATCGCAAATTGCGACCAGTTCCAACCGGTCACAATCTGTGACCGGTTCCCAAAAACACAGAGATCCTCGATTTCGCCCCTGGGCGTTTACTGAGCATGGCGCCGTGATGGCCGCCAACCTTCTCCATAGCAAACGGGCGATCCACATGAGCGTTTTCGTGGTCCGGGCCTTTGTGCGTCTGCGCGAACAGATCGCGGCCAATCGAACCATCCTCAAACGCCTGGCTGAAATTGACAAGACCTTGCTTGAGCAGGATACCGCCCTGGTCGACCTGTACGAGAAACTGCAGCCGCTTCTGCAACCACCTCCCACCGCACCCAAGCGCCGGATCGGCTTCCAGTCGAAAGGGAAAGCCTGAGGGAATTTGCTTTGCTATCCGTCCGAAGCTAGAATCGCGCACAAAAAGAACAGAATCGAATCGGCGAATTGGTTCAAGAAGCGGTAGAAAAGGCATACGCTGCCGAACGCGAAGCAACCAAGCTAAGCGTTGCGTCGCAGAACTGATCGAACAAAACGGTGCTGTATGAGACGAATTCTCGCTGCTCGCATCGCCAAGAGCAGGGGGATGGAATCCAGCAAGCCACCTCCCGACGCCGGCTGGGTGAACTCTTCCAGTCCATACTCAATCGGGCGTTCCAGGGAGAGCTATGAAGATTGTCCATGATTGTTTCGGACGGACTGTAAGGCTCACCGATGAGCGAATCGCGCATGTCCTGCGACATCTTGAAATGGTGGGAATGGAACAGGAGATCGAACGGGTTCTCGAATCGCCGGGAGAAGTGCGCGTGTCTCGGTTGGATGACACTGTTGAGTTGTTCTACGAGTACTACACGCAAACGCGGGTTGGTGGGAAATGGCTCTGCGTCGTGGTAAAGTACCCGCCAAGTGACGGTTTTATGGTGACGGCCTATTTGACCGACCGACTAAAACCAGGAGAAACAATATGGCCGAAAAAGTAAAGGTCTGGTTCGACCCGGAAGCGGACTACCTGGAAGTGCAGTTTCGCGAGGCGGCGGGCTTCATGCGACCGACAGCTCACGATGCCGTCATGGAACGAGTCGATGAGCAGGGACATGTGCTGGGCTTCAGCGTGCTCGGGGTCAGTCGCTTCCGTAAGGGGCATCCGTTGGAAGCGGAATTGGTGGCTGAGTAAACCCTAGTAAGCCGCTTCCCCACCGTCGTATCAACGATCTCTTCAAATCGCTCCACCACTTTGTGTTCAACGACAATTCGTAAACGAATTGAGAAATCCTCATCAATGAAATATCGACTGTCACCTGAGACGGCGAAGACTATTCGTCAGATCTTTGACTACCTCGACTACCAGAAATTAGGCCGCGTCTACTGTTACGAAGGCGGCAATGAGTTTTGGCAAAAGAAGCGAGAGCCCTGTAAGCGACTAGGAAACAAGGTAGCCAAGGCGCTTTTACGGAAGCTGCCACGTTGCGGCCGAAGCCTTTACGTCGGAGCTGGGGTAGCCGAGCTGCCTGCGTTGCTCGCCGAATCACTAGAACTCAACCGTCAGGTTGAGCCCTATAATCTTCGCCGAACGGAGGTAATGGCTCTCAATCGTGCTTGTCGCGGCCTGCCGATCCACTTTCGCGCCCAGGATGCCTCCTCCGCAGAAGGTCGATTCGAGCACATCTGGATGGTCAGCGTGTTGAACGATCCGGAACGGTTTCCTCATCTGTCACCGTTGTCCTATGGACAGGCTGATCCAGTCACGTTTGATCCGGTACAATTCCAAAAGGAACGACGGACTGTCCAATCCATAGTAGATCGTTGCATGCCCAAATTGGATGTACCGGGTCTAGTGACGACGTCGACGGAGGAAGTGGTGTGGATCGCTGACTGGTGTCATAGGCACAAGGTTCCGTACCGCGTAGAGCGCAAACAATATCCCACCGCGCTCGTCGGCGATCCGATTTGCTTCATCAAGGTTGGTAAGGAGTTAGGGGTGAGGCGTAAGGGGGGTCAAAGCTAAGATCGATCCAGCTCAAAACCGGTCTTCTTGGTTGAATCACCCAGGTACTTTTTCGCGTACTTCACATAATTCTCGGCCGATTCCTTGATCCAGGCCAACTCCTTGTCCGTGACCGGTCGCTTGACCTTCGCCGGTGCACCGAGAATCAGACTCTTCGGGGGAACGATCGTGCCTTCCACAATGAGGGCTCCGGCTCCCACTACTGAATCTTCTCCAATGACCGCGCCATCCATGATGATCGCACCCATGCCTACTAATACACGATCACGGATCGTACAGCCGTGCAGTACCACGTTATGGCCGATGGTGACTTCATTGCCGATGATGAGCGGATGAGTATCATGCGTCACATGCAACATACAGAGGTCCTGGACATTCGTCCGTTTTCCGATCCGAATGTAGTGCACATCGCCCCGAATGACCGCATTGAACCAGACACTGCAATCCTCACCCATGACCACATCGCCGATCACGACCGCGGTTGTTTCGATGAAGCAAGATTTTGGGACGGTCGGTTTGATGCCCTGAAACGTGCGAATCATGCGGACACTGTAGGCGAAGTGAACAGACTCCTGCAAGAGTAGCCCGCAGTATTCATGACGCTTCGTAACGAAACTGCCGAGACTCTACGCGAGACGGGCACGCGGAGTCGTGAGGAAGGGAGGCATACTTGAACAGTATGTCGACCGCCCGATCGACGAGCCTGCCCGCTAGGCCGCGTCCGTGCGGCCTAGCTTGTCGCAGCGGCGTCTCGACCGTTGCAGTAGAAGCGCTCATGAATACTGTGGGCGAGATTGACAGTCTTTTTAACCCTCCCGTAGACTGCCTCCATGTCTGAGCCACTCATTATTCCTCGCCGTCTCAAATCCGAGCAGGGAGACAGGCCTCGGCCTTCGCGCAAGACGCCGGATGGAGTTTTTCCCGACACCAAGACCACGATTGGGTTTGTCAATCTCGGTTGCTCCAAAAATCAGGTCGACTCGGAAATCATGCTCGGGTCTCTCGTCACCGAGGGGTTTCAACTGACCGGAG
>CAZPNQ010000188.1:0-4851 GCA_964587955.1 uncultured Nitrospira sp.
TTTTGAGCATCCTGAAGTTATTGGTGTTCCCCCTCGTACTGAACGTTTCAGTCATATTGTTGGTATCAACCTCGTTTCTCCGCACCCTGCTGGCGTCCCTTGCCTGCCTTCATGAACGGCGGATCGCCGTGATCCAACCGATACAGCGTCAGCGGGGCGAGGGATTCTGCTGCCGAAATGACTTCCATTATCCCTCCGCGCACGGCTCGATAGAGGTCGAGGGCGTGGGCAGAATGATAACGACAATCGTGTGAAACCAGAAGGTCTTTTAATTTTTCAGGTGGTTCCCAATGTGCCGTCACTAGGGTGGTTCTGGAGGGATTACGGCGGCTGAACATGAAAGACAAGTGATCCGGGTACCAATCGGCTCCACCGGTGGCGTATGAAACAAACAGCCGTGCACGGGCGGCCGCGCAGACCTCGGCGAGATAGGCGTTCGTGAGATACCCGTTCTCGCCGACATCCAGCCATTTGCCGGGATGGGAGAGCGAGGCATGGGCGGCATGACTCCGGATTTCAAGCAACTGCTGTTGTGACGCGAACACCAGCGGAATCGGACCGTATTGTCCGACTAATTGTTGGATTACATTGTCCTTGAGAACGGATCGTCCGTCGTTCGTCGGGCCGCTGTCTGCGTGGATGAGCACATTGTATCCTCGATCCGAAATCAAGTAACAATTTCTAGGTATATTCAAGTCGCAAGGGTCTTCTCCGTAGAAGGGTACGGACACGACCGTACCGCCTTCAAACGGCCACGTTTCCCCATGAGCCAGCTCAATGACGCGGTTAAACCCCAATTCTGCGAGAAGGGACTGATAGTCAAAGAACAGTCCAGTTCGATTCCGTCTGCTGGGCACGATGATCGGCGTGTCTTTCGGCAAATGAAGCAAGGTGCGGGGATCGACGTGATCATCGTGGTCATGAGTCAAGAACACGGCGGCGGGTTTTGGAAACAGTCCGCTCCAAAGCGACGGTAACGGCGATTCGGCAAACCAAGGCAGAAGCCAGGGATCGAAGAGAAGCACGGCGTCTCGTTGCCGGTACAGGAGCGCGGCATGTCCGAGGTGCACGATGTCTTGATCTTGAACGACGTCAAACCAATGTCGCCGGATCGAAGTCGTCGCAGAAGCGGCCAGACATCCATATTGATGCAGCGACTCCATCATCTTCGTCAGCATCATCTGCGAATCGCGCGGCATAGCCGACAACGTGGAACGGAGATCGTCCGCTGTATGGGTTCCGTCGAGCAGACCGAGCAGTTTTCCTGCGAGGGCGCCCAGCGGTCGTCCGTCGAATCCGATGGGGATCGCCTGGTGATTGATCGCATGAAAGATGCGGAGACCACCGTTGGTGACGGTTGCGGATTTGGCCGGATCAGTCGGGAATTCCCAGTGAAAGGTCCCATTCGATCGCCGCCCGCAGTGAATGTGTTGTTGGAGATATGGCCGTGCGTTGACCAGCTCAGCATAGGCATCTTCCAACCGTTGCTGTCGATCGGGATCGTCGAGCGGCGCCCGTTTTGAAAAGACATCGCTGATCGCAGTGTCGATCGCGCTGGAGAGAAGGCTATGAGCTTCGTGGAGGCTGGCGGCGACTTCAGGGGCCACTCCGCCCATGAAAGGGAAGGGGCCTGGCGGCTCAGCGCTCTCCAGTTGTACCCAGCACCAAGGAGCGAGGCTGAGATAATGTTTGTGTGGTAGGCGGTCCCAGATTGTCATGATCAGCGAGGGTTGGGGGGGAAGGCGTCAGGAGATAGAGAAAGTTCGTGCGTCACTGCCGCGTTCCCCCTCACTTCTCATCCCTTACCTTTCACCCATTCCAAGCCGCTGATCGCCGGTTCATACAGAGCCTGGATCAGGTTGCCGTCGGGATCGGCAAAATAGAATGAATAGCTGCCGTCACGGTGCTGTTTGGGTTCTTTAGTGATACGTCCGCCCAGAGATTCGATCTTCGGCAGGAGTTCTCGGTACATTTGATCGACGGCTTGGGGACTGTCGAGAATCACCCCGATATGATCAAGCAGTTGAGTCTTTGAGGGATCATAGAAACTTAACTCACTCTTTGAGATCTGATGGAGTGCTAAGTTGTCGATGCCGGAGCTACAATACACGTTGTCCTGATCAGGCTCCCATACCGTCTTCATCCCAAGCACCTGCTCGTAAAATCGACGGGAGCGCGGAAGGTCGATGACACGCAGGGCCAGATGGCGAAGACCTCTATGGAGTGGAGACGTCATCCTGGGGCAATTCGTCGTTTCAGCACACGGTAGAGTATGTATAGTAGGGAGACCGGCAACCAGCCGTCAATGGGAAAGCTTCAGTAGAGTCATGATGAGCATAATTTAATTCGGATCGGTTCCATTCTCTACGCCTATGACATTGAACGGGTTGACAGTTGCCGCATTTGAGAGTCGGATGGCGACGGAGATTGCCCGGCAGATAGAACGTCACGGCGGACTATCTCTTGTTGCTCCTGTCCTTCGCGAAGTCCCGCTAGAGGACAATTCAGCGGCACAAGAACTCGGAGCCCAACTCTTAGCCGGCCGCATCGACCTTGTCATTTTCATGACCGGCATCGGCACGACTGCGCTGTTTGATCTTCTCAGGGCGCGATATCCTTGGACGTCAATTGTCGATTCTATGAAACATGTGACACTCATCGCACGCGGCCCTAAGCCGGTCGCAGCCCTCAAGGCCGCCGGTCTTCGAGCGACAGTGACGGTGCCTGAACCGAATACGTGGGTCGATCTCGTTTCAGCGCTGGATAAGCATTGTCCCGTGAAGGGACGGCGGGTTGCCGTTCAGGAATATGGAGTTGCCAACCCTGATCTCGTGAACGCGCTGGAACAGCGAGGCGCAGAGGTATTTGCGGTTCCGATCTACAAGTGGACTCTACCGGAGGATCTTGGCCCGATTCGCCACGCACTCGATGAAATCATAGCCGGGCGAGTCAAGGTGGTCCTCATCACGAATGCAGCGCAGGTGGACCATGTCATGCGGGTGCTGGAGCAAGATGGAAAAGTGGAACAGTTCCGTGATGCCCTTCGCGAGGTGGCCGTCGGGTCAATCGGTCCGACCGCCAGCGAACGGTTGCATCACCACAACTGGCCTGTCGATTTCGAGCCGTCACACCCTAAGATGGGAATCTTAGTCAAAGAAGTGTCCGAGCAGGCATCGAGCATTCTCGAGCGAAAGCGATAGAATCGGTTGCAGCTTGTGGTTTCGCGCGATGCTTCGAGCGTGCTTGACTGAATGGCTAGACACACGGTTGGTAGGTATGGTCCGGATGACGTTCCGAGACGTTAACTGTGAATCGTTAACCGTTCATTGAAGAAATCCATTTACGACATGGGAGTAAATGCACACTGCAATCGCTGCGAGGCTCGCAGAAGGGGCTTATCTAACGTCCAAATAGTTACCTGTTCCAAAAATGCTGAGGCCAACAAATGCACATCTACCCATCCGAGTCCCTGGCCGAACAAACGGTGCCTATCCAGGAACGTCAAAATCTCATGGAAGTCGAGGCGCGGGGTGTCAGGCAAGAGTTGTAAAGACTCCAAAACTTCATCGCGTCGAGCAAGTTGTCCGCACGCAAGTTCGCCGATGACCAATGGATGACAGAGGACGAGGTCCTGTTCGAGCAACTGACGGAGGGATGGGGAATCGTGCCGAAGATGTTGGATCCACACCGAGGTGTCAACCAGCGTTGGCATCCTCAAGCCGATCGGCGTCGCCGGATCGGCTTCAGATGAGGGTCACGACCGCCAAGCCGAGCCAATCGTTTAGCCGCTTCGCGGGATATCAAAGCTTGAAGCCCCAAATGGATGAGGCGGGTCTTCTCTTCCACGCCCGTTAGATTCGTCGCTTGTTTCAGGAGCGAGTCATCAATGTTCAGCGTCGTTCGCATCTGCATCAGTATGCACAATACAGACATCGTGGTCAAGGCAGATTCGTGAAGTCATCCTGCTGATAAACAGGTACGACTGGCGAATCCCGGGTTCTCTCGTCCTTGCTGGAGGCGATCAACGGAGCGTTTGAAACGGTCCGCCCCCGCCTCCTTCGATTGATGGACCTATTTTCACAATTCGCGAGTGCAATCGTTAATCAGTTTAAGCCCTCCTATTCCTGTTTTTGGTGGCTTCAGAAAAAGGTCCTCTTCCAGCATCCTCGGCCTCTTGAGCTGATGTCGCATTCGACGAGAAAACTGCGGTCAACCGTGGTTTCAAGTTTTTCCATCGATCCGTTCTCTCTTGACGCCCGCCGTCTCTCAGCGTAGCCTCCCGCCGGGTTTGCATGACATGGGAGGACAGGACGGTGGAGGACTGGCCGTATCGCCTGCTCGCGTGTGTGGGATTCTTTACGATCGCTTCGCTGGCCTGGGTCACGGGACGGCGCACTCGGCCGAACTGGACGACCATCGGCGGAAGTGCGGCCTTGGCGTGGGGGCTCGGTATCGTGTCTTTTTGGTTTCCGGGGGCGCGCTGGTTGTGGGGCATGATCAACGACATGGTCGTGGCCATGCTGACCGCCTCCCAAAAGGGCACGCTCTTTCTCTTGGGACCTCTGTCGCTCGGACCAGGCCAGACTCTTCCGGATGGGACGGTGTCGGTAGGTTTTATCTTGGCTGCGCAAGTGCTCCCGGCTGTCGTGTTCTTTGCCGCCATAATGTCAGGTCTGTACTACATGGGCATCATGCAAGTGATCGTGGGGCTGTTTGCCAGGCTCTTCTACCGAACGATGGGCTTATCCGGCGCCGAATCGCTCTCCGGCGCCGCCAATATCTTCGTCGGCATCGAGGCCGGCTTGATCGTCCGTCCCTACCTGGCGGCCATGACTCGGTCGGAATTGTTGA
>CAZPNQ010000189.1:0-4847 GCA_964587955.1 uncultured Nitrospira sp.
TCAAGCCCGTTTCTTCCTCGATCGCGCCTGCCATCTTCAACATGTCTTCGGTCGCTTCTTCCCGGATCACATCGACGACGTCGTCAACCGTGATAATTCCCACAAGTTTGCCGTCGCGTTCCACGACCGGAATAGCCAGCAAGTTATAGCTGGCCACCTGGCGTGCCACTTCTTCTTGGTCCATGTCGATCGCCACACTCATGACCTCGCGGGTCATGATGTTTTTCAGCGGAGTTGTCGGAGGGACGGTGATCAGTTGCCGAAGGGAAAGAACACCGACCAGACGATCATCCTTGTCCGTCACGTAAATATAGAACACCATCTCCGCGTCCGTGGCTTGCTGTAACCGACGGATCGCCTCCTGCGCCGTCGCATCCTCCGGCAAGGAGAAGAACTCCGTCGTCATAATGGCGCCGGCCGTATCCTTCGGATACTTGAGGATGTCGGCAACCTCTGTCGAATCCTCGGTTTTCATCAGGGCGAGAATTTCTTTGCTGCGCTCTTCGGGAAGGAATCCCAGAATGTACGCCACATCGTCTGGACCGAGGTCTTTCAAGAGCCACGCGACATCGGAATGCAGGAGATCTGCGAGTACTTGCTGGATGCTTTCACCGTCGAGTTCACTGAGCGCTTGCCCTCGCTTCCCCTCACCCCGGACCAGCTCAAAGATTTCCCGCTTTTCCTTCGGAGAAGACAAATGGGTCACGACTTTGGCGATATCCGCCGGGTGTATGCGTCCCAACATCTTGGAGAGGTTCGTGATGGCTCCGCGCCGCAGCAACTTCTGCACGGACTGGATCACTATGTCCGATTTCGTCTGTCCGCGTTCAGTCTGATCGCGCAAAACGTCTCGCAGGACGTCGCGGTCGGACGTGCGAGGTCGCTGATCCGGTACCCGCGGCTCTATCGGTCGTTCCGTCTGCATGCTCGTTCGTCAATACCCCAACTGCACCAAGGTCTGTTCATCCTCTCGCCACGCTTTCCTCACCTTCACCCATAATTCAAGAAACACTTTCATATTGAAGAGTCGTTCCATGTCCAATCTGGCCTGCGTGCCGATCGATTTCAAACGCTCTCCTTGCTTGCCTATCAGGATGCCCCTTTGCGTTTCGCGCTCCACCAAAATCGACGCCCGAATTTTCGCCAATTTGCCTTGCTCAACGAACTCATCGATCTCGACCGCAACCGCATACGGCACCTCTTCCTCTGTCTCTTGCAACACCTTCTCACGAATCATCTCAGCCGCCAGAGCTCTCATCGTCTGATCCGTCACGACATCATCGCCGTAGGCTCCTTCTCCATCCGAAAGATAGGGGACCGTCACGGCCAACAATCGGTCCACATTGTCGTCGCTCTGGGCAGAGACGGGCACGATCTCCGTCCACGCGAAGAGCTTGCCATAACAGTCGAGGATCGGGAGCAGTTTCTGCTTGTTGACGCGGTCGATTTTCGTGACGACAAGGATGACCGGACGCGGATGTTTGGCTAACGCCTCCTTCATATGCTTCACAGCGGTCAGATCTCCGGGACCCGGTAGGCTCGTCGCGTCCATCAACATATAGAAAAGATCCGCATCTTCCATGGTCTCCACGGCCGTACGCATCATGCGACGATTCAGCAAATGCTCGGGTTTATGAAGTCCCGGCGTGTCGAGAAAGGCAATTTGCGCTCCTTCCACATGCATGACACCCAGAATGCGGGTTCTTGTGGTTTGGGGCTTACTCGACACAATCGAAATTTTTTCGCCAAGGAGGCGATTGAGCAGCGTGGACTTGCCGACGTTGGACCGGCCGATGATGGCCACTGTGCCGAACTTCATGGTTTCGAGAAGCGCTCCGTTTTTTTCTCTGGGTCAGGCGCCAGTTGATACACCGTTTCGCCTTTTCGCACATAGCCCAATTGCTCTCGAGCCAACTGCTCGATTTTGGCTGGATCATGCTGGAGACGGGTAATATCTCGCTGCAATGTGGCATTTTCTCGGCGTAACGCCGAAAGTTCTTGCTCCAAATTCTTGGCGTGATCACGCATCGAGAGATATCGAGTCAGGCCCATTTCTCCTGAAAACAAGGCTACGAACAGCCACATACAGCCACCGGCGCCGACCAGCTGCGTGACGATAAATACGCGCTGCCGCCACTCCAGCCACTGCCGTCCGCGATTCTGTTTGATAATCATCTGTCCATCCGCTGGCGACGAACCAGCTTAGCCCCTGGCCTGCACTGCCTCTCGACCCCGATAGAGCGCTCCCGCTCCCAATTCCTCTTCGATTCGAAGCAATTGATTATATTTGGCCACACGATCCGTTCGAGACAAAGATCCCGTTTTGATCAATCCGCTGTTTGTCGCGACCGCCACGTCCGCAATCGTCGTGTCTTCGGTCTCACCCGACCGATGTGAAATAATCGCCGTATAGCCCGACCGCTTCGCCAGTTCGATCGCATCTAACGTTTCCGTCAGCGTCCCGATTTGATTGAGCTTGATCAGAATCGAGTTTCCGATTCCTTCCTTGATGCCCTTCGAAAAGATTTCGACGTTGGTGACGAAGATGTCGTCGCCGACGAGCTGCACCCTCTTACCCAGCTTCTCCGTGAGGATCTTCCACCCCTTCCAATCCAGTTCGCTCAACCCGTCTTCGATCGAGAGGATCGGATAACGATCCAGAAGCTTGCCGTAGTAGCTGATCATCTCATCCGACGAACGCTCCGGATTCTTCTCCGCTTCGAGAACATATCGGCCCTTATCATAAAATTCGCTTGCTGCGCAGTCCAACGCCAAAGCAATATCCTGACCAACCTTATAGCCGGCGTCTTCTATCGATTGGGAAATCAAGCTCAGCGCTTCTTCGTTCGATTGCAGATCCGGGGCGAACCCGCCTTCATCTCCCACGGCTGTATTGAGGCCCTTCTTCTTCAAAAGGGCCTTCAACGAATGAAAGACCTCCGTGGCCATCCGGAGCGCTTCGCTAAACCGGCCGGCACCTACCGGCATGATCATGAACTCTTGGAGGTCCAAGCGATTATCGGCATGGGCTCCGCCGTTGATGATGTTCATAAGAGGCACGGGCAGCACTCGAGCATTCGCGCCGCCGAGATAACGATAGAGCGGTTGCCCCGTTTCATTTGCCGACGCTTTCGCAACGGCTAATGAGACACCTAAGATCGCGTTGGCTCCCAACTTGCTTTTGGTCTTCGTCCCATCCAATGCAATCATGGCTCGATCGACGCCGGCCTGATCGAATGCTTCCTTACCAAGCAATTCAGGAGCGATGACCTTACTGATATTTGAGACCGCTTTTGAAACACCTTTTCCCATCCACCGTTTCTTGTCACCGTCACGGAGTTCGATCGCTTCTTTTTCCCCCGTTGAAGCTCCTGATGGAACAGCCGCTCGTCCCTTCGCGCCGCTTTCGAGCGTCACTTCGGCTTCAATCGTCGGATTGCCCCGTGAATCGATGATCTGTCTGCCCTTGATTTCTCGAATCGCGCTCATCTAATTCCTCACAGTTTGAATGTCTTGCCATGTAACACTCACACACAATCAACAACTAACCTTAATTAGCTTGAAAGAAAATGTTCCTGGTCTCCTGATGTAACAAAACCCATAGAGAGTAGATTCCCGCTACAGTGCCTACTGGAATCACCAGCAAGAGCATGCTGCTGTAAACTACCAAGACCCTTCTTGCCAACCTCGAATGCCGAAGCAATCCAACACCCGAATAGATTTCTGGCCCAAGAACCAAGAAAAACATTGGGAGCAGCAGGCCGATCACCGCGGCCTTTTCATCATTCGTAACAAATCCGAGAAGTAGAGCGAGCCCTATCAAAGTTGGAGCCCACAACGCATGCATCCACCCAACAACCTTAATATGCTTTTCCATTTGGCTTTCTAGATGCAACTACTACCTTATCGCTAGGCTAGCGAGGGTATCATCGACCTTGTAGCCTTATGAAAACACTATCGATTCAACCATCGTATACCAAGGTGGGGCACAGGGCGCTTCAACTGCGCGCATCCAACGAGGGTCTTCTGAGACCGCGCGTTGGGCGAGCACGGCCCCCCTAACACACCCTATCCCAGCTTCTTCCTCAACAACTCATTCACTTTCCCAGGATTCGCTTTTCCGCCGCTCGCCTTCATGACCTGCCCGACCAGGAAACCCAATACTTGTTGTTTACCTTCTTTGAACTGCCCGACTTGGGTCGGATGCCTACTCAATACTTCGTCGATCATTTTCTCCAGCGCCCCTTCGTCAGAGACCTGCGTCAGCCCTTTTTCCTCCACGATCTGGTCGGGAGTCTTCCCACTGCCATAGAGTTCCGGAAAGATTTCACGGGCGACCTTTAAGCTGATGATCCCTTTATCAACCATCTGTAACAGGCTCACCAGCCGTTCAGGTGTGATCGGCGATGCTGAAATATCTGTGCCGGAATTATTCAACTCTCTCATCAATTCACCCATCACCCAATTACTCACGGTCTTGGGTTGATTGAACTGCTTTGCGCTCACTTCAAAGTAGTCCGCCATGCTCTTCGAAGCCGTCAGAATGGCGGCGTCATATTCAGGCAATCCATAGTCCGACATGAATCGCTTCGTCCGCACGGCCGGCAGTTCCGGCAAGTTGGTGCGGAATCCTTCGATCCACGCATCGTCCAGCTTCAACGGCACCAGATCAGGGTCAGGAAAATATCGATAATCATGGGCTTCTTCTTTGGAACGCATGACCGCCGTTTCACCACGTTCGATGTTCCAGAGCCTGGTTTCCTGGCGAATCTTACCTCCCTCACTCAACACTTTGGTCTGCCGTTTGATCTCATACTCGACCGCATCCTTCACATACTTGAAGGAGT
>CAZPNQ010000190.1:0-4838 GCA_964587955.1 uncultured Nitrospira sp.
TGCGGTCACAGGAATAACCCTCAGCCCACAACAAGTCAGACGTGCTCAAGACCTGACCTCCCCGGAGGTGAATGCCCACTTTCAGATCGATGATGCACTGGCACTGTCGTTCCCCGATGCCAGTTTTGATGTGGTCTGGTCGGTCGAAGCAGGACCGCACATGCCGGACAAGGCACAATTTGCCCGAGAGCTCATGCGCGTTCTGAAGCCAGGGGGAATTCTGGTTGTTGCCGATTGGAATCAGCGGGACGATCGCCGGGTCCCACTCAATTTTTGGGAAAAGCCGGTGATGCGGCAACTGCTGGATCAGTGGTCTCATCCGGCATTTGCCAGCATTGAAGAGTTTTCAGAATTACTGGAGGCCACTGGACTGGTGGCGGGTGAAGTGACGACAGCGGATTGGACTGCCGAAACCGTACCATCGTGGCTCGACTCTATCTGGCAGGGAATGGTCCGTCCAGACGGGATTGTTCGGTTTGGTGTGATCGGGTTCATTAAATCATTGCGGGAAGTGCCCACGTTCCTGTTAATGCATCTGGCATTTCGGGCAGGGCTGTGTCGCTTTGGCATGTTTCGGGCCGTGCATGCCGATGTCCCGACGAGTGAAATGTTGTCTACGCAGACCGATGACAGGCTTGTACGATCATGAGTGCCATTGAGGCTCTAGCTCTTCAGAATGTCGACGGTGGCATTTCAGGGTTGGTGCTACGCCTAACGAGCCAACCAGACTTTCCCACGATCTGAATATCGCGCCAAGAAAAGCACCAAGTCCGGCGTGACTCCGTGCGGCGTCGCGCCGCACTCTCAGCCTCAGCCTAATCCTTCACTATTTCGTCGCGATATGAATGGCGACAATTCCGCCACTGAGGTTCTTATAAGACACCTGACGAAACCCGGCATCGCGGAGGATCTGACACAGTCGTTCTTGGTCGGGAAACGTCCGGATCGAGGCGGGAAGATACTCATAGACACCGGTGCGGTCACGGGCAACCATTGTGCCGACCCAGGGCAGCAGTTTGAACGAATACCAATCGTAGAATGTCCGTAACCAACTGAATACCGGACGTGAAAATTCCAGACACACGAAGCGGCCGCCGGGCTTCATCACACGACGGATCTCCCGTACGGCTCGCGGTAAATCTCCGACGTTCCGCATACAGAATCCGGTGGTGACCGCATCAAAGGTATTGTCTCCAAATCCCAGATGCTCCGCACTTGCCTGCAGGCAAGTGATTTTGTCCGTAAGTCCTTTGCCACCAATCTTCTTGTACCCCTCGGTCAGCATTGCATGGTTCAGGTCTGATGCGATCACACGTCCCTTGGGTCCCATGCGAGACTCGACAAGGAGCGCGAGGTCGGCTGTACCGGATCCAACATCGAGCGCTGTCCCTCGTCCGACCGGAGTAATGAAGGAAGCGGTAATCTTTTTCCAATGGTAATGCAGACCGAAGCTCAACAACGTGTTGTTCAGGTCATAGACGCGTGCAATGCCGGTGAACATCCGTTGCACGGCATCTTCGCGAGCCTGGCCGGACCATGTCGAAACGGCCGTGGCTGGAGCCTTGGCATCTTGAATCAATGAAGGATGGTCGGTTTTCACCATGCCAGGGTGGTAGCACCCGGTTTCAAGCTTTGTCAAGGTCAGAGATGAACGGGGAGTACTCATTCCCCGAACAACACAAGCTGCTTGATGACCCGAAAATGCCGCTTGTTTCTTGTGACGAGCGGCAGCCTTTTCACTAATGCGGTGGAGGCGATGAGGGCGTCAGCCTTATCGAGCGAGGGGTGCTGACGGCGAAGATTGGAATATTGCTCGGTTATCGAACCCGAAAGGTTGATGAGCCGGCATCTGCTCAATTCGGCAACAATGGCTTCTCGTTCGGCTTCACGGAGACCGAGCTTCGTCAGCAATTCTTTCTTGGTCACAATAGAGTAGTAGATCGAAAAATGGAAGGAGTCGAAAACTGAGGAGAAGCGGCCGGTGTTCAAATAGTCGATAAAGATATCCGTATCTACGAGGACTGAGACTTTTGCCATGCCTCGATCTCTGCGAGAAATTCCTTATCGGATTGATTTCGCCCGCGCTTTCGAATTGCGGCAACGTACTCGGCGCTGTCCTCTACATCCGTATGACCATACGGATTAAATTTTTCCCGCACGAGGCTCTCGAGGACGGTGACGGGATAGACACCTCTCCGTTTTGCGGCTTTGACGACTAAATTTTTCAAGCCGGGATCGAACGACAATGTCCACTTCTCTTTTCGCAATGCAGTTTTTGCCATCATATTCCTTGAACAATCATACGTATATTAGACGTGTATCTCATAAGTGTCAACATTCTTCAGCTCAATGGTATAATCACGTCTCCATGGGCAACTCCATCGTCATCAAAGGTGCGCGGGAACACAATCTCAAGAACATCGACGTCGAGATTCCGCGCGACAAGCTGGTGGTGATCACCGGCTTGAGCGGGTCCGGCAAGTCGTCGCTGGCGTTCGACACTATCTATGCGGAAGGTCAGCGGCGGTACGTCGAATCGCTCTCCGCCTATGCTCGGCAATTTCTCGAACAGATGGGGAAGCCCGATGTCGATTCGATCGAAGGCCTGTCGCCGGCCATTTCCATAGAGCAGAAAAGCACCAGCCATAATCCGCGTTCGACAGTGGGCACCGTCACAGAGATCTACGACTATCTCCGGCTTCTCTTTGCTCGCGTGGGGCGTCCCTATTGCTTTCAATGTGGAGAAGAAATCACCGCACAGACTGTGCAGCAGATGGTCGATGCGATTGCGTCGTTGCCGGAAGGCACGAAATTCCAAATCCTCGCCCCGATCGTGCGCGGGCGGAAGGGAGAATACCGCAAGGAATTGCTGGAGATGCGAAAGGCGGGTTATGTCCGCGCCCGCGTCGACGGCAAGATCGTCGATCTGGGTGAAGACATTGCTCTCGACAAACAGAAGAAACATACGATCGAGATCATCGTGGATCGGCTGGTGATGAAATCCGGCGAGGCGTTGGTGCGCAGGCTGGCGGATTCCGTCGAAACCTCGTTGAAATCGACCAGTGGACTTGTAGCCGTTTTGACCGATGACGGGAATACTCGCCTGTATAGCGACAAGCTGGCGTGTATCAATTGCGGCGTGAGTTATCCGGAAATCACGCCACGAGTGTTTTCCTTCAATAGCCCACACGGGGCCTGCCCGGCATGTGACGGCATCGGCTATGCCGTGACGCCGGACGGTGAGGAGGAAGAGGACTTCACTTTGTTAGAGCCCTGTGAAGTCTGCCACGGTGCGCGGCTCCGACCGGAAAGCCTCTCCATTAAACTCGCCAAGAAATCGATCGCGGAGGTGACCAGCCTTTCGGTTCGTGCGGCCGCAGACTTTTTTTTATCACTGAAGTTCACTGATCGCGAGCTGGTCATCGGGCATCGAATCCTCAAAGAAATTCGCGAGCGATTAGGATTTCTCGTCAATGTAGGCTTGGACTATCTGACACTCGATCGTGCTGCGGCGACTTTGTCTGGCGGCGAAGGACAGCGCATTCGCTTAGCCACGCAAATCGGGTCCGGCCTGGTCGGTGTGTTGTATATCCTGGATGAACCTTCGATCGGACTTCACCAGCGCGACAATCGCCGGTTGCTGCAGACATTGCTGAGATTGCGAGATCTGGGCAATACGGTAGTGGTCGTGGAACATGATGCCGAGACGATGCAGGCCGCAGATCATCTTCTTGACATGGGTCCCGGCGCCGGCTCGCACGGTGGGCATGTGATCGCGCAAGGGACGCCTCAACAGGTCATGGGCGATCCCAACTCGCTGACGGGCCAATTTCTGCGTGGCGCGCAGACTGTGTCCGTACCGCAACGGCAGCGGAAGCCGAGGGGAATGCTGTCGGTCATTGGGGCGCAGAAGCACAATTTGAAAAATGTGACCGCGCGCATCCCCCTGGGACTCTTCACCTGTGTAACCGGGGTGTCCGGATCCGGCAAAAGCACGCTCGTGCTGGAAGTTCTGTTCCATTCTCTGTCGCAGCTGCTCTACCATAAGAAACCTAAGATCGACGGATGTAAAGAGCTGAAGGGCGTCGATGCGCTTGACAAAGTCATCGACATCGATCAGTCGCCGATCGGCCGCACGCCTCGGTCCAATCCTGCCACCTATACCGGTCTGTTCGGGTACATCCGCGATCTGTACTCCAACCTGCCGGAGTCTCGCGTTCGTGGATACAAACCTGGACGGTACAGCTTTAACGTGAAAGGAGGGCGGTGCGAGGCGTGTCAGGGTGACGGCCTTATCAAAATCGAGATGCATTTCCTGCCCGATGTGTATGTGACCTGTGAGGTGTGCAAGGGGCAACGGTACAACCGCGAAACGCTGGAGATTTTGCATAAGGGGAAGAGCATTGCCGATGTGCTGAACATGACGGTAGACGACGCGTTGGAGTTTTTCGAACATATTCCGCTCATCAAGACGAAACTCCAGACCCTTCACGACGTTGGTTTGCATTATGTGAAACTGGGACAATCGGCGACGACGCTCTCCGGCGGTGAAGCGCAGCGAGTCAAGCTGTCACGCGAGCTTTCCAAACGCGCGACTGGCCGCACGATGTACATCCTCGATGAACCGACAACGGGTCTCCATTTTGCCGATGTCCAACGGTTGCTTGATGTGTTGGATCGCCTCGTTGAAGCCGGAAATACGGTTTTGGTCATCGAGCACAATCTGGATGTAATCAAAAATGCCGATTGGATCATCGATCTGGGGCCGGAAGGCGGCGATCGCGGCGGCGAGATTGTGGCCGAAGGAGCGCCGAACGAAATTGCGAAGGCGAAGCGGT
>CAZPNQ010000191.1:0-4743 GCA_964587955.1 uncultured Nitrospira sp.
ATGAACGGCCCTTTCAGCCGCCGGCCTATCAAGATATGCTGACGAATCTGAACTATGACGCCATTCAAGATGTGAAAGATGCTGATGCGGCCTTGCTGGCCTTGTTGGAGTCACCGACGATCGCCAGCAAGCGGTGGGTATACGAACAGTACGATCATATGGTACGGACGAACACCACCGTACGGCCGGGTTCCGATGCGGCGGTGGTGCGGATCAAGGGCACAAAGAAGGCTGTGGCGATGACGGTGGATTGTAACAGTCGCTATTGCCTGTTGAATCCTTATGAAGGAGCCAGGTTGGCCGTGGCGGAGGCGGCGCGAAATCTCGTCTGCTCTGGGGCTGTCCCCATCGGCTTGACGGATTGTCTCAATTTCGGCAACCCGGAGCGACCCGAGATCATGTGGCAATTTGCCATGGCCATCGAGGGGATGAAAGATGCTTGTGAGCATTTTCAAATCCCCATCGTGAGCGGGAACGTCAGCTTTTACAATGAAACCAACGGACTCTCCATTTATCCCACTCCCATGCTGGGCATGGTCGGGCTGATCGATGACGCTGAACGGTCGATGACGCAGTGGTTTAAGCAGGAAGGCGACGATATTATCTTGCTGGGCTCCGCTCGCGAGGATTTGGGTGGATCGGAGTATTTAAAAGTCATGCATGCTCGTGAACAGGGCTCGCCGCCCTACTTGAGTCTCCATACGGAAAAGGCGCTCCATGACTGCGTCCTATCACTGATCCGAAGCGATATGCTTCAGTCCGCGCACGATTGTTCGGAAGGTGGCGTTGCGGTTGCATTGGCGGAAAGTTGTATCTCCGGACCCGAACAGATTCTGGGTGCTGTGGTAAAATTAACGAGAGGTCGGCTTCGAAAAGACGCCGTTCTCTTCGGCGAAAGTCAATCGAGAGTGGTGATTTCCGCAAAGCCGATTCATCGGCAAGCCATCCTTACCCATGGGAGGCGTTTCGGGGTCCCGGCTGAGGTGATTGGTGCGGTCTCCGGCAATCGGCTGATCGTGTCCGTGGGAGATGAAGGATCGGCGGCATGTGTGATCGATCAGCCGGTCATCGTGCTGTTGGATCGATGGGCGTTTTCTGTGGAGCGATCGTTGAACCATCCGGACTCGGAAGACGTAGGACGTGCAACATGAAATGTGGAAATACGGAAAGCGTCGAGTTATGAGAGAACTGCCTGTCGTTTCATCTTTCACCTCTCTCCATTCACCTGAGAGGTCGGATGGATTTCACGACGAATGCGCCGTCTTCGGCGTGTACGGCCACGAAGAAGCCGCCAATCTGACGTATCTAGGGTTGTATGCACTGCAGCATCGTGGGCAAGAGGCCTCCGGGATTGTCGCGGGAGACGGCGACCAATTCTTTATACAGAAAGGCATGGGTCTCGTCGCAGACATTTTTCACAAAACTGTGCTGGAAAAGCTGCCGGGCCATATGGCCATCGGGCACAATCGCTACTCTACCACCGGTGGCCACGACCTGAAGAACGTGCAGCCACTGACCGTGAATTTCGCGCTTGGGAATTTAGCCTTGGCTCATAACGGCAATCTCATCAATGCCCAGATGCTCCGACACGAACTCGAAGCCTACGGAGCGATTTTCCAGTCCACATCGGACAGCGAAGTCGTTATTCACCTCATCGCACACTCGCGCGCAGGCTCGTTTCTCGCCCGAGTCGTCGATGCTCTGAGTCAAGTGCGAGGCGCGTTCTCTGTCGTGTTGATGACCGACAACGGCCTTATCGCCGCTCGTGATCCCTATGGGCTTAGACCGCTGTGTATCGGACGCCTGCGTAGTGGCTGGATCGTGGCGTCCGAGACCTGTGCGTTTGATTTGCTCGATGCGGAGTACGTACGAGAGGTGGAACCTGGCGAGCTGATCGTTATCAGCGATCAAGGTCTCGACAGCCACCATCCGTTTCCCAGGCAAAATCCGGCGATGTGTGTGTTCGAGTACGTGTATTTTGCGAGGCCTGACAGCCGAATCTTCGGAGCCAACGCCGTGTATGCCACACGCAAGGCATTGGGGCGGCAGTTGGCCCAAGAGTCATGGGTGCCGGCGGATGTCGTCATTCCCGTTCCAGACTCCGGTGTGCCGGCGGCGCTTGGCTATTCCGAGGGGGCTGGAATCCAGTTTGAAACCGGTTTGATCCGCAACCACTATGTTGGACGAACATTTATTGAGCCCGAACAGTCGATTCGCCACTTCGGGGTCAAGGTGAAGCTGAATGCCGTACCCGAAGTGTTGAGCGGGAAACGAGTCGTCGTCATCGACGACTCGTTGGTTCGTGGTACGACGAGCCGTAAGATCGTGAAGATGATCCGACAGGCAGGGGTGAAAGAAGTCCACATGCGGATCAGCTCACCGCCGATCATCTCGCCGTGTTTCTATGGCATTGATACCCCGACGAAAAAAGAGCTGATTGCGTCCGACCATTCGACGGAAGAAATCCGCAAGTACATTACCGCCGACAGTTTGGCGTATCTCAGCCTTGACGGCATGTTGAAATCCGCCCCAGGGACGCCGAACCAGTACTGTACCGCCTGTTTTACCGAGCGATATCCTATTCCATTTACCCGCGCAGAAGAGCTTCAGTTAGGCCTGTTCGAATCCGCGCACTGAACTATTCTGTACGGAAGACATGACGCTACCAAAGAAAGACGACCAGAAAGCGCTCCAGCCACGGAGTAGACACCGAGTGCAGGTCGATTATCCAGCTGTCTTCTCTGGAGATGAGGGATCAGGCGATGGAACGGTGACTAATCTCACGATCGCCGGATGTGAAATCGAGAGCCACGTCCAGTTCCCCATCGGAGCCGGTCTGAGTCTTCGTATACAAGCTCCGAAGGCGAGGCCTCCGATTATCATCGTCTTTGCCATCGTCCGTTGGAAGAATGGTGATCGATTCGGACTCGAATTCGTCCGATTTGAGGGTAGAACGAAGGAACAGCTCGAAGACATGCTGAATCAGCATGAAGGTCCTGCCGAAGAGTAGGTTCGCCTGTCTGAGGTTGCCGCTTCAAAAATTGCCGTGATAGGATGTAGCATTCAATAGTCGATTGTTTGAGCAGCCGGTAGCAGTTGCCCTTCTCGCAATGAGGACCATGGTCGAGTGCTTGTAAGGTCACGAGCGTTTTTTGGAAGGGAGGTCGTGATGAGACGACTGGCATTGGCGTTTGGACTGCTGATCATCCCAGTCCTGTGCACGCCACCGGTCTTAGCAACGGGATTATTCCAAGTGGGAGAAAAAGCCCCCTCATTCACCCTCACTGCCATTACCGGTGAAACTCTGTCGCTCGAGTCCTATAAGGGAAAAGTGGTTGTGCTGGGCCTTTTTCACATTTGTGGCCCTTGCATGATACAGGGCAGCGCCTTGCAAAAAGTATATGAGTCGATACAAGGCAAGAACGTCGCAGTGCTAGGGGTCAATTCGTCGGGCAATGCGAAACGAGAGGTCGGCGAATTTTTATCTGACTTCCCGGTCAAGGTCACCTATCCCTATCTTTTAGATCCCGCCCAGGTGACAGACAAGTTGTATGGTGGGGGAAGGTTTATTCCAAATGTGTATGTGATCGACCAACATGGAGTCATCCGCTGGCAACGAGTCGGCAATATGGACTTAGCGGGAGCCGACTTAATTGTCGCGGAAGTCGAAAAACTATTGGGAAGCGACAAGAAGATGTAGTGAGGCAAGATAGACCGCTAAGACCTAACCATGAAAAACTCTGCCTCTCAACTTGAAAGGATAGAGTGGAGAAAAGAAGGTCATGGATGAATTGGAGGAGGGGAAAAAAAAGTTTCTAGACGTGGTGCGGGAAATCGACGGGTCTGTCCAAACCGTGATTCCCGTTACCCCCTCCAACAGCATGTTCTTGATCTCGCTCACGAAAGGGCCGAATCGTAAGTTTATCACTGTGCCCGAAGACGATATTATCGACTTGCCTCATGAAGTGAGCATCCAGACGAAAGTTGCCAAGACGATCAAGGACGCCATCGCAGCGCTGTAATTTCTGTAGATCGTAAATTCCCACTTATACGCCATCGCGCTATGAAACAAATCTTGCCCGATATCTGGCAATGGTCGTGGTTTTCCGAGGACAAGCAACTCGATTTCAATGGATTGTTCCTGATGATCGGTGAACATAAGATCCTGGTAGATCCACCTCCGATGACGGCCGAGGCAAGAGCGGTTGTCCGTCGACATGAGCCGATAGACTACATCCTCATCACGAATCGGGATCACATTCGAGAGGCTGCAGCGTATCAGGTAGAACTCCGGTGTCAGTTGCGAGTGCCGGAAGGCGATGCCGCCCAGATGGATGTGAGACCAACGATGACCTACAAGGATGGTGAACTATTACCTGGTGGAATTTGGGCTATCCATCTGAAGGATCAAAAATCTCCGGGCGAATCAGCATTGTTTATCGAACGGGGGAAGGGTGTGTTGATCGTGGGGGATGCGCTCATCGGCAAACCGCCCGGTTCCGTACGTCTGCTTCCTGCAGAAAAATATGTGGATGTCCAGAAGGCCAAGGATGGCCTCTTCCGACTCTTGAAGTACAACTTCGATAGCCTTCTTGTCGGAGACGGCTCATCCATTCTTGTTGGCGGGAAACAACAAGTGGAACAACTCTTGTCATGACATTGCGTCACAGCCTCTCCGAAGAATTGAATCGACAAGGCAACTAGCATTTTTCTCGGGTGTACTACACAGAGTCCTACACCTGT
>CAZPNQ010000192.1:0-4727 GCA_964587955.1 uncultured Nitrospira sp.
GCGGTTGCTGGATGTCGCTCGCACTGAGGATGGGCCTGAGGCCATCTTCGCCTATGCAGCCCTGTTTCGGATGGGCCGTTCTGAAAAGATGGACGATATTACCAGCGCAGCCACGCTTCCGGATGCAGAGTCGAGGATGGCCGCACTGGGTGTATTGGGACGTCTCAAACGTCCCGCAAGCCTGGCAGTCCTGGCCCAAGCTGTGTATGATCCTGATCCATCCGTGCGCGCCTTCGCCGCCGGAGCACTGGGAGAATTCGGCTCCGCGGGCGCTGTGGCCCCGCTCGCGCACGCCATCGGGGACGAGATCGCGATGGTTCGCGGTGTCGCCGCCGCAAGTCTCGGAAAGCTCGGCATCAAGGAGAACCGGCCGTTGCTGTCGGCACTCAGCCGGGACCCGGATTCCCGAGTCCGTGCCAGTGCAGCAGAGGGATTGATTCGTCTCGGCGATACCTCCGCTATTGCGCTGGCAACTGAGCTGGCCCGGCATTCCGACCCTTCCATTCGTGGCGCAGCGGCACAGACCTTGAGTGCCTCTGCCGACAACGAGGCTCTGGCGGGTCTACAAACTCTCTTACAGGACCAGCAGCCGCTTCCTCGTCTGATGGCCGCGAAGGGATTGAGGAAAGGAAGCGCCGGTGCCGTTCCCATCTTGGTGAAAGGATTGCGAGACTCGGATGAAGCCGTGCGTATCACGAGCGCGAACAGTCTGTTCCAACAACTGACCCGCTTGAGTTCATCGAAGCGTCGTCGCTAACCAGGTCTTCTATGGCTAAATTTCTCCTTGTTGTGTTGCTGATCGTCGGGGCATTCGGAGCGGGCTACTATCTCGGACAGCGGCCGGTCGGGACGCTGCAGCGGACAGTCGCAGAGCTTCAACAGTCTCTGAAGGATGTGTCCAGAAACGTGATGGACACGACACTCGGGATCGAACGCGATCTCCGGCGGCGTCAGGGGCTCGTGGACGCCAAGTCTCGGTTGGTCCAAGCAAAGGCACACCTTGCCGACCGTAACTTCGGTGACGCAGCGAAAGAATTGGCCGAGGCTGTCGAGGCCGTGGACACCATCACGAAAGGAACCAAGCCGGATCATTCAACCACTGCCTTAAAGGACATGGCCGGATCGCTCCGGGAGGCAAAGTTGGAAATCGTGACGGGGAAACCGGTCTCGTTAAAAAAGCTGGACGAGCTCCAGCAGAGAATGGATCAACTGCTGAACAAATAACTCAGGCATTGGCGGGCTGTGAGGCCGGCTGCTTCTTCCACTTTGCTAAAATTCGCTCCACTCGCATCTTCACGACCATATCAGGATCCTTGAGCAACGGCTTGATCGCCTCCCGCCCTCGTTCGTCACCGATCGATTCCAAGGCGGCGGCGGCGGTCAGCCGCGTAAACCAATCTTTATCACCGAGCATCGCAATGAGCGGCTGAATGGCCTCGCTGCTTTTGACCCGTCCCAGCGCAAGGACGGCGCACTTGCGGACATTTTCATCCTTGTCACGAAGGGCTCCGACAAGTTTTTCGACGGACGGCTCGCCCAGTTCGACCAAGGCATCAACGGCATCGTCTTTAAATTCGTCGTTTCGCAGCTGAAGCATGAGGGGATCGAGCACCCGCTCGTCACGGATTTTTCCAAGCGCCAAGATGGCGTACTTGCGAACTTCCCAGTCGCGGAGCAGTTTCAGGAGCGTGCCGACTGCGGGAGAACCTATCTGCCCCATCGCTTCGATGGCGACCTCGCGAACCTGCCAATCTCCATCGCGCAATGCGCGGGCCAGGGGTTCGACACACCGCTCATCGCCCATCTCTCCCAGCGTAATGACGGCTTCGCGGCGGACCACCCAGTCGGTATCACTCAGCAAATCGATCTGAATGTCGATCTCATCCTTGACCTGCTCTTCTTCAAGCGCAACAGTGTCTTGGCCGACAGGCACTGCACCGGCAGCGGGAGAATCAGGCTGCACCTGATTCGTCACAACATCGGCGACCGGTTCATCACCGGCTTGTCCGATAAGAGGGTTGAGACCCTGGTGGGGATATGTCGGTTCCTTTTCCATGGATCAATACTCGATACGACTGTGGCTGTTGAACACTACGCCGATGCGGAAGTTGCAGCCGCACCTTTGCTTCCGGCCGCTCGTTTCTTTCGTTGTGCAAGGGCGCGCCGTTTACGCTGTTCTCTCTTCAATCGTTTCTTCAACGACCGGAGCGCGGCGTTCCCCTCCGGATCGCTGTGGTTGGTAAGCTTTGTAGCGATTTTTTTCTTCAATTTCACTTCATCCGGTTCCGCTGCCCGCTTCTTGGCCATGGATCCTTGCCTCCCCTTCGATAAACGCTCGTATTGCACCTGCTGACGAGAAAGATGCAGTCTAGTAGAGAGCTTTGCACACTGTCAACCTGGATAGAACCGGCAAGTCAGCGTCGCTCTATGGAATGCAGTGTGAGGTCGCTATAAAAAAAGCGGGCCGGGAGGCCCGCTGGATGTGATCACAATGGACCTTAGTTGAGAGTCAACGACGGAGCTGGAGTAAATACCGGATGAGCCGCCGCGAGCATGACAAAGGCCCAGCGATTCCGCCTTGCAATCCAGAAGTCGCCAGGGAAATTTCGAGCCGAAGAGGCCATTCCAGGTGACGTCCGATCAATGTGCCCCCTCGTATCGACAAGAAATGACGCAGCTCGGTCTGAGAATTTTTCGGACAGCAGCATCAACTCCGGGCGGCGTTCGCCGACGATCTCAACCTGCACACGCGCCAATCCTTCGTGCTGCATACCCAACTGAACAGCCGCGCCATGGGAGAGGTCAAGAATTCGACCCTTCTCGTAAGGACCACGGTCGGTGATCCGCACGTAGAGATGCTTGCCATTCGTCAAATTGACTACACGCACGACACTCCCAAGCGGCATGGTCCGATGGGCGGCTGTCAATGCTTCCATATCGAACAGCTCTCCATTCGCCGCTTGTCTTCCATGAAACTGTTCTCCATACCACGAAGCGACTCCCCGATCTTTGATCCCCACATCCAATTGCATGTCCCCTTTGGGAACCCATGAACAGGCCCCTAACGACAAGCACATGATAATCATGAAGGATTTGGACGATGCGAGTCGACCGTGATGTAGGTCAGTGTGCATGCTGGGTTTCGCCTCCTTCTGTGTCAATAATGGGATCACTGGCCGGTTCAAGGTATGAGAGGCACGGGACTTCGACAATACGACTGGAGTAGCGGTTCCCCCACCTTGGTATGGAATCCTCCGTTCCGTCATCGACAGGATGATCGACCGGAAATTGCAAAGGATAGGCTTCCTTGCGACCTCTATATAATTGAGTCGGAAATTAAATTCAACACCTGCAGGTCGCCTGAAGCCGACAACGACGGAGTAACTCTCGAAGCGTACTTCTTCCAGGAGATATTCTACGTACCTCAGCGACGGAGCCACCGTCGAGCTGTTCACGCGTCTCACGTTGTGCGGACGATCCGTCGTAACTTGCTCCGTCCTTGTATTGACTGCCTCGGACGGAGTGAGTAAGATCCTCAGCCGAACAATATAGATGTAGTTTCGGGAGCGGTACCGCTCAAGATCTCCACAATTGGTCGCACCGATATCACATTCGTGATCGACGTTCAAAACATTACCAAGCGGTATGGCCATCATACGGCCATCGATCGCGTCACTTTCTCGGTGGCCAAGGGAGAGGTGTTGGCATTCCTTGGTCCGAACGGCGCCGGCAAAACAACCACCATGCGAATCTTGACGTGCTTCATGCCGGCGACGGAAGGCACCGCCCGAATTGCCGGCTTTGATTGCACCGAGCAACCGTTGGAAGTGAAACGGCAGATCGGTTATCTGCCGGAAACTCCGCCCGTCTATCAAGAACTCACCGTTGCGGAATATCTCACCTTTGTCGGCCGACTCCGTGGAATTACAGGACCGAAACTTTCGTCAGCGCTCGACCAATCTATTGGACGACTTGAGTTGGGCTCCGTCCGCCATCGTTTGATCGGCAACCTTTCGCGAGGCTATCGTCAGCGGGTCGGGCTCGCACAAGCGTTGCTGCACGATCCCCCGGTTCTGATTCTTGACGAACCGACAGTCGGTCTTGATCCCAAGCAGATCATTGAAATCCGAGAGCTCATCAAAAGCCTGGCCGGTTCCCATTCGGTGATACTCAGCACTCATATCCTGCCGGAAGCGACCGCAGTGTGCCAACGCGTCGTCATCATCAATAAAGGTCACATCGTCGCGGAAGATACTCCTGAACAGTTGTCGGCCCGGTTGCGTCAATCCGAAAAAGTTTCGATTACCCTCAAGACATGCCCGGAGGACTGCGACTCGAAGCTTCGCTCGATTTCCGGCATTCTCAATGTTCTGCCTGGACAAACGGGAGGAACCTTTCTTCTGGAATGCGAACTGGGCCGTGATCTACGGGACGAGATCGCACGCGTAGCCGTGTTAAACCAGTGGGGATTGCTTGAGCTCCGGACCGTCTCTATGACGTTGGAAGACGTCTTCCTCCAGCTCACGCGCCACGAGGACCACCTCTCCGAACCCTCGGAAGCTACGGTCAGCATGGCCTCAACTGAAAGGACCGACGCGTAGAATCACTATGACCCCGGTCCAAGCCATCATTGCCAAAGAACTGCGCGGCTATTTCGTCTCCCCCATTGTTTACGTGGTCGGCGCGGTCTTTCTGTTGATCTTCGGGCTGCTCTCCTACCTCTACGT
>CAZPNQ010000193.1:0-4657 GCA_964587955.1 uncultured Nitrospira sp.
GGAAATAGACGTTGGAGTAGAGGTACATCCTGGTGTTCAGGAACATTTGGAGAGACGGCAGCCCGGTTTTGTGAATGGTGAATCCTTTCTCCGTCACGATCGTGTAATGAATCAACCTCGTCAGATCGACCGGACCTACGGCCACACCGCACATGTATGAATCTCTCAGAACATAATCGAGGTTATCTCCGGTGTAACTTCCGGAGATCACAGGCTGCAACATGTTGAGCCAACGAGGGAGCCGGGAGTTATCTTTCCCTTTTTCTTTGAGGATCAGATGGGCGATCTGATCAGGATTCAGTTCCTCCCCTTTCGCGAAGGGGCCTGAAGGGCTTCTCCGGATTTTTCTGATCAGGGGTGCCAAATGCTCACGAATAATGATTTGGCCCAATCGCTCATGGCTTAGGCCATGGGCATGAAGAAAATTGTCGTCGAAGAAATGGCAAAACGGACCGTGCCCGATATCATGGACCAAGGCCGTCACCCGTAGAAATTCTTCGACAAAATTGGCGGACGGCGCGTCTTTGACAGCTTTTTTGAGAAATGGATACAGATGTCTGGCGAAACGTCCCGCCACATGCATCGTCCCCAACGAGTGCACGAATCGGGTATGTTCGGCCGAGGGATAGACCCAACGCGCGCTCTGCAATTGATAGATATATCGTAGACGCTGAGTCCAGGGGGAATCGATCAGGTCTTTCTCGGTGCGTTCATGGGGATCAGGATGCGCATACGGTACGGTAAAGGTGACGTACTTGTGAATGGGATCGGCGATGAGGGCTGATCCATCATACGGAGCGTTCGGTCGGTCTGGTGATTCCATGACTCGTGAACATCTTAGCCCACTTGGTCGGAGGGCGGCAACGGTTCGGCTGGGTCAGGTCTAGGACGATATTTTGTCAGTAAGAGATATGCGACGGGATATGACAGCACGGCTCCGATCACGCTGAGGATAAGACCTCCTACAGCGAATGGTGCGGCGTACGGAAGGACCTGCTGATAGATGCCGCTGAAGCTCAAGTCATGCCAATCGAAATTCGGCACGTCCGTGCGTCCTAACAGGACTGCTCCGGTCCAATAGGTCGCACCGAAGATGGGAATGATCGTCCAAGGATTATTGATAAACGCACCGGCGAGCAGGGCGATAAAATTGAGGCCGAACAGCCACGTGCACAAGACCACCATTGCCGTATGCAGACCATAGAGAGGCGAAAATGCAATGAAAACGCCGAGTGCAAACGCCAGCGCGGTCCGCTGAGGGGATTCCTGCAAATGGAGCACGTGGCGTAACAGCGCACGAAATGATCGGGGTTCCCGAGCGGATGGGGGGTGGCTCGAGTCCGCCATTAGTGAAAATGCTCGTAGCTGGTCGTGGGCATGGGTTGAAGGCCGGCTGCGGAGGTCATGTGAATGCCAAACCGCGCCGGGCGAATCCTCCCGATACAGGTTATCCGGTAGCCGCGTGAATGGGCTTGCTGCTCGATGAGTCCGCGATTCTTCGCCGAGGCGGTGAACAGAAGTTCGTAGTCTTCGCCTCCCGTGAGTGCGAGTTGAGCCGGTGAAACTCCGACCGCCCGGGCATAGGCACGGCAAGCCGGTGAGATCGGAATGTTATCGAGCGAGACCTCTGCGCCGACCCCACTTTCATGACAGATGTGCCGTAGGTCTCCAGAGAGACCGTCGGATAGATCAATGGCGGCGGATGCCAGCCGCGCATTGTTGAGCCACTGCCCTTCCGCTACCCTTGCTGTAGGACGAAAATGACGGCGTATGAGAAACTGTCGATGAGTACGGGACAAAAGCGTGTGCCGTCTTCGTGAGGAGCGGGACCCTGTATTACCCGTCAACAGTCGAAGACCTGCGAGCGAGTCCCCGAGAGTCCCGGAGACAAAAATCTGATCTCCCGATTTGGCACCGTGCCGGAAAAGTGCTCGGCGTTCGCTCGTTGTACCGACGAGGGTGATGCTGAGAAAGAGTCCGGCTTTGGACGCTGACGTATCTCCGCCGACAAGTGCGATGTCATAACGGCGGCAAACCCTCATCAACCCTGTGTAGAGCCGCTGAACGTGCGATTGCTTCAATGTTTTGGGGATGGCAAGCGAGATAAGCAAATAGCGAGGGACGGCCCCCATCGCGGCCATATCGCTGAGGTTGGCCATGGCGGCTCGGTAGCCGATCGACTCGAGGGGAGCCGTCTTCAAGTCGAAGTGAATTCCTTCGGCAAGCAAGTCCGTTGTGATATGCCACCAGGTCCGAGCGGAAGGCTCAATCACGGCTGCATCGTCGCCGATGCCCTGAATGAGCCCTGGTGCATGACGGGCGTATCGACCTGCGAGAGATCGGATTAGATCGAATTCTTTAATGGGGAGGTCGGCCTGACGACGGGCCACAACACTATCCTATGATGGGGCGGGCACTCGGTTTGCCATCACTGTGGCCGGGAGTTCGTTCGATCGCCGACCTTTCCCGGGGCGGAGCGGACGGATGCGTGTTGGCGCCGGAGGAGGCGATGGCTTCCGAGCGGCCGGCGAAGTCTTGACGTTTCGGCGGAGGGCGATCTTCATCACGTCGTCCATGGTGTCGACGAACGCCAATTGAATGCCTTTGAGGAGATGTTTGGGGATTTCCTCCAGGTCCTTCTTATTGCGACGCGGGAGGATCACCGTGGCGAGCTTCGCCCGTTTCGCCGCCAAAATTTTTTCCTTGAGGCCTCCGATCGGAAGCACGCGGCCCCGTAAGGTGATTTCTCCGGTCATCGCCAAATCTCGCCTTGCAGGAGTACCTGAAAATGCCGAGGCGATGGCGGTCGCCATCGTGATGCCGGCCGAGGGACCGTCCTTGGGGATGGCCCCGGCCGGCACATGGATGTGCAGGTCTTGTTTGCTGAACACGCTGGGATTGAGATTCAAGGTTCTTTCTCGAGAACGGACGTAACTGAGCGCAGCCTGAGCGGACTCCTTCATCACGTCTCCCAGATGGCCGGTGAGGGTCAATTGGCCTTTGCCCTTCATGACGGTCGCCTCGATGTACAAGACATCGCCACCCGCTTCGGTCCACGCGAGGCCGGTTGCCACACCAATTTCATCTTTCTCGAGTTCGGCTTCCGGCACATATTTCGAAACGCCCAAATATTTATGGAGATTGGACGGTTCGATCGGGAACCCTTGGCCTTTGCCTTCGGCAACCTTCTTTGCGACCTTGCGCATCACGTTGGCAATTTCGCGTTCAAGGTTCCGTACCCCGGCCTCCCGAGTGTAATGCGAAATAATTTGCCGGATCGCCGGCTCCGTCAATTTGACATGTTTGCTGGTAATCCCGTGCTCCTCGAGTTGACGCGGTATCAAATAGCGCTGGGCAATCCCCAGTTTTTCCTCTTCGGTGTATCCGGGGATTTCGATAATCTCCATGCGATCGCGCAGGGCGGGCAGGATTGGATCGATCAGGTTCGCCGTGGTGATGAACATCACTTCGGTCAGGTCGAACGGAACTCCAAGGTAATGATCGGTGAACGCATTGTTCTGTTCAGGGTCGAGGACTTCCAGCAAGGCCGCGGAGGGATCCCCCCGAAAATCCATCCCGACTTTGTCCACCTCGTCAAGCATGAACACGGGGTTTGAGGTGCCTGCTTGCTTCATGCCTTGGATGATGCGTCCCGGCAATGCGCCGACATAGGTACGGCGGTGGCCGCGGATTTCGGCCTCATCCCGCACGCCGCCCAGACTGATACGTACGAACTCACGCCCCAATGCACGGGCGATCGACTTCCCTAACGATGTTTTTCCGACTCCCGGTGGGCCGACGAAGCAGAGGATCGGCCCCTTCATCTTCTCTTTCAGCTTGCGGACGGCCAGGTATTCGAGAATTCGCTCCTTGACCTTTTCGAGATCATAGTGATCGTCGTTCAAGACCTTGGCAGCGGCCTTGAGCTCGAGGGTATCTTTCGATCGCTTCGACCATGGCAATTCGACCATCCATTCCAGATAGGTACGGACGGTCGCCGATTCGGCGGTATCCGGGTGCATCTTTTCAAGACGCTTGAGCTGTTTTTCAGCCTCTTTCAAGACCTTCTCGGGCATTTTTGCGTCTTTGATGCGCTTACGGAATTCCGTGATTTCTTCCGCCCGCTCATCGAGCTCACCCAACTCCTTTTGAATGGCCTTCAATTGTTCCCGCAGAAAGTACTCGCGCTGGGTCTTGTCCATCTCGCCTTTGGCCTGTGCCTGGATCTTTTGCTGCATGGAGAGGACTTCGATTTCCTTCCCAAGAATGTCGCTCACTTGGCGAAGGCGTTGTATGGGGTCGGAGATCTCCAACACGGCCTGGGTGGCGTCGACTTTGAGCCCAAGATTTGACGCGACCATGTCGGCCAATCGGCCGGGCTCTTCGAGGTTTTCAATGACAACCATGACGTCGGGAATCAAGACTTTGCCCAAGCTCACGATCCGTTCGATCTGTTCTTTCACCGTCCGCATGACGGCTTCCGCTTCGAGGGTTGTGGCTGTCGGTTTCGTATCGATCAGCTTGTCGATTCGAACGGAGTAATAGGGGTCGGTCTGAATGTATTTGGTGATCTTCGCTTTGGAGATACCTTGCACTAAAATCTTGATGCGTTCGTCCGGCAGCTTCAGCATCCGCATGATGATGCCGACGGTGCCGA
>CAZPNQ010000194.1:0-4648 GCA_964587955.1 uncultured Nitrospira sp.
GTCAGGTGATTCAGGGGAAGGAGGCCGTGGCCGATCTGAAAGCCGAATGGCGCGATGGGGGGACACCGATCCTCGCAGACTCCACGATGCGCGATGCCTTTCATCTGGTTCTCTCCATGCCGACACGGACCGACCCCTTGTCGGTCCAACGCGCGGCGCGTGACTTTGCGAAGCAGGAGTTCTTCGGCTTTCAGTACGCGATGGTCCTCCACACGTTCGAGACCGATCCGGATCCGCATCCATCCCAGCACCCGCATGTGCATCTCACAGTGAAAGCCGCAGGCCTCGATGGAGTCCGCTTGAATCCAAGGAAGGCTGACCTTCAACGTTGGCGAGAAGGGTTTGCGGAGGCCTTACGGGAGCATGGGATTGAGGCCACGACCACGAGCCGAATTCACCGCACCACACACAAACGGTTGAAGGTTCAACATCTTCACGATCTGACCAGGAAGGCAAAGGTAATCGATCGACAGCAACGCCAGTCGCATATGCCGACGCGACAGCGGGAGGTGATGTATCACTACCAACAGGTCATGAAGACGCTCGCCCGATCCGATCGAGGCGCCGATCGACAACTGGCGGCGGATCTTGTCCGCTATCTGGGGGCAGGAGGTCGTTCTCCGGAGGCTGAGCGGGGACGAGGGAAAGACCCTGAACGATGAGAGGGGCTGGCCGTGATGCACGACAGAGAGAACAGGGCCGAGGAGCGATTGAGAGACACGATGACCAACCAGAGGCTGGTTCAGGCCGACGGAGGCCGTGGCGCTTGCTTTTCCTGCATGACGGGTCTACACAAGATCCCGCCTGACTATCAGATGCGTCGTAGAGGCGCCATGTCCGCAGAAACGAGGAAGGTTGGCAAACGGGGGGCCGTAGTGATTCCGGCCTCGCTGCGGCGCCGTTTCGGCATTACGGAGGGTTCGCTCGTGATTGTCGAGGAACGGGCCGACGGCGTCCTGATTCGACCGGCTGCGGCCTTTTCCCTTGAGCTATACACCTCAGAGCGGCAGGCGGAGTTTCTCCTCTCGAATGCGGTCGGCCCGAAGGACTATGCGCGGGCCAAAGAGGCCGTGCGTCAGATGGGCCTCGACGTCCGGAAGATTCCTCACTACAAGCCTGTTCGTTCCTAGTCGGTGGACCGAGTCTTTCTTGCTGCCAACGTGTGGTTCTCTGTGGCCTACCGCGTCGAGACCTCGCTCGCACGTTGTATACAATGCCTTGTGCGTGGATGGTAACGTCGGGCTACGCCCTTGAGGAGGCGAAACGAAATCTTTCCTCAGGGCAGTAACAGGCAGAGCTAGAACGGTTGTCTCACTCCCTCGACGTAGTGTCGGTCCTGCCACCGCAGGGCGAGCTTTCGATCTTGGCGAAACTCTCAGAGAACGACCGTCCAATTCTGCGGGCGGTGATCACTATCTCCGACGCTTCCTAACCGTTTGATCTAAAACGCCTTCTTGAAAGCCTCTTGACCGCATGAACCTTTAAAGATACACTGTACCTTGTAAGGTACACCACTGAATGACTCCGAAACAGAAAATCCCTTTGAGTTTGCACCGGACACCTTCAGGAGTGGAGCCCGTGAGGGAATTTATAAAACGACTTCCCACGGAAGATAGAAAGGTGCTTGTCAGTGACCTTCTCGCCGCTCAATGGAAGTGGCCTGTGGGGATGCCTCTCTGTCGGCCAATGGGAGGCGGATTGTATGAAATCCGCACGACTCTGCCGAGCCGCCGGATAGCTAGAACACTTCTTATCTACCGGCAGAAGCAGCTTGTCGCATTGCACGCCTTTATAAAGAAGACCACAACGACACCGGACGATGATTTACAGATTGCGCGTAAACGCCAAAAGGAGACGGAACATGAAAAAGAAGAATAAACACATCGGTTCGTCCATTGACGACCTTATGAAAGAGGAAGGCTGGTACGAAGAAGCAGAAGAAAAAGCGATCAAGGAAGTCATCGCCTGGCAGCTTTCACAGGCCATGGAGAAAAAGCGTATCTCCAAATCCACAATGGCCACACGCCTCAAGACCAGCCGGACGCAGGTGAACCGCATCCTGAATGCGAAATCAGACGTGACCTTGTCCAGCTTGCAACGCGCCGCCGCCCTTGTTGGCAGACGCTTGAAGATCGAGCTTGTGTAAATACCACCCCTTACGACGCCCCGACCTTGTCAACAGCTGGATGCTTAACCCACAGCCGCCCGCCAGAAAGAAGAACGCCAAGCGTCCCAATTCCACGACTCACGCCACGTTTCGAGACACCACCCAGCACGTACCGGCCTTTACGAACTTCCGCGCACTCAGAAAACGCCCATAATCTCACCCGTCCAGACTCCCGCATGCACACATCTGAAAAGGGAATGCTTCGCCAGGCCCAATTGGCTTGTGTCAGCCTTCTGAAGAGCTGACACGTGGTCCGATTCCCCTGCTTCTCACCCCCTCCCGGCATCGTAATTCATTCGGATCATAGCCGCTTGCATTTCCTGGTTCTCGCTCACACGCCGGCCAACGCGACGATCTTCATGACATCTGTTTCGGTGTGCGCACAGCACGGACAATAGATGGCCCGCTGTCTGATCTCAAGAAAGACAATCTCGACGCCTAGGATACGCAGACAACGTCGGACGGAAGCCGGACGTTCATCACCGGTTTGCCCGGTGCTAAGCGACCACATCCCTGCGATCGAGCATTCGTCGCTTTTTATTATATCCCCTGACTGGCCGGCTGTCAGCGTTCATGCGCGGCGGGCCGGGCAGGCTTTATCAGCCTTCGGTCCCGCACAGGCCGCGCCAGAGCTGAAGCAGCTCTGTCACGGTTGACCATGTGCAAATCGGTCCCTCCGGCACGCCCGCCGCCCCGCTCGCGCCGTCCTCCTTTTCTCCTGCCGGGTTGAGTTGGCTCTCCAGCTCTCGTGAGAGAGCCAACATCAACATCGAAAAGGAGGACATCATGAACACCAGCACCGGCAACCATCACAACGACGAGATCACGCGACAGGACGTGTATACCCGCGTCACCGACCGAATTGTGGCTGATCTTGAACGGGGCGTCCGTACATGGGTGAAGCCGTGGAACGCTGAACACGCCGCAGGCAAGATCACTCGCCCCTTGCGGCACAATGGCGTGCCCTATTCCGGCATCAATATCCTGATGTTATGGAGCGCGGCCGTGGCCAGAGGCTTCGCGGCCCCCATCTGGATGACATTTAAGCAAGCCTTGGAGCTGAACGCGCATGTCCGCAAGGGCGAGAAAGGCTCCCTCGTCGTTTATGCGAATTCCATCACGCGCAAGGAAACCGATGGTGAAACCGGCGAAGAAATCGACCGTGAAATCCACTTCATGAAGGGCTACACGGTTTTTAACGTCGAGCAGATCGAGGGCCTGCCCGCCCATTACTACGCCAAGCCAGAACCGCGCTTTTCACCGATACAACGCATCGAGCACGCGGAAACTTTTTTCGGCAGCCTCCAGGCCGACATCCGGCACGGCGGGACGCGGGCTTATTACGCGCAGGAGCCCGATTACGTCCAGATGCCGCCGTTCGAGGCGTTCACCGACGCTGGCAGTTACTACGCGACCCTTGCTCATGAATCTACGCACTGGACGAAGCACCCCTCGCGCCTTGCCCGTGAATTCGGGCGCAGAAAATGGGGAGACGAAGGCTATGCCGAGGAAGAACTCGTCGCCGAGCTGGGCGCGGCCTTCCTGTGCGCCGATCTCGAACTGTCCTTGACGCCGCGCGAGGATCACGCGTCGTATATCGCGCACTGGCTCACCGTCCTGAAGAACGACAAGCGCGCGATCTTCCGCGCCGCAGCCCACGCGCAACGAGCCGCCGACTTCCTGCATCGGCGGCAGCAACCGGTGCAGCGGTAGGCGGCATGACCTTCCCAAAATCGTAGCCCCTCTGGGCTTTTCCCGGACGGAGGTGAGGCCGACCACAACGCCTAGATTATGCGAAGTGATTCAATAACTGGTGTGTGATAATGGTTCCTTTTAAATGGTGCTTTCGGACAGACCAAAACGGAACAGCTAACGCGCATATGTCTGCGACCTGTAACGCATCCCATACTGCTTAGATTGTCAGAGGCGCACTCCCTTCGTTGCGGTAATTCCCCAAGACCTACGCTCCGCGATGTTACTCCACCGCGTTTTTCACTAATCCACGAGGTCTTCCGGTATCTCTTATAGTTCTTCAAAAATATTGGTATAAGGCTCTGTTAACCGCCTCGTAGGAAATCTACATGGCCGCATCTTCCTAACCTTAACTCACACGCCAGCCAAGGCCACGATCTTCATCACATCCGTCTCGGTATGCGCACAGCAGGGGCAATAGATTGCCCGCTGTCTGATCTCGGGAAAGACAATCTCGACGCCCAAGATGCGTAGGCAACGTCGGACCGAGAGCCGCACGTTCATCACCGGTTTGCCCGGTGCCAAGCGCTTCGGCGATAACCATTCATAGGCATGGGGCAGAAGGTCGCCGATCGTATGGACTCCACGCTGCTTCAGATCTTGGTGTGCGCGGCTGTTGAGGAGCAGACTTGCGATGGGTTGTGACGCAAAGCGCCGCACCGCGTCAGGAGGACTGCGACGTCCCGTCCTCCGGTCCAGCATCCGCTGCGTCATGAAGCAATAGGTCGC
>CAZPNQ010000195.1:0-4610 GCA_964587955.1 uncultured Nitrospira sp.
CCCCAACGCCAACACCATCATCGTCAATCGGGCGGATCTCTTCGGCCTGGCGCAGCTGTACCAGTTGCGTGGACGGGTCGGACGAGGAGGCGAACAAGCGTATGCCTACTTCCTGATCCCCGATGAAGGCATGCTCACCGGTGATGCTCAGAAACGATTGATCGCGATCCAGCAATTCACGGAACTCGGATCCGGGTTTCGTATCGCTGCGGCAGACCTTGAAATTCGGGGGGCGGGCAATCTTCTGGGCAAACAACAATCGGGCCATATCGCCGCGATCGGCTTGGATCTCTATATGCAAATGGTCGAGCAGGCTGTTCAGCGGTTGAAGGGGAATGTCATAGAGGAGGAACCTGACCCGACACTGCAATTGCCGGTTTCTGCGTTTATTCCGGAACAGTATGTGGCCGATCCGCATCACCGGCTGTCTCTTTATAAACGACTGACCGCTTGTAGCCAAGTCGGCGAGCTGGCACTGTTGCATGGAGAGATTCAAGACCGATACGGACCTTCTCCGGAGCCGGTCGAACGACTGCTCGACGTGATGCAGCTCCGGACACACGCCAAACGCCTTCGCCTGACCTCGATCGAGGTGCATGGACAGACGGCCAAGATCGTGTTTCACCCGAAGGCCGTCATCCCTGAGACCTCCGTCCATCGATTGATGGACCAGCTCAAGAAACGGTTGCGGCTCGTGAGTCCCATTTCATTCGAGATCGACATGCGTCAGGAAGACTGGCCGGCGCTTTTTTCGGAATTCAACGCAATCTTGCAAAGCCTCGATCTCTGTGATACCAAGACCATCCAAAAGGGAGCGACTGCCTCGTAGTCAAGATCCACGTGTGCCACGACATATGATGCCCTTCCAGACCTTCTTCTTTCGCAGATCATATTGTCTCCTCGGACTGCTTGTCGGCCTATTAGCCGGTGGAGGGCAGGTGGTTTCGGGGTGCGCCGAGCGACAGGAAGAACCGGTCGTCGCCTTGGTGAATGGACGAGCCATCACCCAAACCGAATTCGATCTTCGGTGGGGTGAACTCTCCAAAGCTACACGCTCCCGTTACGAGAAGGAGGGAGGGAAGCGAAAATTCTTGGACGAACTCATCACTCGAGAACTGTTGATGCAGGAGGCTCGCCGCCGGGGTCTCGATCAAGACGATGCCATTCGGGACAAAACCCAGCGGTATAAAGAACAACTGATTCTCGACGAACTGTTGAAAGACAAGCTTCAATCCAAGGTCGAGCTCACACAGGCCGAACTCGAGGCCTACTACGAGCGCCATGCCAGCGAGCTGTTGGATCCCTTGAAGGCCAACATCTGGCTGATGCTGCTCCCCAATGTGTACGCGGCCAAAGATCTTGAGGCACAGGTGAATCGAGGCGGGAATTTTGCCAAGTTTGCCCAGCGATACTCGGTCGATGAAAAGACAAAAGCAAAGGGGGGCGACCTAGGTCCCTATCGAAAAGGGCTGGTCATCCCCGAAGTCGATGCCGCCATCCACACCCTCAAACTCGGGATGGTCAGTGCGCCGATTAAGACCGATCATGGCTATTACTTGGTCATGCTCACTCCGCTCGATGAGGCCATTGTCCAAGCTGATTTGGCGAAGCAGGAACGGCTTCGCCAAGAATTACTGGCCGATAAGCGCCGGAAGCAATTCGAAGAAGTCATCGCCGATATCCGTACGAATGCCGCGGTTCGCTTCGCCGAAGCATCCCGCCATATTACCCCGGACACCGGCAAACGCTGATTTCTACTCGATATCCACGAACGTTCCGCTTCGTGTAGAATGAGACACCGGGGCTCGCTTCGAGATGAACGCATCATGAGACATGTAACGGTCGGATCCGATCGGCTGATTTCGCTCGCGGCGCCGCTCGTCATGTTGATGGTCTCGCTATGGCCTCCGGCATTTTCCGAGGCCCGCCTTCAAGACCGCATCGTCGCCGTCGTCAATTCGGAATTGATCATGTTGTCGGATGTGAAACGTGAGTTTGAAACGGAGCACGAACGGCTCTCCCACGACCACCGGGGGAGCGACCTTGCCGAGCGGTTGAAAACAGCGGAGTATATGGCCCTGACGAAGCTCATCGAGCGGCGGTTGCAATTGCAGGAGGCCAAGGCCAAAAGGGTGGAAGTGTCCGACCTGGAGGTGAAGCATGCCCTTGCGCAGATGAAACGACAAGGGAGTGCTCTCGACGCCGCCGATCCCAGTCATATGCAAACCGTTCGCGACCAGCTCATCCTCATGAGAGTCGTGGACCAGCATATTCGCGGCAACATTACCGTCGGAGATTCGGAACTCAAGCGATTCTACCAAGCGCATCGTGACCGGTTTGCCCTTCCCGAAGAATATCAATTGAGCCAGATCATCATTCAGCGGCGCTCCTCGGATGGATTGGCCGAGGCCTTAGGCAAAGCCCGCAGAGCGATGGATGAGCTGAAGCGAGGAGAGAAGTTTGAAAACGTCGCCATGCAGTATTCCGACGGCGCCAATACCTTGCAAGGGGGACGGCTCGGATGGGTCCGGCAAGGGGAACTCATTCCGATCATCGAACAGGCGGTCGCGTACTTAGTGCCGGGGGGGATTTCCGACATCATCGAGAGTCCGGAGGGGATCCAGATCATTCGCATGGATGACAAAAAACCGAAACAGTTTCGCCGCTTCGAGGATGTACGGCGGGAAATCCAGGAACTGACCTATCAGCAAAAAAGCGAAGAGATGTATCAGGCCTGGCTGATGGATCTCAAGAATAAAGCCTACATTGAGATCAAATTCGAACAAGTGGCCGATAAAGCTCAACCGCAGCCTGTGCGCTCCTCACCATAAGCACGCGTTCAAGAAGCATCCGAGCGAACGCTGCCGGCCACGTCCCGGATGGCTCTCCACACTCGATCCCGCCCATCCCCGGTCATCGACGAATGAGGAATCAACAGTTCGCCCTCCGCGAGCCCCAAGACTCGATGCGTCTGCTTCAACGTATGGACCCGCTCGCCTGGCTTCAGCTTGTCGGCCTTGGTCGCCACGATGATGGGACTTCGGTTGATCGAACGGAGCCACGCGACAGTCTGGCGGTCCTGGTCGGTCACGACCCGGCTATCCACCAACATCACCACCCCGCGCAGTGCGGCTCGACCGACGAGATACTCTTCCATCAACGGGCCCCATTGCGTGCGGATAGACTTCGATACTTTGGCAAAACCATAGCCTGGCAAGTCGACGAGATGGAATTGCGAAAGGTCCGGATCGGACGTCGAGACGAGAAATATGTTCACGGCTCTCGTCTTCCCCGGCGTCCGGCTGACTTTTGCGAGGTCACGACGATTGAGCAGCGAATTGATCAACGACGATTTGCCCACATTGGAACGCCCCACAAAGGCAACTTCGCGAAGATGACCGGACGGAAATTGTTCTGGAGTGAGGCAACTTTTGATAAACTCAGCTGCAAAGATTTTCATGGGAGTCTGTCCGACATTGACCTGTCTATTGCGGCAAACGATGTACCGACATCTGCTTTGTTCTCGGCCCCAAAAAATCCTCACCGTATTCCAGCGAATACGCCTCCGGTTTTTCGGGGCCTGTGGCCTCGCATCTGCCGGCACCTCCTTCGCCTCATTACGAAGGCAATGTCGGACAGGCTCCCAGCTAGGTGATGGAGTCTAGACACAAACCGAATCAGAGTCCGACTTTTTTGCGTCACTACACATACGATCCTCCCACACGCAAGTCAACCGGCCGACGCAGAGTCGCCCGTGTTCTCCTTTGGAGCACCGTGCTCATCGGCCTTCCTTTGGGCATCCTCGCACTGAGCTGGCTCAGCGCACTTCCCGACACAGACCTCCTTATACGGACCAACCCGACATCAACGGCGCTCATGGACCGTCGGCTGGCACGAGCAGCTGAACAGGGACGGACCGGCAAGCGGCAATGGATCTGGACACCCCTAAGCCGGATCGCACCGGAGCTGCAACGTGCCGTGATCGCATCAGAGGACGCCTCGTTCTTTATCCATGAGGGATTCGATTGGGAGGGCATTCGCGACGCCGCGCTGTACAATCTTGAAGCGGGAGAACTCAAACGAGGCGGGAGCACCATTACCCAGCAGCTGGCAAAAAATCTTTATCTGTCGTCGGAACGCTCGTTGCTCCGCAAGGCCCGTGAGGCGTTGATCACACGCTCGCTCGAACACCGGTTGACCAAAACGCGTATCCTCGAACTGTACCTCAATGTCGCGGAATGGGGACGCGGCGTATACGGCGCAGAAGCCGCCGCTCGCCATCATTTCGCAAAATCGGCCTCGGACCTCACCGCCGACGAGGCGGCTTGGTTGGCGGCCATTCTACCCAGCCCGCAGCGATACGATCCCATCAGAAAAACCACTGCCCTCACTCGCCGACACCAGCGTATTCTCAAGTGGATGGATAAGGTCCCAATACAGCGGGTCAATTCATAACCACTGCATTGCGGCAATGCTTCGATTCGGCTAGGATGCTGACCCATACATAAAATGCATCTAATATCTTAATGTTCTTTATTTAGTATATATATATTTTACTAGAACCTATCTCAAAATTGCCTCAGGAGCATGGTGATGCAGGCAAGCTGGAC
>CAZPNQ010000196.1:0-4579 GCA_964587955.1 uncultured Nitrospira sp.
ATCCGAACAAGCAGCCGCATACCATTATGATTCCGCTCCCCAATGTCACTGGGGCGCTGCATATGGGGCATGCGCTCAATGGGACCTTGCAGGACTTGCTGACTCGGTGGCGGCGCATGCAGGGGCGCAATACGCTCTGGCTCCCGGGTACCGACCATGCCGGCATCGCCACACAGAATGTCGTGGAAAAGCAGCTGATGGCCGAAGGCTTGTCACGGGAGTCACTGGGACGGGAGCGATTCGTCGAACGTGTCTGGCAATGGAAAGCGACATCCGGCAACACGATTATCAACCAACAAAAGCAGCTGGGAGAATCCTGCGACTGGGACCGTTTGCGATTCACGATGGACGAAGGATTGTCCAAAGCCGTCCTCGAAGTCTTCGTACAGCTGTATCAAGACGGGTTGATCTACCGTGGCGAGCGGCTCATCAATTGGTGCCCCCGCTGCCTGACGGCCCTCTCTGATATAGAAGTGGAACATGAGGACGCGAAGGGCAAGCTCTATCACCTCCGCTATCCATTAGCGGACGATCCCAACACCAGTTTAATCGTCGCCACAACGCGGCCGGAAACGATGCTGGGAGACACGGCCGTCGCCGTGCATCCGGACGATCCTCGGTATCGCCATCTAATCGGCAAGAAAGTGCGCCTGCCACTGACGACCCGTGAGATTCCGATCGTCGGCGATTCGATCCTCGTAGACCTGGAATTCGGCACCGGAGCGGTCAAAATCACTCCGGCTCATGACTTCAACGACTATGAAGCGGGAGAGCGGCATAACCTTCCTCGACTCGCAGTGCTCGATCATGCCGCATTACTCGATGCTGTGGGGATGCAACGGGCGGCGGTCGAATCATCGGTCGTCGAAATGCTCCGTGGCCTCCCCGTCTCCAAAGCACGCCCCAAGGTCGAAGCGCTGCTCCGTGAACAAGGCGTGCTCGAGAAAACCGAAGACCACAAGATGGCCGTTGGAAAGTGTTACCGCTGCAAGACCGTCGTCGAGCCCTATCTCTCCCCGCAATGGTTCGTCAGTATCAAGCCGCTCGCCGAGCCGGCGATCAAAGCGGTGGAGGATCGGCGTGTCCGAATTATTCCTGAAAGCTGGGTGAATAACTATCTCGGCTGGATGCGGGATATCAAAGACTGGTGTATCTCACGGCAAATTTGGTGGGGTCATCAAATTCCTGCCTGGTACTGTTTGGCATGCAACGGCCGTCAGATTGTCACCGTGGACGGTCGGACCACGATCTTGCAAGGCGCCATCCCGATCGTCTCTCTAACGGTTCCCACTCGATGCCCGGTCTGCGACAGCCAGCAATTGTTCCGGGATCCCGACGTGCTCGACACGTGGTTCTCATCCGCCTTGTGGCCATTCTCGACGTTGGGATGGCCAGAGCAGACGCAGGAACTGAAAACTTACTACCCGACCTCTGTGCTTGTTACCGGCCTCGACATTCTGTTCTTCTGGGTAGCCCGCATGATCATGATGGGGCTCAAGTTCATGGGAGACGTACCCTTCAGAGACGTCTATATCCATGCGTTGGTCCGCGATGCAGAAGGCCAGAAGATGAGCAAATCCAAAGGCAATGTGATCGATCCGCTGCACGTCATGGATCAATTCGGCACCGACGCCCTTCGGTTCACTCTGGCTTCGATGGCCTCGCCGGGACGCGATATCAAGCTCGCGGAAGAACGGATCGAGGGTTACCGCAATTTCGCCAATAAGATTTGGAATGCCGCGCGATTCGCATTGATGTATCTCGATGGACCTCGCACCGCTCTTCCGCCGGCACAACGAACATTCCCCGACCGGTGGATCTTAAGCCGCCTTGCCCACACGATCCGCGCCATCACGGCCGAGCTGGAGGCATACCGATTCGATCGTGCGGCCACAGTCCTTTATCAATTCGTCTGGCATGAGTACTGCGACTGGTATCTGGAATTGATCAAACCGGTTCTGCAAACATCGGAGCATCCGGATGGAGCCAGCGTCAGGCACACGCTTGTGGAGACGCTGGAAACGACCATGCGGCTGCTACACCCCTTCATGCCGTTCATTACAGAAGAGATTTGGCAGACGATCCCTCATCAGGGAGACAGCATCGTCGTGCAGAACTATCCGGCCTCTGACGGGACATGGGCCGCGCCGGATGCAGAGCAGCACTTCGCATTGCTGGAACAAACGGTGGGGCTCGTCCGAACCAGTCGAGTCCTCTTGAATTATCCCCCAGGGCAACAGATTCCGTTTCAGGTCGGACACGACGATCCGAACAGGCAGAATCAGCTTCACGAGTTACAACGGCACCTCGCCCACCTTAGCCGTGGTACCGTTGAAGTGAATCCACCGCATAATTGGCCGACAGTAAGATTGTTGCGACTCGTCACGGAAGGTCTTTCGGTGGGCATAGAGGTTGGCGAGGACGTCGACCTCAAGAAAGCGATTGACCGTCTGACAAAACAACTCACGGAAACCGACAAGGAATTGCAACGAGTCGGCGGGAAACTGAAGAACGCCGAGTTCGTGTCGAAAGCCCCGCCAGACGTGATCACCGAGCATCAGGAGCGTGTGCAAACCCTCTCCCGAGATCGTGCATTGCTGGCCAACAGCGAACAACAGCTCCGCGCCATGCTCGCAGCCTGACCGATGGCCACACTTCCTGCCGCAGACATTCGGCGAGCCGTGCGCCAAGGACTGGAAGAAGACCTGGCTCAAGGCGATGCCACGACCGCATCGATCTTCTCATCCCCGGTGCCGGCTCGGGCCGAGATCATCGCGCAACAGCCATTGGTTGTGGCGGGAATGGCCGCAGCGGTTCAGACCTTCCTCATGGTCGATCCATCCCTGCGATTGTCGCTCTCGAAGCGCGACGGCGATCGCGCGACGAATGGCGAGCGGCTCGTCGAGATCGCGGGTGACGGACGGTCAATCCTAAAGTCCGAGCGGGTTGCGTTGAACTTTCTTCAACACCTGTCCGGGATCGCCACCTTGACGCAACAATTCTGTCGGGCGGTGCGCGGCTACCCAGTCAGTATCCTGGATACCAGGAAAACGCTTCCCGGCTGGCGTGCGCTGCAGAAATGGGCCGTGTCGCTCGGCGGTGGGGTTAACCATCGGCGATCGTTGAGTGACGGCATTCTGATCAAAGATAATCACCTGGCCCTGCTTCGACGAAATCGACGGCCGGTGGAACAGGCATGCCGATTGGCGCATGCCCATCGGGCTCGCGCGCTTCCGATCATTGTTGAGGTGGAATCTCTCTCTGAGGTTCGGCAGGCGCTCGCAGGTAAGCCTGATATTATTCTGTTGGACAATATGCCGCCGGCCCTAGTCAAACGTGCCGTAGCATTGATCAAGAAGCAGGCACTGGTGGAAGTATCGGGCGGCATCACGCTAAGGAATGTCCGAGCCATGGCAGCGGCCGGTGTCGATCGCATCTCCATTGGAGCGCTTACCCATTCTGCTCCCGCGGCTACGATCAGCCTTCAGATGACGTTGGCTCGGCCTTCACGACACCGGCGTGCGTAGTTTATGATCTCCTCCCCGCCACTTCATCTCGATAGTATTCGCAGCACCCTTGCAACCACGTCGATTGGTCACCCGTTGTATCTGCACCAAGATCTCCCTTCGACCAACAGGGAGGCATTGTCGCTTGCTCAGGACGGCGCGCTGCACGGCACCGTCGTGATCGCCGAAAGCCAGTCAGGTGGCTACGGACGACATGGGCGCACCTGGTTCTCTCCATCGGGGTTGAACATCTATTGTTCCGTCATTGTGCGTGGAATAGGGCAAAGTCTTTCCCTTTCTCAATGGTTATCCTGGGTGCCGCTTGCCAGCGCACTGGCTGTGACCGAGGCTGTTCAACAGATAGCGACCGTGTCTCTTTCGCTGAAATGGCCGAACGATCTGCTCCTCTATGAACGCAAAGTCGGCGGAATTCTCTGCGAAAGCAGCTTCGCCACAACCAACGACCCAGTCGTGGTCATTGGAATCGGGCTCAATGTAAACGTTCCCTTGGGGTCTTTTCCGGATGAATTGCAGTCAATTGCAGCTTCATTAGCGGAAGTTACACAGCGGCCGATCGATCGTAATCGACTCATTGCACAACTGTTTTCGGAACTTGAACAGTGTCTTGGCGAGCTTCGATCGTCAGGGCCTGTTCGGCTGCGGCAGGCCTACACGGCCCGCTGTGCCACACTGGGACGTCAAGTTCGCGTCCTGTTCACGAACGAGCAATCGATCGTCGGCAGAGCAGAAGCTCTTACTGCCGACGGCGCGTTGCAAGTGAGACCCTTGTCGCCTCCCCCTCGCTCACGACCGATGCCGCTCGTCGATGTCCGCGCAGCCGATGTCATTCATCTGAGAGAGTAGCGAAAGAGCAGCAAGCCGGGTAGAATGCGTCTGATGCTGTTAGCGATCGACATCGGAAATACCAACGTAGTCGCAGGGATCTTCGACGGATCGAGTCTGCTGGCTCACTGGAGGTTGGCGACTGATCCCAAGACCACTGCCGATGAGTACGGCGTCCTCTGCCTCAGCCTTATGGCACGAGATGGGCGTGTCCCTCAGCAAATCAACGG
>CAZPNQ010000197.1:0-4518 GCA_964587955.1 uncultured Nitrospira sp.
CCTTGGGTTTGTTACTCTCCAAAATACACACGAACTGATTGGCCATGCGAACGTGCTTTGTTCTTAGCGATGAGCTCTAGATCTTGATCTGTTGGGTTGGAATAACTTGTGGAAGTTCGTTGTCTGCTTCTGTTTCGTCCTAAATTTTCCGAGGTCTACAGCCCGAGCAAAATCTTTGATGGCTTACTTTAAGTTACTTCACTCTCACTGCTAGATTTGATTCGAGACAGGTTCCGGAGTTGAATTCTTCGATGGAGAGAATCAGCTCAGCCTTAGATGATGAGCTGATGATACTCACGCATCGACCGGTTGTCAACTAGCATCTAGAATTTTGTTTCATTGAGCAATTTATCCTGCGCTATGGGTTGTTCCACGAATTTGAAATATGTTACACATTCAGCACGACCATACTAGCGAGTACGACATGGCACGTGATGAAAATGAAACCAGCCCCGGCCGCGTGTTTTCACTCCTCGAAGCCAATCAGCTAATCCCTCAGCTCCAGTTGCATCTGTCGACCATCCGGGATGGTAAGACTGTCCTTATGAGAACCCGCCAGGAGGTCAGCAAAGCATCGGCCAATGCATGCTTCGGAGGCGGGACACCAGTGGGCGTATCCTACGTGAAAAGTCTGCAGGACATCAGCTCCAACCTCCAAGCCATCCATGAGTTAGGAGTCGTTGTAAAAGACATCGATGTTGGGCTGTGCGACTTCCCCCATATCCGTGATGGTAGAGTCGTCTACTTGTGCTGGAAGCTTGGCGAGAAAGAGATCCACTGGTGGCATGAAGTCACGTCTGGATACAATGACCGTTGTCCCATCGAAGAAGATCCCGCCTAGCTCATATTCATCCCTCAGAAAATATCTCTGGAATGGAATATACATGGACGAGGGTTAATGATGAAGTTCGTCATCATCGGCTACGATAGCTTACAAGGGGAGTCTAAACGGAAAATCCATCGCGCAGCCCATTTAGCCAATCTCGAGCCGTTGGATAAGCAAGGGCGAGTCCTTCTCGCAGGTCCTCTTACGGATAAGGCTGGCAGCCTACTGGTGCTAGAATTTGAGACTCGGGAGGAGGTTGAAGACTTCGTCCGCCATGACCCCTATACGATTCACGGCATCTTCGAACGAGTTGAAATTCATCCATTTCTGCAAGTTTTCCCCAAGTCGCGTTAGCAAGCTCATTCATTGATTCCCTTGGCCTTCCCAGGGAAGATTGTCCGATGCTCAACCAAGCGGTATAGTTCTCTTATGAGTTTTCGTCGTGCATTATGGATCTTTTCCGTAGTGGGAGCCTTCTTTATCCTGTACCAGCCTGCGAATGCCGTAGAAACCTCAGTGGTGACCGAAGGACGTTACGTAATGGGAGATAGCGACACTCTCGCAATAGCTGCGGAACGAGTCCTCCGGCTAGCTCAACGCAGAGCGGTTGAAGAAGCCGGTTTATATATCGAGTCCACATTTCAGGATATAGAAAGCGCTTCTCCTCACAAAAGCTTTCAATCCAGCACATTGGAAATCCGTACTATTGCTGCCGCGATAACAAAAACCGAAATCCTGGAATCACAGCGTTCCTTCGAGAATGATCGACCAAGCTTCTATATCCGTATCCGTGCAGTCGTCGATCTCGACAATCTTCAAACAGCTGTTCGACGGTGGCAATCCGAGAAACGATTTGCCGAACATTTCCACCGGCTTCAGAGCGAAAATGCCGAACTCAAGACCCAGCTCCATGAGTTAAGAACCGCTTCTACCGGGGTGCGGGCTCTCACTATTGAGCCGGCCGGCCATGTAAAAAATCGCGAACAGGCCCGGATACTGGTCGAGAAAGCGATTCTCTCTCAGCATCTTTCCAAAAAACTCGATTTGACCTCACAGGCAGCGGTTTTAGACCCTCACTCCGTGGAACCTTTGATCGTGCGGGGGCAAACGTATTTACGGCTTGCATCCGTTGCGTATTCCAACAAATTCAAACCGAGTGAATATTCCGAATACGTCGATAACGCTCGAATGGATTTCGATCGAGCCATTCTAATCGACCCCAAGAATACATGGGCCCTTCTGGGCCGAGGAGACGTCAACACGTGGCTACAGCGGCCCATCGAGGCAGCCCATTCATTTGAGCAAGTACTTGAATTGGATCCTTTTTTTGATTTGGCGCGTTATCGCCTCATCGACCTCTGTACTACTGAGGCTCGCAGATTGGTTGCGCAGAAGCAGTGGTCACCCGCTCTTGCAATCTTACAAAGATGCTTGCCCCCGCAAACTCCGGACAGTTGGGTTTCATACCAAAAAGAGGCCTATTTGATCAGGAGCAGCATCTATAAGAAGCTGAACCAGCCGATCCAAGCAATCGATGACTTGAGTGCGGTTTTACGAGTCGATCCCACTGATAGGCAGGCGTTACTTGCAAGAGCCGAGCTTTACCAGAATGAGCTGCAGGGGGGCTCAGCAAAAGACGATCTTGAACGTGCTTGCATGCTCGGGGCAACAGAGGCCTGCAAACAGCTTCCCTAGCAACATTCCTAGCGGTGTCCGCCCAATTTGACTCGAACTGCTCACGTATCGTGTCACATTCACCGAGTTACCATGTCATGATCCTTCATATACTCAATTTGACAATCGAAAAGTTTGCCACCTATAATGCGGCGGGGTCTTTTGATCAATGCTACCATATCCACAGCCCGATGGGGAGCAAAGGGCCTAACTCTCTACCCAATGGTGGCCCGAAAGCTCTCCGAACTGGGCCTTCTGTGATCTTGAAGAAGAGTAGAGAAACAGCTTAAAGTAGCTTAAGAATCAAGTACGTGAAAAATAACCGTTCTTTCACCAATCAAAATTATCCCGGAGTGTAAGTTGAGATGAGTGACTATCGTGTGCTCCCAGGGCCAGAACATTTTCTTCCCCCGGCTGCTGCAAGCATGGGAATTCGCTTGCCGAATCCAGGAGAAGCCCATATTAATGGTGTAATCGTTTCTGAAGAAAAGGCTTATGAAGAAGCCGCGCGTCAATTCTTGATGGCGAAAGTACCAACAATCTTCCCAGGTCCCCTCGTGCTGTGGGCATGGAACGAAAAAGCCGCGAAGAAAGCCACGGCGATTCGGCAGCTTTTTAACACGCTTATCGAATGCGTTCAGCCCGGCCAAAAACCGATGCTGATCCCTATGCCCGACTACCGTCCCAAGTATCCTAAAATCAATCCTGAAGTCGAGATTAACCCGAATCATCCGAATTTGACTATCTGGCATAACAAAATCGACTGTTGCATGTTTGTCGGGGTGCATTGTCACCAAGCCAATTTGTCGCTAAAGATTATTCGTGGAGGAACCTCCTGCTACACTATTGGTATGTGCGCACAGGCCGGTCACGAAGATGCCATGCTCTCGTTTCGCGATGCATCTGTTGATAAAATCATGAGATTAGCCGATACCATAAAGCGATTGAAAGGGACAGTCCAACCACGGCTAGCATCAGCCAATAATGGGGTTTCGAATTAACCATTTGAAACCTGCGAGTGTGAAAGGAGGCTGCGTCCATGGCAGAAATGAAATCAGTTATTGGGACACAAAATAAGAAAGGTCAGACTTATACAGATACTTGGAAAATGATGAATGAGGCTCCACGTACGCCTTCATTCTTTACGGGCAGCGAAGTCATCAAGGAAGCGCTCCGTCGGGCAAGCTGCGATGTCATGATCGCGTATCCGATCACACCACAGAGTGAAGCCGCCGCGTTGATCGGCGAATTATTTGCTGAAGGCTATATCGGAGACTATTTCCGTGGCGAGAGCGAATTTGCCGTCATGTCGCAATGCGCAGGGTCCGCGTTTGGCGGAGCCCGTGTGTTTACGACTACAGCAGGACCGGGCACCATGCGGGCGATGGAGAACTTCCCGATGTGGGCCGGTGCCAGATTACCGATTCAGATGATCGTCACCTGCCGTGGTATTAACTCTCCTTTGTCGATTCAACCAGACACACTGGAAATCGCCTACCTGCTGAACACTGGCATGCTGGTGTGGCATGCAGAAACTGCTCAAGACTTCTTCGATTGGATTCTGAAGGGGTACATGGTCTCCGAAGAGCCTGATGTGCACCTTCCGCTCGCACTTTGTTGCGATGGATTCTTTGTTACTCACACAAAAGATGTCGTGAATCTCACACCTGCGGACATGTGCCTTCCACCATATGACCCCTACCGCTCCCCTGTACCGTGTATGGATATGGAATGTCCACCTGTTCGAATGATGCGCGATCCATTCGTCATGAAGAGCAACTATATCAGCTATGCAACACATGCCAGCTGGCAACAAGAGATTTGGGCTGCTATCGAACGCTCCCGAAAACATTCGATCCATTGGCTGAATGGTCTGATCGACACAGAAAATACAGACGCAGATATCGTGATCGTGGCTTCGGGCACTGCTGTTTCTCAGGGTCGAGAAGCGATCCGGTTGTTGGAAGACGAGGGCGTGCGATGCGGTCTGGTGAAAGTGAAAACCTTACGTCCCTGGC
>CAZPNQ010000198.1:0-4492 GCA_964587955.1 uncultured Nitrospira sp.
CGACGCCAAAGAACCAACGGTGAAGGACACGCTACGCAGCGCCTTCGCCGCCGCCAATCGCCCCGCCGAGATAGAGGTCTACACCGGCACCAAACACGGCTGGTGCCCCACCGACTCGCGGGTGTACGACCACGCGCAAGCGGAGAAGGCTTGGGGGCGGATGGTGGGGGTGTTTGGACGGACGCTTTGAGTTGGGACGCCCGACTCAGATGGGCTGTTTTCAGCCCTAATTGGACGTTAAAAAGGCCGCAACCAGTTAGGCCCAGCGTAGGCTGCGCAGCACCCGTTCAAACACTGTAATCCACCTGCGGCGCTCAAAGCCTTACAACGCCCGCTACGTCAGCTTCTTCATGCCAGACTTTGTGACCTCCCCTTTCCGAGTTTCCGAAAAATCAATGTCCAGCGCGCTGCAAAGCTTTTGCTTGTCCGGTTCGGAAAGGCTAAACATGCGTATGTGCATTGCGCCTAAAGATTGAAGAAGCGAGTAGGCGAATGGGTTGCTTGATCTTAACTCAGCGGCGAACTTTTTCAGATTCTCAGTTCCTCGATATGCGGGCCTTACTAGCAAGCACGCAATCTGAGCGAGTCGTGAAGACAGAGTGTTCTGATCGTCCACGAGTGATTGGATATCGTCATCGAGTTCGCGGATGCTTACGTCACGCGCTGGCTTTAGAATTGCGCTAGTCGCAAGCATTCCCAGCAGGTCAAATGCCAATCGTCTAGAGAACTTTTCCAGTTGTTCTCCATCCGCATCGGGATGTTCCTCCTTAATTTTTTTAGAGATGCTTTCTGCCAGCAGTGAGGGATTGTTTCCAATTAAGGTCATTAGTTCGGAGAACATGCGCAACGGAGCTTCAAATACTTCTCGAAGAAGGCGCTTTTTCTCAGGTCTTCTCAAGGAGCCGTAGTAATTTTTTACAATCTGTCCGACGATTTCCCCAGTGCGAATCATCAATAAAATCTGCCGCAGTCTATCTCCTATGTCGGATTTATCGTTAGCCACCGCAGCGTCAAATTTTTCACGGTGCTCGTGGCTCCGATCCATTTGCGTTCGCTGGTCCAGACGTTCCTGTTCGAGGTCTAGGGTACTCAGCGAGAGGCTAGAGGACTCAGAGATGAGATTTTGGATTCCCTCAGCGTCCGCCTCGAAGTTGAAAGGTTTGGCATCTCGGTGACACCCGACCAAGACATCAAGAACCTTTTCGATTATTTCCAGACTCTTCTTATGGTGGGTAAGGAAGAGAATGCTATTTGCTGATTCTCGGTCGCGTAAGTTTGCACACATCCCGTTGATTGCGCTCTTGACCGTTTCTTCTGAAAAATTGTCAGAAAGGTAGGCCCCTAGAAAGAAATGGTAAATGTACGGATAAGCGAACGAATAGGTTCCCTTTCGGAGCACCAGCAGACGAGCATTTGTGAGAAGGGTCAGTCGATCCCGGAGCACGACGTTGTGGAAATTTTTTCCGAACTCCCCGTTAAACCCCTGCAATTCAATTTCAGTAATCTCTTTGTCCCCCGCACTTCGCACGAACCACGCGAGGTTTGCAAGGTAGTTCATGACCTCATCGTGCTTGTCCTGCTTTAGGCCAGCCTCGTTAAGACCCTTGGTGATCAGATGTTGGTAGTAGTACGCATAGCTGCTCTGCTGTAGAGCACCCGCCATCGCTGAATCCATCCCTTGGAGTATGAGCAGAAGATAGAAAGGATATGCCGGAGCTAGATTGCGGCCGATTAGGGTGTCCAACGTCAATTCGACTTGGTGCACTTTTCGCTCAAAATCCTGAACATCGGTAGAACCTGATACTCGGCACCAGCGACCGATCAGCTGATACCGGTTGCGATGCCCGAACGGAAGAATCTCATAGGTATATGCGTCCGACAGGAGGCGCTGCACCTCACTATCGAGCAGCTCCGTGAGGGTGAATTGCTGTTCCGCAGTCGCCAAAAAATTGCCAAAATCGGTCGATGCTACTTCCATGAAGTTCTCGAACAAGTGCGGTAGACGTTTTAGCAACTCAATGTCATCGACAAGGAGGACTAGAGATTCTTTTGGCTCCCTGAGTACTGCTTCGCCATCTTGGTACTGATGCTTCACCGCATCTTTAATTTTGTTCCGGATTTGTTTCTGGCCAGCGTTATTTAGGCTCGATGCCGAGAGGTATACGGGGTAGCGACCGCGCGAGTGATAAAGCCGAAACGCCTTGTATAGAAGTGTGGTTTTGCCTGCGAGCTCGTCGCCAATGATGATTATTTTTCGGCCGGAACAGGCCCCACTTAACAAAGCTTCAGAGCCAATCACCGGCATTGCGCCTTCTTCGGCGGACACCGTTCGGACGTCTGGGAATGTAAAGATGTCTGAGAGTTCTAGCTGACACTTGCCGGATCCGGTATACGAACCACCGGTGAAGTTCCCGCCAGGGTCGGATAGTTCAGAATTGAATGCATCACTCAACTGGTGCCGCGATGTGACCTCTGCGGGCGTTTGAAGCCTGAACTCAAATGGGTCTTCGACTGCCCCATCGAGGTAGTGCGTCTGGCACACACCCGTGCGTTGATCGAGATCGATCTCTAGAATATTGAAGCCCGCTTTGTCCGAGAATTTCTCGGGAACAAGCGCCGGTGCCTCGAATGAAACGTACTCGGCATTGGTCGTTCGGATTTGGTAACCGCCGGAAACGTGTTCGTGGCCGCTTAACACCACAGTGTTGTTATTCTGGAAGAGGGCTCGAAGAGCGTGAAAGCTCGGCTGCGCCATCCAATGGGCCGGGTGATGCAGGAGAACGATATTAAGACTCGCGGTACTTGTCTTCAGCCGGTCTTCATACCGCTGCACGGGGAAGACTAGCTCACCGTACTTCTCCTTGATCTTGGATAGCCAAGCGACATTAAGGCCGAAAATCCGGATCGAGTGTCCCTCTGCATCGATACCAATTTCCTTCCAGAGATCGTCATGATAAAGGTAGCCTGTGGATTCCAACGTTTTGGCCGATTCTTTAAAATTTCGCTGGACCGCAGTACAAATTTCAAGCACTCCCGCGTCAACCAGCTCAACTCCCTCACGCAGAATAGTACGAGCGATTATTTCGCGACTGTTGCTCACATTCTTGAAGTCGCAGTCGTGGTTGCCCGGGACGACCACAATTTGAACGGAACACCCCGCCTCGAACGCGACATGTCTCTTGACGTCGTTGAGAAATGCAGAGGCGGCCTCATATTCGCTAGCAAGACCCTGAAAAGCGAGATCGCCGGTGATAGCTATCAAAACCCATTTCTTGCCTCGCACTTTGGGCCGTATGGCGCGAATGATCTCTTCACGATGACCAATAGCCAAGGTGTCCGCGTTCCTAAAATGGATATCGCTTATCTGGACGATACAGATACTCATGCTGTTCCCCTTAACGTGGATAATTTGAAATGTCCATTTATTATTTTCATCTAAACAAGCGTATTTTAATCAATCTGCCTTTCTATTGCGATTAGGTAGATGTGCCGCTTGAATCCCAAATGTTAGCAGAATTATGAAGCATTAGGGCTAAACCTCTGCGAACAGGCTAAACAGGGTTAAAGTTTCACTCAGCTAAGCGCCGCATTTGTCACCAACTCGCCTTTGCCATGTGAGTCAACGCAGTGACACGCGCGGATAACACGGGTTCGCCGGCATCATCTCCCTGAAGGCAATACTGGGAAGAAGCGCCTCAATGAAGAAGCGCTTTCGACTTCAGGCAGATTCCCCTAGTGTCAATAAACGCCCATGTAATCCCGCTTGCCGATGGACATGCCGTTGTGGCGCAGGAGGGCGTAGGCGGTGCTGACGTGGAAGAAGAACTGCGGTAGCCCGTAGTTGGCTAGGTAGGCTTGGCCGCTGAGCTTTTTCTCTTTGGGTGTGCCGGGCCGCAGCACGATCTCGATGCCTTCCTTACCCTCGAACTGGGCTGGGTTGACGCTATTCAGGAAACCCATGGTCTGGGTCAGCAAAGCGTCGAGGTCCGCAAAGGTTTTTTGGTTGCCGTCAACGGTTGGCAGCTCAACACCTGCAAGCCGCGCAGCGATTCCGCGCGCGAAGTCAGCGGCAATCTGCACCTGCTTGATCAGCGGGAACATGTCGGGGAACAGGCGCGCTTGCAGCAGTGCATCGGGCTCTATGGTTTTCGCGGCGACATGCTCAGCGGTCTGGGCAAGAATCGCTTGCAGAGCCGTGAGCATTTGTTTGAAGACGGGGACGGAGAGGGTGTACATCGGGTGGTTCATGCGAAGTCCTTTGGGGTTGATGCGAGGAAAGCCCAAGTTTGTGGGCTGGTGCGGCCAGACGACTTGATGCCGTCGGCTGCGATGACTGCGGAGATTACTCGCCAAAGGCTGAGGCCTTCAGCCGTTTAAATCTTCCCAGCCAACTGCGCGACGATTGCCGGGTTCTCCAGCGTCGAGATGTCCTGAGTAATCTCCTCGCCCTTGGCGATGGAGCGCAGCAGGCGGCGCATGATTTTGCCGCTGC
>CAZPNQ010000199.1:0-4312 GCA_964587955.1 uncultured Nitrospira sp.
TGGATGGGAACCTTCGGCTCAAGGAAGCACAAGAGCTGCTCTATAATTCGAAGTATTCTAGAATTCCGCTCTATGACGGTATGCTGGATAACATAACGGGGATTCTCTACAAGACGAAGGCACTGACCGAGTTGGCCAAGGGGAGAACCGATTTACGCCTCCGAGATATCGCCCATCCTCCGCTTTTCGTCCCGGCCGGCAAAACGGCGGATGACTTGATGAAACAGTTCCAACAGGAAAAGCGGCATATGGGAGTGGTCGTCAACGAATTCGGTGGAGTCATGGGATTGGTGACCCTGGAAGACCTTGTCGAGGAAGTGGTGGGTGAGATCGTCGACGAAACGGATATCACCGAGGAACTCATCAAACGCATCGGAAAGAATCAAATCTTGGTCCATGGGCGGACGGAAGTTCGAAAGGTGAACGATTTCCTGAAAGTCGAGCTTGGAGATGAAGCGCTGACTATCGGAGGGCTGATCCAGGAAAACCTTGGTCGTATCCCTCAAGCAGGAGAAGAACTCCGCATCGAGAATTGCCGCCTGGTGGTCCATGAGGCGGATCCTCGCTCGATACGAAGCGTGCAAATTTTCAAGGACGAGAAAGTCCCCGTCCCGGTCGAAGCCTCGGTGTGATTAGCCCGCATTATTCTGATGGTTTGTCGCCGCACCGAATCCGCGATTGCAGTAGTAGCATTCATGAGTGTTGCAGACTAGCTCGCCTTCTGTTGTTCCACCAAGTCTAGGAAAGCCTTTTCATCAAGGACCGTCACCTTTAATTTCTGAGCTTGATCGAGTTTTGAGCCGGGATCTGTGCCGGCTACGACATAGCTTGTCTTCTTGCTGACACTGGATGATACCGTGGCGCCTAACCGTTCGACCAATGCCTTAGCGTCCTCCCTCGTCAGCTTCTCTAATCCGCCGGTAAACACGAAGCTCTTTCTTGTGAAAGGTAAAGTGGTCTCGTTCTGAAGTGAAAGTGTGGCGATAATCGAAAGCCCAAGTTCATGCAGTTGGTCGATGACGCGTCGGTTCGAACTTTCTTGGAAGTAGGAGACCAGGCTCTCAGAGATTTCCGGACCAACTTCCCTGACTTTCTCAAAACGGTCGCGGTCGGCCGACATGATGGCCTCGAGAGAGCCAAACTCTTTGGCGAGCACTTTCGCAATGTGCTGTCCGACTTGGCGGATTCCCAATCCCATCAGAAATCGATCGAGAGGAACCGTTTTACTACGAGCGATGGCGTCAAAGAGCAGGCTTGCGGATCTCTCCGCAAACCCCTGGAGTTTTAGGAGTTGTTCCTGATCGAGGCGATAAAGATCAGAAAGATCCTTGACGAGCCCCTGATCGACTAGCTGAGCGACTGTCTTCTTGCCGAGGCCTTCAATGTTCAGCGCGGTTTTCGACGCGAAGTGCTCGATCGCGCCTTTCAGCTGAGCAGCACAGACGGCTTGGCCCGTGCAGTAGAAGTAGGCACCTTCCCTCGCCACGGCCGAGCCGCATATCGGACAGTGATGCGGCATTTGAAAAGGGTCTGATCTGACCTCATTCGAGATGGGGATGCGTTCAGCGATCGCCGGAATGACATCCCCTGCGCGCTCTACCCGAACCGTGTCGCCTATGCGAATGTCCTTCCTTGCCACCTCGTCGGCATTGTGGAGGGTGGCTCGGCTGATAGTGACTCCACCCACTTCCACCGGTTTCAGCAGGGCCAGAGGGGTCAAGGTCCCGGTTCGGCCGACGGAGATAGCGATGTCCTGTACCTCTGTAATTTCCTTCCGAGGAGGAAACTTGAAGGCGATGGCCCACCGAGGGCTTCTGGATTTCATTCCCAGTCGAGCTTGCCAATCCCCGCGATCGACTTTCACCACGACTCCGTCAATTTCATAGGGGAGATTGTCGCGCTGCTCCTCCGTTTCTCGGTGAAACGCCAAGACCTGTTCGATGGCGTCACATCGACGGCGAAGGTGAGGGACCGGAAGTCCACACATGGCCAGCGTTTCCAGTTCAGCCCAGTGCGACGGGGGAGGTGTCCCGGTCATCGCCATCACTTCATAACAGGTGACGACAAGCGGCCGAGAGGCGGTAATTTGCGAATCAAGTTGCCGAAGAGAACCGGCGGCTGCGTTGCGCGGGTTTGCGAAAACGTCATCCCCTCGTTCCGTCATTCGGCGGTTGAGCGCATGAAAGTCGATGAGGCGCATGTAGACTTCGCCCCGCACGGCCAGATGATCAGGGTACGTGCCGGCCAGCAACTGCAGCGGCAACGATCGAATTGTGCGGAGATTGACGGTGATATCCTCTCCGACATTTCCATCACCGCGGGTGGAACCACGAACAAACGTTCCGTGGTCGTAGACCAGTTCCACCGATAGGCCGTCGAATTTCGGCTCGACCGTGTACTCGACGCAGTCCGTGCCCAGCTCCCGTTTCATCCGCTGGTCGAACGCCAAGACCTCTTCTGCCTTCACCAACGAATCAAGGCTCAACATGGGCCGCTCGTGTCTGACCTTGCCGAGCTCCTCCAGGGGAGAGGCGCCGACGCGCTGGGTCGGGGAATCTGATGTCACCAGCTCCGGGTACGCCCCTTCCAAGTCGGCCAATTCTCGGAACAACCGATCGTATTCCCCATCGGAAATCTCGGGGCGGTCCTTGACGTAATAGAGGTGGTCGTGATGCCTGATTTGGCTCTTGAGTTGAGCGAGTCGTTCCTGCTCGGTGCGAGTGGCTCTCGAAGAAGACGGAGAGTCGTTATAGAGTGAATCTTGTTGCATCGCTGCTCTCAACGAGATGTACTCTTGACGATTGTAGTAAGGGGCTATGACCGGTGACGTTCGGCATGAGGGAAGAGGTCAGCGCTGCAGTGACCGTAGCATAGAGCCGCGGAAACGGTCAAACCGGATAGGCCAGGTCCGCTTTGACTTTCGCACCAGTGGCCACTATTCTAAGCGTCTCTTCGCCGGTCTGAAGCCGGCAGAGAGCCTGGGTAAAGGAGGATATATGCAGAAGGGAGAGCTGCGGGTTTGCGAGCGGGCACGGCGATTGTTTTTCCTAGGGATACTGCTCTGTAGTGGTGTGTTGGCAAGTGGGTGTGTCGTCTTAGAGGAAAAATACAACGCAGAAAAAGCGAGGAGCCTGAATTTTCAGCGACTGCTGGCACAAGAAGAGAAGCGGACGGCTGAGCTCGACAGCGAAATCAGGCACACTAAATCCGAACTGTCCGAATTTGAAGCGAGGAACCGGGAGCTGTCCGCACAGGTGCAGATGGCACGAGAGCAAATGGGACGTCTTCAAGAAGAGGCAGAAGCGATCCGAGAAGCGACCGTGCTGGAACGCAAAGCCTTGGAGGATATGCAACGGAAGGGCCATTCTCCTTCCGCCAAACCGAAGCTAGCCGAACCGCCCAAAGCCGCTTCCGGCGGCCGCGGCGGAAGCAATCCTTCGGGCAAAGGCGTAGCGGCTGTGACAGGGTCGCCTTCCGGTATGAAGGTCCCAGAGGGAACGGTGCATGTCGTGAAGCCCGGAGAGACTCTCTATAGCATTGGCAGACGATATGGAGTTGAGGTCGATAAATTAAAGAAGCTGAATAAGCTGCCGGATGACATCGTCGAGATCGGACAGAAGCTCCTGGTGGGAGCAGAGTAAGCGGAATAACGATGCGGGCCATGACCTATTCACTCACCTTGGATGAGTTTCGCTCGTACGCAAAACAGGGCAATCTGATCCCATTGTTCCGTGAAATCTTGGCTGACCATGACACGCCGGTTTCGGCTTTTGCCAAGATCGATCATGGTCCCTCGGCGTATCTGCTGGAGAGTATTCAAGGGGGAGAAAAGTGGGCCAGGTATTCCTTCCTCGGGAGCGGATCTCCGCTCGTCATCTACGAGGATCGTGGCGACCTTTGTGTGAAGAAGGGTTCGGACTCCCGGCGGATCCCCAGCCGCGGTGCGCCGCTAGACCGTCTGCGGGAGATCATGGAGACCTATCGTCCGGTCACGGTTCCGGATTTGCCTCGTTTCGTAGGTGGAGCCGTGGGTTACCTCGGCTATGACATGGTACAGACGTTCGAAGCTCTTCCCGCTCGAAGGAAAGAGCACCTCGATATTCCGGACTTTGCATTTCTATTGACCGAGACCCTGCTCATCTTCGACAACGTGTCGCAGAAGATCAAGGTTGTCGCCAATGCACACGTGAAGTCTGCCTCGGAACGAGATGTTCGTTCGGCCTATCGTGACGCGACTGACAGGATCGAAGCGATGATTGCCAGGATCCGTCGGCCGCTTCGGCGTGCGAAGCCGAGGCGTCGACGATCGCCG
>CAZPNQ010000200.1:0-4166 GCA_964587955.1 uncultured Nitrospira sp.
TCACGAAAGAGTGCCTGCGGGGACAGTGTGTGGTCGATAACGAAGAGCGCAAGGGAGTCGATTACACCCAAGGGGCGACCTCATCCGATCGCGCCGAGGCCTGGTGGCCGGAGGACAGGGGAGGGCGCTGGGGAGATCCTGAAGAGGGCAAGCCCGCTGCGGGCGAAGATGGGGCGTGCGCAACCTTCACTGGAGGGGTGCCTTTGGGGATTTTCACCGGCGCCAGGCCGATCGAGGGTGTTGCGCTGCAGCCTGAGTACCTGATCGAGCTCATCCGCCGTGGCGGTTCCCAATACTTCCGCATCACCGCCAGAGGCTTCGGTTACCGAGCCGGCACCGAGGTGGTGCTTCAATCCTATTTCCAGGTCCCTGGGGCCTGAAGGCCGAGACATGAAAATCCACTGGCCCCGCCTCGCACTCGCTGCGCTGGTGACGCTCTCGTGCGCCACGACCGCCTGGACGCAATCCACGACGCCATCGGCGCGCTTCACATCGTCCTCGATCACGGCTTACCCTCCCAACATCAGCCAGGGAACGGGCGGCCCGATGATGATGCTGACCGCGTCGCGTGACCACACGCTGTTCGCCCCGATCTACACCGACTACGAAGACATCGATGGCGATGGCGTGGTCGATTACACCTTCAAGCCGACCTTCAAGTACTACGGCTATTTCGATCCTGACAAGTGCTATGGCTACAACGCTGAGCACAGCACGGGCGGACGGTTCGAGCCGAAGGTGATGGTTGTCGAGTACGAGCGTCGTTCCTGCCCGAGCGCGCAGTTCTTGTGGAGTGGCAATTTCCTTAACTGGGCGACCATGACGCGGCTGGACGTGGTGCGCAAGACGCTGTACGGTGGTCGCAGGATCGAAGACACGCTCGATGACACCACCCTCGAGATGGCGGCTTTGGCGCATGACGCGCACGCCTTCGTCAAGTACTACAGTGGCGACGACATCCGCGATTACACCCCCTTCAGCACCGCGAATTTGAGCATCCCGAACGAAGGGTATGCCGGTTTGACGCTTTGCAGCCGTGGTTCGACCGAAGATGGGCGTGGCGCACCCATTTTGCGCATGGCCAAAGGCAACTACAGCCTGTGGGCCACCACACCGGGCACCGTTTGCAACTGGGCTGCTCAGCAGCCGAATTTTGATTTCGGCGCCAAGGCTCAGGCTTTCTACAAGAAGTACGGCCCTTTGGGCACATCCACAGGAACCGATCCCAGGGCCCACAGGACCAAGCTGCCTGATCGCGCCGCCGACGGTGCCCGCTATGGCGGCATTGGGCCGGAGGTGTTCGTGCGGGTCAAGGCCTGTGCGTCCATCAGTGACGACCTCAAAGCCGGCAGCGAGCGTTGCAGCAGCTACCAACGCCTCGAATCTGGCGTTTCGATTGTGCGTCGCAAGCCGGTGGGGTTGCTTCAGGAATTCGGCACCAGCGAGCAAAAGCAGCAACGCGTGCGAGCCGAGTTCGGCCTCATCACTGGCAGTTACGACGAAAACCTGCGAGGGGGGCAACTGCGCAAGAACATCGGCGGTTTCAACGATGAAATCGATCTCGAAACGGGACGATTTTGTCACCGCATGCCGGCCAGTGACGCTGCATCGCCGAGCAGTTGCGGGGGCATCTCTTCCAAAACGTTCGAGAACTCTGGTGGCTCGACCATTCCGGGTATCGCGCGGGCGTTTGACAGCCTGACCCTCTTTGATGCTGGCGACTACAACGCTAATTCGCCTGCGGTGCCTTTCCCGCTGCCCAGCGAGGTGACCAACAAGTTTTTCCCGTCCTGGGGCAACCCGATGTCGGAAATGATCACCCAGGCGTTGGCTTACTTCGCCAACATCGGCATGGGTGGTGCCCAGGTCGGAACGGGCAGCCGCGATGCCAAGCAGGGCCTCCCGGTGGGCATTGCGCGTCAGGACCCGCTTGTGGACACCGCCATCGACCCGGTGTCCGGCCTGTCTCGCAAGGCGCTCTACGGTCGGGCGATTTGCCGGCCGATGCACATGCTTGCCATTTCGAGCGGGTCGGTCACGCACGACACGGATGAGCCGGATGCAGCGCAGGAGGACGTCTATGGTGATGCCGCTGCCTTCATTGCGAAGAATGGCGCTTCAACGGCGACCATCCAGTCACTGACCAACCTGGTTGGTGACATCGAAGGCATCACGAACTCGGCTCGCTCCGTGGGGTCGGCCAACGGTGGATTCGGTGTGGACTGCACGCTCAAGAACATCGGCCCAGCCGTCACCGAGGGCTTGGCAAAGGTGGCTGGGGTGTGTCCTGAGGCCCCTGCGGTCAAGGGTACCTACCTTGGGGCGGGTGCGGCCTTCAGCGCCAACACGAGAGCTGTGCGCGAGCGCACAGAGCTGCAAAGCGCCAACGGAGCGTCGGTGCTGGATCGCAACCTGCCAGCTCACGCCTTGCGTGTTCGTTCGTACGCTGCCACGCTGTCTGGTGGCGTTGCTCGCATCGACGTGCCCATCCCGGGCAAGCCTGGCAAGTTCGTTTACATCACCCCCGAGAGTTCCTGGGATTTCCAGGGCTTCGATGGCAAGCAGACCCGTGGTGAGCTGATGCCCGGCGCGATGCTGACGTTCCGAGCGATCCACGGCACGGCCAGGTCTGCCTCGTATGTGGTCACCTGGAACGATGCCCAGTTCGGGGGTGACTACGACATGGACATCGTGGGTTTCTTGCGCTGGGAAATCAAGGACAGCCCAGGCAGGCCTGGCGCTTATGACCTGGAGATCACGACTGACATCCTGAACCAGGAAGCAGGAGCGCCCGGCGCGCATGGCTTCAGTGTCATCGGCACCGTGGATGAGGGGCTGCCAACGGGTTACTTCCGTCCTGACCGCTACCTCACACATGCGGGCATCGAGTACTCGGCCAGTTCAGACTGCGCTGAGCTGCGCACCCGGGGTGATGCGGATTTCGCCTTGCGTTGCGGTTACAGCGTGGAAGGCATGTCCACAGGGGGGGGGCGCGATGGCTACGCCTGGCCGACCTCGTACAACGGTCAGGCGATCAACTTCGTCGGCGAGGGCGACAAATCTTCATCTGTCGTCAAGAAGTTCTTGGTCACCGAGGGGATCGCAGATGTGACGCTGCGCGACCCACTTTGGTACGTTGCCAAATACGGCAGTTTTGACACGGGCGAGAAGGCCTTCGCATGGAGCTCTGATGCCAGGCCTGAACGCCGCAACGGACCTTTGCCAGTCAACTGGGACCGAGGCAACAACAACAACGAAGCCTGTGCAGCACAGGGTTGTGCCGACGGCGAACCAGATGGCTATTTCCTGGCTCGCAGACCTGAGCTGTTGGAAGAGCGCCTGCGCAGCCTGCTGCTTGCTCTCACGCAGGGCAGCAACTCGGCTCCGGCGGTTTCTTCAGGCCAGCTGCTGACAAACAGCATCAAGTACACCGCCGAGTTCAGCCCTGATGGCTTTGGCGGCACGATCAAGGCATACGCCATCAACGACGATGGGGTCTTCAGCGATGAATTGGGTTGGAGTGCTTCCGAACTGATGGCCGGCGTGGGCACCGATCGGGTTCTCATCACCGATGACGCTCGTCAGGGCCTGAGTTTCGATTGGGCGGGTCTGAGTGGTGACGCCCGGGTCGGCTATCGCGCGGCACTGATTGGCTTGGGGGTGTCTGCTCCCCCGACCTCGGCCGAGGTGGCTGCAGTCAACGGTCAAGGCACACGCGTGAGGAATCTCATCGATTACATGCGCGGCGAGCGTGGTCAAGAGGGGCTCAGCTTCCGCATCCGCCGGGACGGGGTCATGGGCCCCATCGTGAACTCGACCCCTTGGCTGCAAAGCAGCACCACCGCTGCCCGTTACTCGGATGTCGACTTCCCGGCTGGCACCGCTTCGTACCGCACCTTCGTCAATCAGAAATTGACGAAGGCACCCGTGCTGTGGGTCGGCGCGAACGACGGCATGTTGCATGGCCTGGACGCCGACACCGGTCTGCCTTTGTTGTCTTACGTGCCAAGCCCGCTCGTTGGTCGACTGGGCACCGCTTTGGCCGCTTCGAACCGAGATCCTGTTGCCTTGATGGACGGCAGTCCTTTCACGGGCGACGTCCTGGTTGCTTCGGCAAGGGGATTCAACCCGTCCGGGGCGACGAAAGCTTGGCACACCTACCTGTT
>CAZPNQ010000201.1:0-4010 GCA_964587955.1 uncultured Nitrospira sp.
GTCGCCTCGCGGACCTCGCTGCGGCCTTGCTGGACGGCCTTTTTGAGCATCCTGACGTTCTTTCGCATCAACACTGTATATCAACCGAGTTTCTCGGCAACCCGTCAACCTGCCGAGATCGCCTTCGTGAGCGGTACCGTCCCGCCGACTGAGATGAATTCTCTGATTTCAGGATCGGTCGTCTGTTGCAATTCAGCCGGTTCCGCCATCGCAGCTATTTTCCCACGTTTCAACATCGCCACATAATCGGATATCCCGAATATTTCAGGAATCTGGTGGCTCACCATCACCGCGGTAAACTTGAACTTCCGCTGCATACTCGTGATGAGATCGTGAATCGATTTGGCCATGAGAGGATCGAGACCCGTCGTGGGCTCGTCGAAGAGAATGATTTCAGGTTGCATGACCAATGCGCGCGCCAGGCCGGCGCGTTTCCGCATACCCCCACTCAACTCCGCCGGAAACTTGTGTCCCATTCCAGCCAAACCCACTTGCTCCAGCATCTCTTCGACACGGGCGGTCACATCCGGACCTTTCATTCGTAGTTTTTCTCTGAGCGGAAATGCCACGTTTTCGAAGACAGTCAGTGAATCGAACAGCGCGGCCCCCTGAAACAACATCGCAAAACGTTTGCGCACTTCGTTGAGTGCATGGCCGCGGAGCCGAGAAATTTCGACTCCATCGACCCACACTTGCCCGGCATCGGGTTGAAGGAGTCCGATCATATGCTTCAGCAGTACGCTCTTGCCCTCTCCGCTTCGGCCGATGATCGTCGTGAGCTTACCTTCCGGGATGCTGAGATCAATGCCCTGCAAGACCGGCTGACCTCCCAACCTTTTCATCACACCCACAAGCTTCAGCATGATCACAACAACAATGAGGTCAGAAAATAGTCCCAGATGAGAATCAAGACCGATGACAACACGACTGCTTCTGTCGTGGCCGTGCCGAGCCCTTCGGCACTCATTTTGGTGTAAAAGCCCTTATAGCAACAGATCCAGCTCACAATCAGGCCAAAACTGATCGATTTGAGAATGCCGCCATAGATGTCTTTCCACTCGACTGCAGACTCGATGGAATTCCAGTATGAACCGGAGTTGACGCCGAGCAAATCCACTCCGACAAGATGGCCCCCGTAGATTCCCACCACGTCAAAAATCGCAACTAACAACGGGACGCCGATCAAACCCGCCACGAGCTTCGGCGCGATCAGGTATTGGAGCGGATTGACGGCCATGGTATCGAGCGCATCGATCTGTTCCGTGATCCGCATGATCCCGATCTGCGCCGTTATGGCAGAACCGGCACGCGCCGTCACCATGAGCGCAGCCAAGACTGGACCCAACTCGCGAATCATGCTGAGCGCTACCGCGGAACCTAACAGTCCTTCTGATCCGAATTTTCGCAGCGTATAGTACCCTTGCAGCGCCAGCACCATCCCGGTGAACGCCGCCGTCAGCACGACAACGAACGTCGACTTGTAGCCGATGAAGTGGAGTTGCTTGATGATTTGCCTGCCGCGCAACGGCGGACGCGCCAACCAGGCGAACGACGCCACTGCGAAGGTCAGCATCCGGCCCATTTCCGCCACGTAGGTAAGAGCCCATCGGCCTATGAGTTGGAGTAGCGTCATCGTCAAGTCGGCGAGAGTTCTTTCTTCTGGTGTTCGATCGCCATCGCTGCCGCATAGTTCCGGAAAAAGACCGTCAACGCCTTTGCTGCGACCAGACTCTGTCGACGAAGCCGGCCAAGACCTAACACACATGAAGGAGCGGCCAAGACAGCCCCGATCCCTTTGAGCCACCCAGTGGGCCTGAGAAAGAGATTGAAGTCAAGCGGAAGATCTTCGTCCAGAAGATCCGATACAGCTCGAATGATCACAAAAGGAACCCGCGCCCGGCGCGCTTGGGCAGCCAAGGCCGAACTTTCCATATCGAGGCCGATAGCCTGAGCGCTGAGCGCAAATTTTCGCTTTTCCGCAACACTGCCGATTATTCGATCGGTCGAGACAAATCGTCCGATGTGCTCAGCCGGCACCAGAGTCTCGACCAGCGCCATGACGAGATCCCGCGCATGACCCGGCATATCGAGAACCTCTCTCGACTCGTCGCTATCTGCTCCTTGATACACCACTGTACAACCTGCCAGGAGCGTCCCAATGTCCGCCGCGACGAGCGCACAGGTAAACCCCGTCGACACCATGAGGTCAAACGACTGGCCGTCAAGTAATTGGGCGGCGATTCGTCCCGCCTTTTCAAGGCCGACACCGGTTTGAGCAAGCCAATATTCCACGTCACCGACGATGCACACTTTGACAGGGAGATTGCCGATTCGACGTTCAATGCCGGGAGGGAATGCTGACCGCACCGCAGTCATTTCCCATGAGGTTGCAGCAAAAATGACGATTCGTTTAAGCGGCACAGCATGAAATGCGCACGAGGAAAGAGGACCGGTGGGGGTCAATGCTCGGACCGATATGTGTCAGGTCCTTGAACGTGATGACGAAGTTCGTCGGCCCGCATTTTCCCTCGGGATCGAAGGTTACGGTACATGGCAAGAGCCCACAGCGGAAAATACTGGCAATACCAATGATACCGAAGATAAAAAACGCGCGGAAATCCCGTCCCGGTATGACTGATTTCCTGCCACGCTCCGTCCTTCATTTGTCGGCGAAGAAGAAATTGCACCCCGCGCGCGACACTGAAGGAATCAATCGCTCCGGCCGACATCAGAGCCATCAATGCCCATGCGGTTTGTGAGGGCATACTCTCCCCCTTACCGTACTGCTCAGGATCATCATCCCTATAAGAAAGACAGGACTCACCCCATCCACCGTCAGGATTCTGTTTTGATTCGAGCCAGGCAACCGCCCGACGAATATACGGTGCCGAGAGGTCTTCACCGATGGCCCTGAGCCCTGCCAAGACGGACCAGGTCCCATAGATGTAATTGACGCCCCAGCGCCCGTACCAACTACCGTCTTTCTCCTGCTCTTTTTTTAGGAAAGCCAACGCCGGTCCGGCGGCTGGATGTGTCTTGTCATATCCCAATGCGCCGAGCATCTCCAAACATCGCCCGGCCAAATCCGAGGTACTGGGGTCCAAGAGCGCTTTATGATCCGCAAAAGGTATGTAGTTGAAGACGATTCGATTATTGTCTTTATCGTAGGCACCCCAGCCGCCATCCGATCCCTGCATCGCTAAGACCCATCGCATCCCGAGACGAATAGATTCGTTCAGTTTGTCTTCCTGACCCGGCATCTTTAATTTTGAAAGTGCCATGATGACGACGGCAGAATCGTCAACATCGGGATACGATTCGTTCTCAAACTGGAAGTACCATCCCCCCGGCTCCGCGTTCGGCGAGGAGACGATCCAGTCACCTACCGTCTTGGTTTGCCTGGATATGAGGTACCGGCCAGCCTTTTGGAGTGCAGGATGATCCTGCGGCACCCCCGCTTCAACCAACGCGTTCGCAAGCAGCGCGGTATCCCAAATCGGAGAAAAACACGGCTGAAGATGGAGGGTGGGGACGACCTCACCGTCGATCATCGTGGAATCGTAGACTTCCAACTCTTCGATCTCGCGAAGTGCCTTGACGACGAGGGGATCATCGGCGTCGTACCCTAAGCATTCAAGCGCCATGATGGAGTTGGCCATCGCAGGATAGATGGCACCGAGCCCCCCGGATCCTTTGAGATGATCCACCATCCAGCAGGCCGCTTTATGCAGCGCTTTTTCCCGCAACACCCGCATGGGCATCCGATCATATAGTTTCAGCATCGCATCCAATGCCACGAAGAAGTTATGCGGAGTGAACCACGCCTGATCCTTATTGAAGGGAGGGTATTTCCAATAACGCACTTCCGCCCGCGGGATCGGATACAACTCGTCGATCCCTTGTTCACGTGGAATTCGGCAGACCGGCCGATGCGCGAATACGATGAGCAAAGGAATGAGCACGGCCCGGGACCAATACGAGATCGCATAGATACTAAAGTAGAACTTCTT
>CAZPNQ010000202.1:0-3995 GCA_964587955.1 uncultured Nitrospira sp.
CGCGACTGCCCAAGCCAGAGTCTTTTTGCTCCCGGAAACCCTTGAAAAGATTCAACGAGGCAAGATCGCTAAGGGCGATGTGCTGGCGGTCGCGCAGGTGGCCGGTGTGATGGGAGCAAAGAAAACGCCGGATCTGATTCCCATGTGCCATCCGATTTTGCTCACCAGTGTCGATATCTCCTTCAAGGAGGAACTGCAGCCTGACGCAGCTGGGCGCTCTTCCCTCACTATTATCGCAACGGCCAAGACGACAGGTCCGACGGGGGTCGAAATGGAAGCGATGACTGCGGCGACTGTTGCGGCACTGACGATTTACGACATGTGCAAGGCAGTGGATCGAGGGATGAGCTTCAGCGAAGTGTGTCTCCTGTCGAAATCAGGTGGGAAATCAGGGACGTATATCAAGAAGGATTAAGGTTCAGGTTAAGGTTGAGGCAAGATGATTACGGTTCGATTGTTCGGTATGACGAAAATGCTGGCTGGAAATCAGGCTTCTCTGTCGTTGAATGTGGCGGATGGTCAGCAAGTGAAGGATCTGGTCGGCGCGATCGAGAGGGGGTTTCCCGCGATCGGTGAACTGATTCAGAAGAAGAAAGTGCTGGTCTCCGTGAATCAGGAAATCGCGCACGACGAGACCATCATCAAGGACAGCGACGAGATTGCGTTGTTGCCGCCTTTTGCCGGAGGATCACCGCAGGGGGAGGCTGACGACAGCCAGTTTGCCCGTGTACAGCGGGAGGATTTCTCCATCGATCAGGAACTCGATCGCGTCCGAAGCCGATCCAAACGAATCGGCGGGATTGCCACATTTTTGGGCATTGCGCGGGATCGGTCTCGCGGGCGGGAGGTCGATGGCATTACGTTCGAGCACTACGAAGGAATGGCGCAGAAAAAACTGCGTGACATTCGAGAACGGGCCTTGAAAGATTTCGATATTCTGGAATTGCTCATCATTCACCGGTATGGAGAGATGACGATCGGGGAAAACATCGTGTTGATCATTGCCGGTGCGGAACATCGTGCCGACGCGTTTCGTGCCTGCAAATGGGCCATCGATGAGCTGAAACAAATTACACCGATCTGGAAACTGGAACGTACGCCCGAGGGAGAGGTGTGGGTGGAGGAACATCCGTAGAGAAGCTGTGCGGAGAGGTGAACGGTAAAGTGGTTTCTAGAATAGAAGGAATTTGGTGAATTCAGAATCGATCGATAGCGCTCTGCCTTCGGTGGTCGACACGTATGGTCGGCCGTTGAGGAGTCTGCGTCTGTCCGTCACCGATCGCTGTAATCTTCGCTGTCGGTATTGCATGCCGGAATCCGAGTATGTCTGGCTCCCGCGTGAGGATGTTCTGAGCTTCGAGGAAATGGCGACACTCGTCGGCTATTTCGCCGATTTGGGAATCGACAAAGTCAGATTGACCGGTGGGGAGCCTTTGTTGCGTTCGGACCTCGCGAGGTTAGTGCGGTTGCTCTTACAAGATCGGCGGATTACCGAAGTGGCATTGACGACGAACGGCGTGCTGTTGGCTGATTGTGCGCAAGAACTCTACGATGCGGGCCTCAATCGGATCACGGTCAGTCTGGATACCCTGAGGCCGGAGCGATTTCGTCGGCTGACCGGACGGGATGAATTTGCGCGAGTTCTCGAAGGGATTGAATCAGTCGGGAAAGCAGGCTTCACCGGTTTGAAGCTCGATACCGTCGCGATTCGCGGGTTCAATGAGGATGAATTGAACCCATTAATCGAATTCGCTAAACACTATCAGGCCGAAGTCCGGTTCATCGAATACATGGACGTCGGTGGAGCAACCGAGTGGAGCATGGACAAAGTTCTCTCTCAGGACATGATCCTAGAGGCCCTCGCGCGACGGCATGGTCGAGTCGCGGCGCTTCCAGAACGGGGCTCCGCCCCGGCTCAGCGATTTCGCTTGCCGGACGGCACGATCTTTGGGATTATTCCGTCGACGACGACACCGTTTTGTGCGCAGTGTGATCGCAGTCGTATCACCGCCGATGGTTTATGGTATCTGTGCTTGTACGCGGGATCAGGAGTCGACCTTCGCAAGCCTCTTCGCACGAACGAGCGCCCGGAGCGGATTCGGGAAATCCTCCGATCGGGCTGGGCTGCTCGCCGCGATCGTGGAGCCGAGGAACGTAAGACGTTGGAGCGAGTCGGGCTTCGAGCGGGAGGGCTGATCGATATTGATCGGCTGCGAGAAGATCCTCATCTGGAAATGCATGCGCGTGGTGGATGAGATTCTCTTAGGCAGATCTGCTACAATGCCCCCCCACCGTCAGGGGTTTTGTTTCCGCCGGCTCAAACGAAGGCTGTCCATGGGTTGGATGTCCTAGAGTATGCTGCAGGATCCACATTTTTTCTCGCTGCTCGGCGTCGGTTTCTTGTTGGGCCTTCGGCATGCTCTGGATAGCGATCATCTTGCCGCTGTTTCGACGGTGCTTGCGGAGCGTCCGTCACTGCTGGCGTCCGGAGCCGTGGGACTTTGGTGGGGCATTGGGCACACGCTCACGCTATTGTTGGTCGGAACGGTTGTGCTTGCTTGGGGAATTCATATTCCTGAAGAGTTCGAACGCTTGGCTGAATCCGGTGTGGCGGTTTTACTGATCGTTCTCGGCGGAACTCTGGCTCTAAAGTTATATCGTGAGCGATGGCATGTGCACAGGCATCACCACGATGGTGAACCGCATATCCATTTCCATAGCCACCACCGACAGGAGGATCACCGACATCCACATTGGATGGCTCAGTCCATTCGCCCGCTCTGCATCGGTATGGCTCATGGACTGGCCGGATCAGCGGCGTTGATGCTGATGATTCTTTCAACGACGAAAGAGATAGGGGCCGGTCTTCTGTCCATCCTCGTCTTCGGTGTCGGCTCGATCATCGGCATGATGGCGATCGGACTGACGATCAGTGTACCGGTCATCTATTCACATTCGATCAGTCGGCGGTTTTTTGGGGCAGTACAGGGTCTGGCCAGCATCGCCAGTGTCTCAGTGGGAATGTGGATGCTCGCCAAGTTGGCAATGTCGGCTGCTGGGGAATGAGACAGTCTTTCCCCAGTGGATATTGATAGGTATGCCGAGGCTTGGCACCTGCCGATACGGCTGGACTGCAAGACCCGATAGGAGAGAGGGTGATGGCCTGGTTTAAGAAAGAGAAACCCACAGAGTCTGTCCCGCCGCCACGTTCGAAGGGCAGCGAGGGGATGTGGCTCAAGTGCAACCATTGCCGGGAGATCGTCTATCGGAAGGAAGTCGACCGGAACAGCAAGGTGTGCCCGAAGTGCGAGTATCACTTTCCGATCTCAGTCACCGAGCGGATCGGATTGCTCATCGATCTCGGGACTTTCAAAGAATGGGATGCTGAACTCGAAGCCCAAGATCCCTTGGTGTTTCAAGACACCAAGTCTTATCGAGATCGCTTGAAAGCCCACCAGGATAAGACCGGCCGTAAGGACGCCCTCGTGATCGGCGAAGGTTTGGTCAACGGGAACAGGGTAGTGCTCTGTGTCTTCGATTTCAGCTTTATGGGTGGCAGCATGGGGTCGGTGGTGGGGGAAAAACTGTGTCGCGCGATCGATCGGGCGGTTGAACTGAAATTGCCCGTCATCCTGGTCACGGCTTCCGGGGGGGCTCGTATGCAGGAAGGCATCCTCTCGTTGATGCAGAGGGCCAAGACGTCGACTGCCGTGGCCAAACTGGGAGAGGCCAAACTGCCGTTCATCTCAATCCTCTCCGATCCCACATTCGGCGGCGTCACGGCCAGTGTGGCGATGTTGGGAGATGTGATCATTGCCGAGCCGAAAGCGTTGATCGGGTTTGCGGGACCTCGGGTGATCGAGCAAACCATCAAACAGCAGTTGCCGGATCAGTTCCAACGGGCCGAATTTCTTCTCGAGCACGGCATGATCGATATGATCGTCGAGCGCAAGCGTCTCAAGGAGACGGTCGGCACCCTCGTGAATCATTTTTAG
>CAZPNQ010000203.1:0-3967 GCA_964587955.1 uncultured Nitrospira sp.
AGTTCTTCACCGACCTCATCCGCTACATGGTGAAGGATTGTTGCCGCATGGAATTTGCTAGCATCCGCGAGGATAAAAAGCGCGGCTGTTCCGTGATCGAGATGCCAAGTTGTTGCCCACCCAAAGGAAAGGAGAAAACATCATGAAACGCTTACACGTTCATATCGGTGTCGAAAATATCGAGCAAGCCATCCCCTTTTATAGTGCCCTCTTCGGTGCACAGCCAGTCAAGATTAAAGCTGACTATGCCAAATGGCTGCTTGATGACCCGCGCGTCAATTTTGCGATTTCGACTCGCCCCAGCAAGGAGGGCATTGACCATCTCGGCATTCAGGTTGATGACAATAGAGAGTTGGATGAACTCCGTGAACGGATAAAAAGCGCGGCTCTGCCCGCCTTTGATGAAGGGGAAACCGTCTGCTGCTATGCCAAGTCCGATAAAACATGGGTCCACGACCCGGGGGGTGTGCCATGGGAAACCTACCGGACAATGGGAGATGCAGAGATTTACGGGAAGAATCCGGTGATGGGCGAAAGTGCTTGTTGCACCCCGGAAACCAAGGGAACGCCGAATTGCTGCGAGCCTTCGGAAGCAACTGCTCGGTGTTAGGAGATTATTAGATGGATGCGGCTCTTGCGACAATAATTCCAAAACGGCTGAACCTGTTTGAACGCTACCTGACGATCTGGGTAGGACTGTGTATGGTGGCCGGAATTGTCATAGGCCAATCGGCTCCTGCTGCCGTGCAACTCCTGCGTAGCATGGAATTCGGTGAGGGTAGCCACGTCAATTTCCCTATCGCGGTGCTGATTTGGCTCATGATTATCCCGATGATGATGAAGGTCGATTTTGCCGCCGTACGCAATGTCGGCAAGCGGCCACGAGGTTTGCTGGTGACGCTGTTTGTGAACTGGATTGTGAAACCCTTCTCAATGGCCTTCTTAGCGTGGCTCTTTTTCCGCTTCGTGTTTTCCGCGTGGATGACCCAAGCCGATGCCGACCAATATATTGCCGGAGCGATAATCCTGGCAGCGGCACCCTGTACGGCGATGGTGTTTGTGTGGAGCTATCTCACCGACGGCGACTCGGCCTATACGTTGGTGCAAGTGTCGGTGAACGACCTCATCATGCTGGTGCTGTTTGCGCCACTGGTGGCGTTTCTGGTGAGCGGTGCGTCCTCGCTGCACGTGCCCTATGAAGTGCTGCTGTATTCGGTGCTGGCCTTTATCGTGATTCCGTTAACCATCGGCGTGTTGCTCCGGCAGTGGTTTATCCGCAATCACGGCAAAGACTGGTTTGAACAGACCCTCCTGCCCCGCTTTGCCCCTATCACCATTGTCGCGCTGCTCGCCACACTGGTACTCATCTTTGCGTTTCAGGCCGACAATATCAGCGGCAAAGCGTTGCATATGGCTTTAATTGCCGTTCCGCTTCTCTTGCAGGTGTATTTCAACGCTTCGCTGACCTATGGACTCATGAAATGGTTAAAGGTGCCCTACGCAGTGGCCGCACCCGGTGCCCTGATTGGAGCCAGTAACTTCTTTGAACTGGCGGTCGCTACTGCGATCGCGCTCTTTGGCGCGGAATCCGGTGCCGCCTTAGTGACCGTAGTCGGGGTGTTGGTCGAAGTGCCGGTGATGCTGTCAGTATGCGCGGCCTGCAATCGGACAAGAGATTGGTTTCCAGCGGAGGCGGCGCGATGAAAAATAGAGTTCTCTTTCTCTGTACGGGTAATTCCTGCCGCAGCCAAATGGCGGAGGGCTGGCTGCGCCACTTAGCGGGAGACCGCTTCGAGGTGGTGAGTGCCGGAACTCATCCTGTTGGCCTCAATCCCTATGCGGTGACGGTCATGAGCGAGGCTGGCGTGGATATTTCTCACCATGTATCAGAACGGGTTAACCCCTATTTGAATCAGCATTTCCACTATGTGATTACCGTCTGTGACCATGCACAGGAAGCCTGTCCGGTTTTTCCCGGCGCAGCCACCAAGCTGCATTGGAGCTTTGACGACCCGGCGAAAGCGATGGGAACTTACGAGCAGAAATTAATCGTCTTTCGCAAAACCCGCGATGAAATTTCCAGCAGGATTCGCCACTTTCTTGCCGATGGTTCCTAGCAATCCCTACCTTTCCGACTGAAAATTGTCTTTCGGGTCCTTTTCGCCGGTCCCAGACCAGCGTATCCTTGTTTACCCGGCCAGATTCTATGAGTCACTCGCTTCGCTGTTGCATCTGCACGGGCGGGCATTTTACCGAACCGTAAGAGCAGAACACGCAGCAGTCACCGTCTTTTCGTCGCAGCACCGCTTTACATTGCGGGCATTCGTAAACTTGCAAACATGCGTCTGTCGGCATTGTTTCTTTCACAGCGCTCTGACACTGCGGGCACGTCAGAACCGATTCAAGCAATACGTCTGCCATATCACTCCTTTCATGGCGCAACCCACGGCACCGCCAGCAGGGTGAGTGCCAGCACTGTAACCGCCCAAAACATGCCGCGCTGGCGTTTCACTGTGTGCGGATCGGCGCATGCTGCGCCGGGGACACAAGTTTGTGGATTTAGATAGACCTTCCGAAAGGATAGTCCTAAGAACAGCAACGTTAAACCAATGAACACCGGGCGCAACGGTTCTAGCGCGGTCAAGGCGCTAATCCATGCCCCACTGATGCCAAGTGCCAGCAGGACAAGCGGCGCGACACAGCACACCGACGCACCCACAGCAGTCAGCACGCCCGCAATGAGTGTTCCCTTTCCATTTCCTAAATCCATAGCTGTATCTCCAGAGCCGCTTTGTTGATTCATCCTAAACCCTGTACTAAGGTACGGAATCAAGGGGAATTTCAATGGCTCAGAAATTGACAATAGGAAAGGTGGTAAAGCTGGCGGAGGTCAACGTCGAGACGATTCGCTATTATCAGCGGCGGGGGCTCCTAGCGGAGCCAAAGAAGCCTTACATGGGATATCGCCACTATCCAGCGGATATTGTAAAGCACATCCGGTTCATCAAGCGCGCTCAGGCTCTTGGGTTTACCCTGAATGAGGTGACCATTCTCATGAGATTAGAAGCGGCCCGCGCCTGTGGCAAAACCCGCGCTCTTGCGCTGGACAAGATAAATGCAATTGACAAGAAGCTGACCGGACTTACGATCATGCGGAGAGCGCTAACCGCTCTCGTTCGACAATGCGACACCGGAGACTCTTCAAAAAGATGCCCCATTATTCAAGTTCTTGAACAAAGCGAATCTTATCGTGGAAAATAGGAAGTTATTCTGACCGCGTCTGGCGCTGTCTAGAGGCGGACAGTGGGCACGTTCACAGGCAGGGAGCAATTTCAGCACCCTGTACATAACCGGTCTCATGTGTAGCTTAACTTAAGCAGAATAAAGTGAATTATCTAGACCACTGCCATTATTTACTGGGCCCTGCGTATAAATAACTAGATGGTAGGCATTTTGCTGGTCGTAGAATCGGATAGTAGGCTTTCGGCCACAGACACCCCTTCAATGTAGCCAACCAGTCACCCGCCGCGAACACCGGTCGCCACCACTCGCCTATACACACCTCAAATAGTATGAGAGTGAGACCATCACCCTCAGTTCGTTGTCCCCACGTTTTGGGGATAACCTTGTGCACAAGTCGCATTGAGCGGCCCAGTAACGGCGGATCATGTCCCTTCGAACATGTTGCCAGTTTTTTTAGGCATCCGATGAGTCAGACATAGACCGCTACTTGTGGTAGAGCTAGAATTTCCAAATGTGTGTCGACATGTGTCATCTGCTTGGAAAGGATAATCGATGGGAGGTGCGACAGGACTTTCGTTGTCGCCTCACAGCGGCCAGCCTTGATCCGCAAAACTATAAAGGCGGTCCTCACCGAGAATGAGATGGTCGAGCAGCCTGATGCCCAGCAGGTCTCCAGCTTCCCGCAGTCGTGTGGTGAGCGTCCGATCCTCTGGGCTCGGCGTGG
>CAZPNQ010000204.1:0-3956 GCA_964587955.1 uncultured Nitrospira sp.
GATTTCCTGGGTGTACATTGCCTTGATGGGTCGCGATGGATTGACCAAGGCTACACAGGTGGCCATTCTCAATGCCAACTACATGGCCAAGCGTCTGGAAAAACACTACTCCATTCTGTATCGAGGAGATTCCGGACTGGTGGCCCATGAGTTCATCCTCGATTTGCGTGAATTTAAGGAAAGCGCCGGTATCGAGGCGATGGATGTCGCCAAGCGATTGATGGACTATGGCTTCCATGCGCCGACCGTTTCGTTCCCGGTGGTAGGTACGCTCATGATCGAACCAACGGAAAGCGAAGCGAAGGGCGAACTCGACCGGTTCTGCGACGCACTCATCCTGATCCGTGCCGAGATTCAGGAGATCGTTGACGGACGCCAACCGCGGACGAACAACGTGTTGAAGCACGCTCCTCATACCGCGGCCATCGTGACGGCGACGGAGTGGGATCGCCCCTATAGCCGTGAACAGGCGGCCTTTCCTGCTCTATGGCTGAAGAACAGTAAGTTCTGGCCAAGCGTCAGCCGCATCGACGAGGCGTACGGCGACCGCCATCTCGTGTGCAGTTGTCCGCCCATTGAAAATTATCAGTCCTAACCGGGTTTTCCGTTGTCATAAATCGAGCAGAGGGCCTCGACGCAAGGTCCTATCTAGCCGCCTTGCCTGATTTTCCGGGTAAGCAGGAGAGTCACGTCATTAATCCTGACGAGGAGATCCTATGAATGACATCGGCCGCCGTGGGTTTCTTGTGCGTACTGGGTTCGCCTTGGGTACAACGGTTCTGGCAGGTGCGTATGATCGAGCTTTCGCCGATCAACAACCCCCGCGGTACAGCTTCACAAACTGGGCAGATCTTCGGGCGCAGTTTCCGCTGTCTCCGCAGCTTATCCATCTCGCGGCGTTCTTTCTCGCGTCACATCCCGCGCCGGTGCGTGAAGCGATCGAACGGCATCGCGCCGGTCTTGATGCCGATCCCATCGGCTATTGGCAGGAGCACGAAGAAAAACAAGAAGCGGCGGTCCTTCGTGCCGCAGCCGGCTATTTGAATGTGGAACCCACCGATATCGCATTGACCGACAGCACGACGATGGGTTTGGGTCTGCTGTACGGCAGCTTAGCCCTGAGCAAGGGACAGGAAATCCTGACGACGACATACGACCATTATTCGACAGAGACGTCTCTGCGCCTTCGAGCCGAACGGACGGGCGCGACAGTGCGTCGGATTTCCCTCTACCGCTCACTCAAGTCCATCAGTCGCGAAGAACTGGTGGATTCTCTGGAAAAGGGCATTACCCCCGCCACCCGTATCGTGGCCGTCACGTGGGTTCATTCCAGCACGGGACTTAAGTTGCCGATTCATGACATGGCTCTGGCAATTCAATCCGTCAATCGCTCACGAAGTGAGCAGGATCGTATCATCTTGTGTGTGGACGGAGTTCATGCCCTGGGTGTGGAAGACATCAGCCTCAGCACACTCGGCTGCGACTTTCTGATCGCCGGTACTCACAAATGGATGTTCGGCCCGCGAGGGACCGGTCTCGTTTGGGGTCATCCACGGGCTTGGCCGATCGCCCAGGCCACCATCCCGACTTTCAACTCGCAGGCCTATGAGCTTTGGATGAAGAACGCGTCTTCTAAGGATCTCCCTCCCTCCGTTCACATGACCCCGGGCGGGTTCCATTCGTTCGAACATCGCTGGGCGCTTGATGAAGCGTTCAAGCTTCATCAGGCTATCGGGAAAGCTAAGGTGACGCAGCGCATCTATGAACTGAATCAGCAGTTGAAGCAGGGTTTAGCGGCCATGCCGCATGTCACTCTCCACACGCCGTTGTCACAGGACCTTTCGGCCGGGATCGTCTGTTTCGAAGTGGCGGGAATGACTCCTCGCCAGATCGTGGAGAAGCTTCGGCAGCGCGGTATCGCCGGCAGCGTAACGCCCTACGCGACGCAATATGCCAGGCTCGCGCCAAGTCTTCTGAACTCATCGCAGGACATTGAAAAGACGCTTCAAGAGATCAAAAAGTTACGGTCGTCATAGCCCGCCAGCACGCCCCGGCCGAAATCTGCTCTACGATCTCAACTATCAAGAGAACAGGAGAAATGCATTGTGTAATGAAGTCTAAATAGAAACCAACGACGGAAGAGGCATGTATGCTTGACTTCATGTAGATACTGATATAAAAAACCCTTACCTACCTGGTATTTGAGAATGGATCTATTCGACCTTGCTGCTAAATTTGACCTTGTGTCGTCAAAAACCTCCTACCAGATTCGTTCACTTGAAGTAGAGCCATTCATCGAGACAGCGGACAATACTTCATCTATTGAATTCCTGGCCGGATATCAAGCAGCTGCGAGTGAGGAAACCGTTCGGCGAATATCTCAGATTTTTAACGAAAGCTTTGGATATCGCCCCGATGGAAGACCGTACAGATTGGGGCCAAAATCTGTCACCGAACGTTTATTGCAAACGGACTATGTGTTCCTTGTCGGTGGATCTCGTGCAGCAATTGGATATTTATTCGGTAAAGAGATTTCATCTTCTATGGGCCGAATCGCCTGGATTGAATCGATGGCGGTGTTACCCATCTATCGGCGACAAGGTGTGGCAACCTCACTGGTTAGGGCGTTTGCTGAGATGACAAAAGCTGCCACACGATTGGGGTGTGCCACTCCGAATCCCATTGCTGCGTTAGTAGTCAACCATGTTGTCGAGGGCACGATGTTTGTCGGGGAATGTGCTGTGCCCCGTCGCTTGCTTCAGTTGCTAAAAGAGATTCGACAAGACTGTTTTGATCTGCGTGGCTGCTCAATCGGAGAATCCAACTTCACCATAAAAACTGGCTTCAGCCCATTATCCCGCTCGGATGAGCGTGAGTGGCATCCGCGCAACCCACAGCCTCAACCTGTTTGGTGGAGCACGATTGAACACTTACCAAATGAGTATGAAGCCTTGATCGTCGTTGAGCGTCATTCCCAGACATAGGGTGTCAGGTTTAACCTACAGACTCGAGCGTCATTCAGCCCCTCAAGCCGCTCAGGACTCAATTCTAGTCGCGGCTGTTGCACATATTTTCTCTCATAGTTTTGGGACGAATCCAAAGACTGGACAACCTTATAGGCTTGGTCCGAAAACAACTCGCGAACGACTCCAATGGACAACCGATCTCATCATTGGAATCGAGGACTCCACCAGCTCAGCCAAAGGATACATCTATGGCAGAGTCATTGAATCTCCTCATGGACTAATTATTTGGATTGATTCTCTCGCAGTAGAACCGGAACATCGGCGCAAAGGATTAGGGACAAAGCTAGTTAGTTCCTTGGTACTCGCTCATTCTTCCTGTAGATGGGTGGGATGTGCTACGCCAAATCCGGTCGCCGCTTTGGTCATCACGAAAGCGATTGGTGGTCATGCATACGCTGGAAAATGTTCGCCTCCGACGGAGCTTGTCCAGATGATTGAGGGTGTCCGAAGGCAAATACCCGATCTTCGTGGCGCAGAGTTCAATGCCAAATGCCTATTGGTTAGAACTAATTTCAACCCTACCCTCACCGGTGACAGCAAAGACTGGAGTCCTCCACATCCCAGTGAGCCACCACCCTGGTGGAGCTCCCTTGCGCATCTACCCTCTGAGCATGAAGCCCTGCTCATTATCGACCGCCAAGCACCGACCTAACTCACTCCAGGTCGTCTCCAAGAACGGCTCAACGTCGATGATAGGGAACGCAGAAAGTGTTGGAGCAGTGTGCCACTTTCAAATCCCCATTCGTCACATCGTAGTAACTGATCAAGCCGCGGCCATCGGGTCCTATGGCAATCGTCGTGAACCGACCGACGTCGTCCTGGCTTTGAACGGCAGTATGGGTCGCCGAAAAACAGTCACTATCGGTGCAGTGAGCGACTCGCAAATCCCCGTTCGTGGCATCGTAATAGCTGATCAAGCCTCGTCCATCT
>CAZPNQ010000205.1:0-3905 GCA_964587955.1 uncultured Nitrospira sp.
GGCAATACTGATCAATGCAAAATAGACGAAAAACACTCCGACCATGTGTACGGCTCAGCTCAGATGTTTTGGAGGTGGTTGAGTCGACTTCTGTACCGACTGCGGGAAGTAATAGCGGTATTCCCGGCTCTGTTCGATGTTCTTTTCCTGGTTATGTGCATACAAATATTTCTTCCCATCATCAAGATGGCGTTCACCGATGTCGTACAGCCGCTTCTTGTCGAACAGCAGACTGCGTTTGTCGTGAGTCGAATATTCGTACATCTTGGTCATCGCCAGCGCGTTGACAGGACAGGCTTCAACGCAATAACCGCAGAAGACGCATTTCGTGATATCGATATAGAATTCGCTCGCGTAGCGCTGGAGGGGACGAGTCGTATCTTCCGCACTAATCACTTTGATGCAATGCGATGGGCAGGCGACTTCGCAGAGATCACAACCAACACACCGTTCTTGCCCATCATCGTATCGAAGCAAACCAAGCGCACCGCGATGCGTATCTGGGATCGTTCGTTGTTCCCGCGGATACTGAAACGTCATCGGTCGATGAAGCATGTGTCGAAACGTGACTTTCATCGCGTCCCAAATCTCATAGAAGAGCGCGGCATGAAGAATTTTTTTGGTCAGCGCGGCGACACCCATCTTAGGTTCCTCGTCACGAATGGACGGCCGTACACATCCGCTTACGCCGGTTCAACATTTACCCAAATCCGCTTGAATGACGGGACGCCGGTCGCGTCGTCGACCGACACCGGCATCAAATCTTTCACCGGAGGTTCATTAAAATGTTCAGGGAAAAAACAGGTGCCTGGCGCGATTGACTGGTCCGGCTCCACACCGAGCTGAAGGGAGCCACGATCCGAGGTCAAACGCACCTTCCCCCCATCTTGCAATCCAAGGCGTTCCATGTCCCGTATGTTCATCCTCAGCTTTCCGGAATTCGGCGCAATCTTGATAAGCCCAGGCGCTTGCGTCGACAGCTTCCCGGAATGCACCAATAATTGCCCCATCAACAGGCAAAAGGGACGTGTGTGGTCTCCCGATGACGGATCCTGTTGATAACGGGCCTTAACCTCCACTGCATACCCGTTGGACAAATACCGATCAGGGGAGGACACGACTTTACGGGGCTGTCCAAGATTATAGTACCCGGGCAACAGCTTCATGATCTCAGCTTGAATGTCATTGGCCGATTGGTACTCCCATCCGCATCCCATGGCATTCGCAAGGGCCGTCATGATGTGCCAATCCGGCAGGCTTTCCCCAAGGGGATCCATCGCCTGACGAACGCGAAGCACACGACCTTCGAGGTTCGTAAATGTGCCATCCTTCTCCGCATAGGTGCACGCAGGAAGAACAAAATGGGCCAACTTACCCGTATCAGTCAAAAAGGGATCTTGCACGATTAACAATTCGAGCCGTTCGAGAGCGGCACGGACCTCCATCGAAGCCGGCAAGGTCGCGAGTGGATTTTCACCCAGAATGTACAACGCTTTGATCTGCCCACTTCTACACCGCTTCAAGATTTCGATGAAACGTGCCCCTGACCCAATGCCAGGCAGCGACGCTTCCCATGCTTTTGCGAAACGGTCTCGAACTTCTGGGTCATCAAACCGAGCTTGACCTGGGAAAAACTCCGGAGCCGCGCCCATGTCAACAGCCCCTTGTTCATTCGGCTCCTCCGTCACTGTATTCACACCACAACCTGCTCGACCGAGCTTGCCGGTGATCCAGGCCAGATCGATCAGTTTTAAGACGTTCTGATAACCGTTCGTTCGCCTGACAATCCCCTCTGCGCACAAGATGATCGACCTAGGGGATTCGGCAAAAATAGCCGCGATTTCTCCGAAGGCTTCCAGGGGAAAGCCGGTTTGAGCCGCCAGCCGCTCCAACGAAACATTCGCCACCGCGTTTTTGAGCGCTTCAAACGCTTGAGGGTGTTTCCCGACAGTTTCTTCATCCACCAATTCCTGGTCGATGGTCGACTTGACCAAACCGTCGATCACCGCTCCTTCCATCCCGGGCTTGATCAAAAACGGATGCGATGCCAACTTCGCAATATTCGTGATGGCGCTGTCGATGGTCACCACCTGAGCCTTGTAGACTCGCATGGCTTCTTTGATTCGTACGGCCGTCAGGGGGTTCGTCTCGGTAATATTGGAACCGATCAAAATGATGGCTTTCGCTTTCGTCAGATCTTCCCAATCATTCGGCGTTCTCCCAAGTTCGACGGCATGTTTGGACGCGAGCACAAAGTTCATGTGACCGTAGCGGGCGCTACTATCGAGCTGATTGGTTCCAAAACCGGCGCGCATGAGCTTCTGAAACAAATACAGCTCTTCATTCGTACAGCGGGCCGTCACGAGGCCCCCGATGGCATCGGAACCATATTTGCTTTTGATTTCGGTCAACCGGTCTACCAGCAGGTGCATCGTTTCCAACCAAGGCTTTTGCACCAACTGTCCTCCTTCGCGGACCAGGGGATGTGTAAGCCGGCTTTTACTATCCAGATATTCGAACCCAAAACGTCCCCGTACGCAGATGCCGCCGTGCCCCTTGGCGGTCTCCGATCGGTCTCCCCACTTGTTTTTCCAAGATAACGAGGAGGTGACTCGGACCACCTCTTCATCTTTCGTTTCCAGGTAGAGCTGGCAACCGTCTCCGCAGTAGTTGCAGGTCGTCGTCGTCTTTTTCATCTGCCACGGCTTATACAAATACTTGGAAAACTTGTTCGTGATGGCACCGACCGGACAGACCGCCAAACAATCTCCGCAGAATTCACAATTGAGGGCGAGATCGCCTTTTGCCACGACCTGGTTGAATCCACCCTTCTTCATGAACTGCAAGGCATCGATCATCAAGACGTCCTTACAAACGTTGATGCATTCCGCACACGCGATACAGCGATTCATGTTGAAGTCGAGCACGGGACTGCGTGTATCTTCCGGAATGAACTTCTGTTTCGCATTGGCCAGATTTGTTACGCCATGCTGGAAAGCCATATCTTGAAGTTCACAATGTCCGTCCGCATCGCACACCGGGCAGTCAAGAGGATGCACGGACAGGTGTTTCTCGACGGCTTTCTTCCGGGCGAGGAAAAGATCCTCCCCTTCAGTGCGAACTACCATTCCCGCTGCCGCCTTGGCGGTACAGGATCGAACGGGAGCTTTCTTCCCCTCTTGCATGACGAGGCACATGCCACAAGAACCGAACGGGTCGAATGTGTAGTGGTAGCACATAGCGGGGATGATCTTGCCCGTCATTGCAATAACGTCGTACAACGACACGCCGTCCTTGGCCGTGACGGATTTTCCGTCGATGCTCAATTCGATCGTTGCCGCTTCAACGTCTGGATTAGTAGCCGGTTTCAAACCCATTATTGCCTCGTTACTCGCAAGAGACTCCGCCGCTTCCTTAACGGTTAACGTTTCACGTCCCCTAACGGTCGCACTCGCCCATCACGACATCGTACGTCCCGAAGATGGTACAGGCATCCGAGATCATATATCCTTTGGCCATATGATCGAACGCGCCCATATGGATGAACGAAGGGGCGCGAATCTTCAGCCGATAGGGCTTTCCTCCACCCGTACTGACGATGTAAAAACCCAATTCCCCCTTGTGCGCCTCTGTGCCGCAGTAAATTTCTCCCGGTGGAGCATCAAATCCTTGTGAGAAGAGTTTGAATTGTTGAATCATCGACTCGAGGTTTGTAAACACGCGTTCTTTTGGCGGGAGCGTCACGCTGGGAACATCCGCCATGATGGAACCCTCCTGCATCTGTTCCAGACATTGCCGAATGATCTTGACGCTCTCATAGAGCTCCATCACCCGAATCCAATAGCGATCGTACGTGTCCCCATTTTTTCCGACCGGCACGCTGAATTCGCACTTTGGATAGGCGC
>CAZPNQ010000206.1:0-3868 GCA_964587955.1 uncultured Nitrospira sp.
ATTCAACCCTTCCATTGGCGGAGACGGCTTCCGTCTTCGGCGAACGTATTCTCTCTGACGCCCTCATGTCGAACGAGCGCAACAAAGCCGTTCGACAGGGCTTGCTCGTAAGTCAGCTTGATGACATCTATGCAACCGTGCTACGGCAAGCCTATTTCATTCGTTTCGAGCAAGCAGCGCATCACATGGTTGCGGATGGGGCGACGGGAGACCAACTGGCGCAAGCCTATCTTTCAGAGTTGCGACAGCAATTCGGCAAAGCCGTTCGAGTACCGGATGAGTTTCAGTGGGAATGGCTTATGATTCCCCATCTCTTTGCCAGTCCGTTCTATTGCTATGCGTACAGCTTTGGCAATCTGCTCGTATTAGCCCTATACAGAATGTATAAGGAACAAGGGGCATCATTTGTCCCACAATATCTGGACTTGCTTGCCACCGGCGGATCTCAATCACCTCAAGATATTCTCAGCAAACTGGGGGTAGATATGACATCCGCGGCATTTTGGCAGTCAGGATTCGACACTATTAACGACATGGTACAGCAGCTCGAAGAAACTCTCTCGTAACACCTATCCCATTGACGAATCACACCTAAACTGACGTTTGACCGGCCAGATCAGAGCACTTGACAGAATACTTCTTCGGTGGCATACTGAGAATGCTTCTCATAATCGCTCAAAGGTGATCGATGTTTGTTTGTCTATGCCGAGGAATTACTGAGTCAGATGTTCGTGATGCAGGGAGAGCTGGGGTTGTAATGCCCTGCCAGCTCAAGTCCAAATTTGGCCTCAAGCAGAGTGGCAGCTGCGGTCGCTGCGCAAAAAACATCCAGGAGTTTGTCGACCTCGCTGTTCAAGGAGCCTCGGCCAGCACAGTGGACCGATAGACAGCTTCCTCTTATCAGCTCGCGGAAGAGCATACGCCATTCTTGTAGTCCTTCAGAATCATTCAAGGCGAAGAGCCGACCTTGATAAGCTTCGTCACATCGGCGACGCGCCGGCCTAGGGCTTTCGCCTCGGCGAGCTCGTTATCATCGATTCCCGGACTCGCACCCTCGGTGGTGGCCGAAGCTCCAAAGGCTCCCCCGCCGCTCACCACAATCATCTGATTCCCCAGCATCGCGGCAAGGATGGTCAACATCGTAATTTCTTTCCCGCCCGAGATTTGTCCTCCAGTGGCAAAGGCAGCCCCTACCTTGTTTTTCATCTTGAATTCGGGAAAGACGCCGAACTTGAACTGCCAATTATCGAAGAAGGCTTTCACTTCTCCCGACATGTTGGACCAATAGACAGGAGAACCGACCACAACCGCATCGGCAGAAAAGAGATCTTCCGCGGTCACTTGGCCAACACGTTTCAAGACAACCCGAGTGCCAGAGACCGACTTTGCTCCTATCGTCACAGCTTCCGCCATGCGTTCGGTGTTTCCCGAGAGGGAATGATAGGTCACGAGAATCTTGATGGCAGGCGAAGATTCGTCTGCCCAAGACCAAGACAGGCAGCCGGTGCTCAGCATGATCAATGTCAATGCAAGAGACAGGAGATACCGTGATTCACTCAAAGGATGGGACTGGGTGAGATGTGATGGCACCACGATACAACCTGCATTGGTGGGAACCAAGAAGCCCTAATGCCGAAATGTCTCTTCCTCCATATGTTCCTCAACCGACACTTCTGTCAGCGTTCCACGATAGGCACAGCGGTGACATCGAATCCGCCATTCTTCGATCCATTTCTCTTGGACGTAGGACTGGCGACATCCTGGGCAGACGAACACGCCTTTTTTATATAACACGCGACGTTTTTCCTGCATGATCTCCTCTTTCTTGCGGCGCCTGAGGATGGCACATTGCTCGAAAGGATTGCAAGATTGAGGGGACAGAACATTATCTGATCACCGTGGGCTGGTCGGTTCCTTGACTGACGTAGCTCCGGATGGATACGATGCGCACCATGCCTTTCAGAAAATCAACGGTCTTCTCTCTGGGTTCCATGGCGCTTATAGGATCCCTCCTCGGTATGCCGGCATCCAAAGCTTCTGACGGAGGGCTCGTACACATTCAGACTCCCTCGGGCATTGCGATCCATGCCGAGATTGCCGACACGCCGCTGAAACGCTCAGTTGGTTTGATGTATCGGGATTACCTCAAGAAAGATCATGGAATGTTATTTTTCTTCAGTCAACCGCAGGCCTGGTCGTTCTGGATGAAAAATACCAAAATCGCACTGGATCTTATTTGGCTGGACACCAAGAAACGGGTCACCCATATCGAACGCAATGTTCCGATTTGCACGAAGACTGACGACTCCTGCCCTCAATACCGTCCCAACAGTGATGATGCGATGTACGTCCTGGAAATTGCCGGTGGCACCGTCGACGGATACAAGATCGAGAAAGGAACGAAACTGCCGTTCGGCCAACCTTAGCTCGCATTATTCATGAATGCTTCTGCTGCAATCGCAGATTCGCTGCTACGACGAACTGGCCACAATTTTTTGTGGCCAGGCGGGCAGGCTCGCCCCTCAAAGCCTCGACATACTGCTTCAAGTATGCCTCGGCTTTTCGGGGCTCCGCGTGCCAAGACACTGCCCGCTCACCACTCGCGGGCGTCCACAAACGTGGCGCTCATTATCCTTCGCGCCGTGGACCTCGCGACGCGACTCCGCGATTTCGCCACGAACCTTCATGAAAATGCGAGCTAGCGTCTTCTCGCTGCACACTCCCTTTACGACCGCTCTTGCCAGGACCGAACACGCCGTGCCGTAATCACACCGTCAATGCGATCAATAGTTTTCAGCACTCGATTCAGGTGAGCCGTGTCAGTGATTTCGACCACAAAATCCAGCTCCGCCTTGCGGTCTTCCCGAGTGATGATTTCGGCGCGGCTGATATTTGCCTTACATTCAGCGATCGCTGAGGAGACATTCGCCAACACTCCCGTTTTATCCTCCGCGATGACGGCTATTTTGACTGGATGCTGACTTGGCGTAGCCGTATCCCACTCCACTTCCACCAGGCGTTGTCGATCATAATCCAGGGCTTCCAGGTTGGGACAATCGACCGAATGGATCGTAAGACCTCTTCCACGCGTGATGTATCCCAAGATCCGATCGCCGGGAACGGGATTACAGCATCGCGACAGTTGCATCAACAGATCGCGCGCCCCTTTCACCTGGACGCCAGGTTCCTCTCCTCTCGCACTGACGGCTTTGGAGGCACTTGTCGGCGGGGGCTGAGTTTGAGCGCCTGCTGAGACCGGTGCCGTCAACCGTCCGACGAGTTGAGCTGTCCCGAGGTGGCCAAATCCCACGGCCGCAGCCAGCTCTTCAATCGTGGCATACCCTTCTTGTTTGGCCACTTCGAGCAGGGCATCCGACTTGAGGACCTGCGACGGAGTCATGCCATGGCGACGAATCTCTGTTTCGAGCAAACGCCAACCGATTTCCAAGCTCCGTTTCTGTTCTTCCGCCTTGATCCAATGCTTAATCTTTGTCTTCGCCCGGGACGTGCGTACGAACTTGAGCCAGTCTTTGTGGGGAGTCTGGTTTGGAGACGTCAGAATTTCTATGGTGTCGCCACTCGTCACTTCATGCTTAAGCGGTACGATCTTCCCGTTGACCTTCGCCCCGACACAGTGGTCGCCGACTTCCGTGTGAATCGCATAGGCAAAGTCTACCGGTGTGGCTCCTTTGGGCAATTCTTTGACGGTTCCCTTTGGGGTAAAGACATAGACCACGTCGTGGAACAACTCCAGTTTCACGGAGTCCATGAATTGCCGATTGTCCGGCAGATCTTGTTGCCATTCGATGAACTGACTCAGCCATCCGAAGGCCTTGCTATCCTTATCATGCACCTTCCCCTGCTCTTT
>CAZPNQ010000207.1:0-3792 GCA_964587955.1 uncultured Nitrospira sp.
AATAGCTCACGAAGTACTCGACGGCGTTATGCGGGAAGAACTGCTTGAATTCTTGATAGAGTTGCCCGGCCAACGTTTTATTGTGAACCAGCACGAGCGTAGGTTTTTGGACACGTTCAATGAGATTCGCCATCGTGAAGGTCTTGCCGGAACCTGTCACGCCGAGCAACACTTGATGCCTTTTTTCAGACTGAACCCCAGCCGTCAACCTGGCGATGGCTTCCGGCTGATCTCCGCAAGGCTTGAATGGAGCCTCTAGCCTAAAGGGCGGCACCGTACCCTCCCACGGCGCCTCTGGACAAATATCCTTTCAGCACTGGTGCCTCCTGGCAACACGTCTAAAAAGCAAAAAAGGGCTACCGGGATTTCCGGCAGCCCTTATCGTAGCAGAACGGACCGCGGCTAACTGCGACCACCTCCGAACCCTCCACGCCCTCCTCCACCGGAACGGGGCTCCTGAGGACGAGCTTCGTTCACCGTCAAGGTACGACCGCCGAGCTGCGTACCATTCAAGGCAGAAATCGCTGCCTGCGCTTCGGCGTCGGACGACATCTCAACAAATCCAAATCCTCGCGACTGCCCGGTAAACTTGTCCGTGATAATTCGTGCCGAGGCGACGGCCCCATGCGCCGCAAACAAATCGCTGAGCTGCTGCTCAGTCGTCGAATACGGTAGTCCACCGACATAGATCTTCGCACCCATTAGGCTCCTCCTTTGACACAATGATGTTGTCTTGGACTCGAAAGAACAACGAGGAAGGAATGGGCCGAGGACGTCAACACAGCGGCGACTTAGCTCTGACTTCCGATCAGTTCCCGGGCTGGGCCCAAAACAACATTCGTCTAGGCCTTGTCACTCTCAGTGCCGGTCTTGCCAGGCCTTTCACAAACCGGCAACGCCATGCTACTCCAGACCGATAAGAAAGGCAAGGTTGAGGCCCAACCGGCTCGCGTTAGTAAGCCGGCGGCCCAGAAAATGGTCGGTGTGAAAAAAGCGGGACCGCATGGAAGCTGTCGAAAAACATCGTAGATTTCCCCAACATGATCAAGCCAATCTGGCCTAACCCAAGCGCTTGGTCTTCAACGGACAGGACAAGGGTCCCATCCACAAACACTTCGACAAAATCTTTACTGATGATGGTATTCCGTTGCACTCTGAGCGAATGCCAGTCAACGGGTTTCAAATTAACCGGAGCCTGGGCGAGAAGTATCTCGCGTCCATCTGCCATACGAACAAGTTGCACATGCCGAGCAGCTGGATCGACCAGCGCTGCATAAAAATTCTTTGCATCGCGCGTCCCAAATACCACTCCTCCAAAGCCGGCTGATCCTTCCGGTGTATGAAACCGGACGCTGAGGTCCGGATATTCGTACTGCAACCGTTCCGCTACCAGCAATTGATAGCAGCGTTGAGAACAACTCGATGCGGCAGCGAGAACATGGGGTGGAGAAGGTGCCGTTGCACGCCCCTGTATAACCCACTCGGCGAGCGGCTCGTCACTGGAGATCTCCTTCACGAAACCATTAGGCAACGCATTGGGTTGATCTTGATCGAATGTCCACTTCCTGAATAGCCCACCTGTCGCCTGATTCTTTAGATTGGCAGCCTTTTCTTCTTGTGATTCGCTTTGAACTCCGTAACTTGGAGTACCCCCCATTGCAAGCCCCACACAGACCGCAAACAGGCCACAGAAAGTCACACAGATTCGTCTCATGACATGCCCGCTTTCATGTTCGCCCAGCACTACGTTGGGTTTTCCGGTTTCTTAATTTGGAGAATTTCGCGCTGTAACCGGTCGCGCTCGGCAAGAAGTTTTTTCCGGCGTTGCCATCGATCCCAAGTCCACCACCGCAGCTTCTCGCTGAATGTCACCGCCGGCGTCGGAGCGCTGCCGCCAGGGGCCTCCTGAAACGAATAGCCGTCATGGCTATCTCTCTGTTCAAAAAATCTTCGATACAAATGATCGTACAACCCTTTTCCCGACTCACCACCTGCCATACTTACTCCATTACGACAGCAGCAGTTCCCGTGCTTTCGACTCCGTTGCCACCAAGCCGGCCACGAATAGTACCTGGCTCAATGCGGCTCTGCAACCTAGTTTCCCGCTATGCTATGATCTCTTGGCTTCGCGCAGGCCGGTGTCACCTCACTATCACGATAAGCTCCGTCTGAACTATTATGAACGCTTTGCGCTCTTGGATCTTGGCCTATTCAGCTGCAGCGCTGCTTTTGCAGCCTACCTACATCCTCGCTCAAGCACCCGAGACGGCATTTCACACAGCCATCCATTCACTTTCTACAGAGCGAATGCTGGCTGATATCCGAACCCTGAGCGGTCCCTCATTCAATGGACGGCAAAGCGGTACGGTAGATGACCTCGAATCAGCGCGGTGGGTGGCACAAGAATTTATCTCAGCTGGATTGCGCTTGCCGAGGATCCACAACGGTTTGCTCGTATTTCCGTTCCCGATTGGGAAGGACGGCGCGGCATCCGGAGCCATGGCCACCCTCGTGCCAACCATCACTCTTTCATCGGACCCAATGTTCAGGACAGGCACGGCTCATGGCTTATCGACTCAACAAGTCGGCACGGATTACTTTCCTATCTTCGACTCTCCATCTGCCGACGTCCAGGGCCGGATCGTCTTCGTCGGATACGGCATCGTCGATCCTGATCAAGGCATCGACGACTATGCGGGCGTCGATGTCAACAATTGCATCGTACTGTTTTTGCGAGGCAAACCGGACCACTATCCACGCCACGTCAGCCATGCCGATAAAGCTCGGTTCGCGCGAGAGCGTGGAGCGATCGGTTATCTGACGGCAACAGGTCCTCTTCTCCAACCCTATGAAATCCGCCGTGGCGTGACGGGTAGTCCCAGCGCCTTCTACGGGCAGCTGCCTCTTGACCAAGCTATCCCAGGTGCCTGGATCAGCACAGCCATAGCCCAAGAGATTCTCGCAGAGTCGACGGGAGAGGTTCCGGATCGTTTGCGTGGCTTGCAAGAGCACCTGAACCAAACACGTACATCACAAGCCGTCCGGACCGACAAGTTTGCCTTGCTTCAGTGGAAGACGACGACAACGGAAGGAACCTTGATTAACGTGATAGGGACGATCTCTGGAACCGAAAAGGACGCGGTGATCATCGGAGCGCATCGTGATCATTTCGGTCGAGCAGGAGGGGTGCTCTTCCCGGGAGCTGATGACAACGCTTCTGGAACAGCCGTGATATTGGAGGTGGCACGGGCTCTGGCAAAGATAGGGGTGCGTCCCTCGCGAACGATCCTCTTTGTCTCCTTTAGTGGTGAGGAACGTGACCTCCTCGGCTCACGCCTGTATACCTCTCGAGCCATCGTCCCACTCAACACGACGAAAGCCATGATCAACGTCGACCATGCCGGCGTAGGAAATGGTCGGCTCACTGTAGGCGTGACCGGATTAGAAAAAGATGTCCTGCTTGAGACAGGAAAAACAGCCGGAGTCCACGAAAAGCTCGACTTGTATGGATTCTTCCCCGGAGGGGATCATGTGCCGTTCAAGGAAGCCGGTGTGCCGACAGTCACCGTGGTCAGCGGCGGCGTGCATCCGCACTTTCATCAACCGACGGACACCGCAGCTACCATCGATCCAGAAATTTTAAGCACTGTGGCTCGTTACGTGTTAGCCGTGACGTGGCACTTAGCCTATAAGGCCGAGGCTAAGGCTGAGGTCGAGCCGAGTCCATGACTTGCCTCAGCTTCAACCGGATCGCGTGCTAGCAGTGTGTTGACAGACCACTATGGCAAGCCT
>CAZPNQ010000208.1:0-3787 GCA_964587955.1 uncultured Nitrospira sp.
AGGAAGCGATTGAAGGGTATGTCACGGTTGTTGCCGGGAAACGGCTACCACCGGTGGACTTCCTGTCGCTTGCACCAGGATGAGTACCACGAGAGGTGAGAATATGGAAGCCCCTGCTCTGGAACCTCGAGATATGGAGTGGCTCGACAAGGGAGTGCTGGGAATTCAGTGGAGCGACGGCCATAAAGGCGTCTACCCGGTTCGCTATTTGCGACAGCATTGTCCCTGTGCAGCCTGTGTCGATGAGTGGACAGGCGAGCGGCGTCTCAAATCTGAGGATGTGCCGATCTTGATTATGCTCCAGGATATTGATTCGGTGGGACGCTACGCGTTTCAGTTCAAATGGAGCGACGGCCACGACACCGGCATCTATTCGTATTCATTGTTAAGAAAATTGTGTCAATGCGATATCTGTCAGCCCGTGAAACCGGTTGAGTCAAAATCCAGACGGCTTATGTGAGCTTGGAATAGAACGTGACTATTTCCGTTGCTTTGATGAAGGCAATACGGTACCTGAGTGGTGTTTTGGTGCTTGTATTGATCGTGAGTTGTAAAAGCCTGCCGACGTTGGAGCAGCAAGAACAGCTCGTACAATCCAACAACCTTGTGCTTGATCAAATCACTACCAGGGCGGTCGTAAATGCCTGGGGCAAACCGCCGCTGTATCACAGTGAGTTCACCTATTTTTTTGTGATGCCTGACTTCAGTGTTATCCCTCGATCGCGGGTGGCCGTAGGAGAGGCCCCGAGAGGATGGAAGTCCGGCGTGCATGCGAGCGAAGGAGTGTATTTTGCATATCCGGATCGTGGTTGGCTTCTGGTGTTTCTCGATGAACGGCTTGTCTATAAGGAAGAGCTCAAAGCCGAGGAGTTGCATGCCATTGCAAAAGCCTGGGCATATGAAGATCGATTCAAAACCCGGCTTGATGGAAGTGGCCCTGCCCTGAGTTCTCCGCCCTGATATCCTGCATGACACCAACATCAGCAGATGGTTTGAATATCGTGATGGCAGCCTCCGAGGCCGTTCCGTACGCCAAGACGGGCGGACTGGCTGACGTGGTCGGCGCGTTGGCGACCGAACTGACGAAGTTGGGGCATCATGTGACATTGCTGCTGCCGGGTTACCGAGGTCGAGCAGCCGGCGAGTCGCGTCAACTGGCCATGCGATTCTCTCTTCCGGTGGAGGGGCAACCCGCAGACGTACTGGTGGAAGAAGAGACCGTACCGGTGACAGGTGCATTGCATCCGCTGAGAGTACTGTTTGTGAGGTACGATCCCTACTTTGATCGTCCGGGACTCTATCAACAAGACCATTCCGATTATCCAGACAACCTCGAGCGATTTGTCCTATTCTGTCGTGCGATTCTCGAAATAGTGCGTCGTTTGATTGAGGCTGGGAAGGAAAGGATTGATGTGCTGCACTTGCACGACTGGCAGACAGCCTTGAGCGCAGTCTATCTGAAAACTCTTCCTCACGAGTATAAGGAACTCAAGCAGCTGAAGGTGCTCTTGACCGTGCACAACTTGGGTTATCAAGGAATCTTTCCTGGCCAGCAGTTTGTAAAGACGGGGCTTCCACTGTCACTGTTTTCGCCGACCAGCCTTGAGTTCTATGGATCGGTGAATTGTTTGAAGGGCGGGATCATCTTTTCAGATGTTGTTTCCACGGTGAGTTCCACGTATGCCAAAGAGATTATGACTGCAGAATATGGATGTGGTCTTGAAGGTGTACTGGCAAGCCGTGTGGATGGTGTTAAAGGGATTACAAATGGTATCGATGTTGTAGCCTGGGATCCTGAGATCGATCGCTACCTGCCGGCACAGTATACGGCTGCTGACCTGTCGGGAAAACAAGCATGCAAGCGAGCGTTACAACGGGAGCTTGGATTGCCGAATCGTGATGTTCCCTTATTAGCGGTGATCGGTCGGCTGACCTTCCAGAAGGGCTTTGATCTCCTGATAAATGTGATTCCTGAGCTCATGTCCCTAGACGTACAAATCGTAGTGCTCGGTACCGGAGATCATCATTTGGAGCAACAATTTATTGCAGTCAAAGCCAGATATCCTGATCGCATTGGCTTATGCCTTGGTTTTGATGAGGGGGTGGCGCATCGTATTGAAGCTGGCTCGGACATGATAATAATGCCATCTCGATATGAGCCATGTGGACTAAGCCAACTGTATAGCCTTCGGTATGGCACAGTACCTATTGTGCGCCGTACCGGAGGATTGGCGGATACCGTCGTTCCCTTTCGACCGTCAACGATCAAATCCGGATGCGCGACGGGGTTTCATTTTATTGATGCCTCAACTGACTCTCTGCTTTCGGCACTCTTGCTCTCGCTCCATGTGTACAAAGAGCGAGAAACGTGGCAATCCTTGATCCAGGCTGGAATGAAGACGGATCTGTCTTGGGAGCGATCAGCCAGATTATATGTAGATTTATATAGGAGGGTGTAGAAAAGAACAGAGAAAGCTAACGAGCGTTAAATGAAACGTTGACCCCTTGCCCGAGTTTAGCCAGCAACGTCTTCGCCTTAAGAACGTAGTAAGAGCCTTCCCTTTTATGGAGCTTGATGACCGAAACCAAGAGATCTCGAGCGATATCATTTTGCCCTTGATGAAGGGCTAGTTCTCCAGTATGCAGAGCGCAAGCTGCAGCCATCGCCTCTACATCAACAGCCGCCCGGCTTGTTGGATTGGCCACTAGACGCTCAAGGTGAGTTGGCAGCGGCAGGATAAATTCTCCGTTTTCCTCGGCCAGTTGGCTCGCTGAGCGCAGATGCGACAGATCTGAAGTTGCCCGGGCTAAGTCAGAGGTTGACTTGCAATCGGCATAGGCATTCCACAGTGACATGAAGCCGGTATTCTTAAGTTCTGTTAGTTGGGGTGAAGGACCAGTCGTACAACCTGAAGCAAGAACTATTGCCACCAATAATCCCGCCGCTATTTTTTCTCTCACCATATTGCAGACCACCAGTTTAATGCCTCTAATACCTCAATGCTTCAACAACAGCTGCAAATGGTAGACCAGTGAAATGTCTATGTAACGATATGAAAAGTAAAAAATATTTATAGAATTGACTGGTAGTGCTGTGTCAACCTCGACTCACTGTTGCGCTATTGACACAGGTGCAAGCAGGGGGAATTGAGAGGGTTTTAGAGCTAAACGTCAAGAATTGAAAATTTGGACGAGAATTCCAGTTCGAGTAGTGGCATTGGTCTTCCGCATGATGTGCTTAATATGTTCTTTTACAGTTTGTTCGGTAATCTGGAGGGCATTAGCGATTTCCTTGTTGGTCCATCCTTTGGCCAGATGTTCAACAACTGATTGTTCGCGGTTAGTCAGCTGAAAACGTTCTCGAGCATGTTCTGTATTGAGGTTTTGTTTCCGCCCCAATTCTTCCATGGTAACCACAAGCCTAGCATTTTGGACGCCTCCTCTATCCGGTAAACCAAAGCCCCTCAGAAGGATCGGCTGATTAGGATCGCCCGTCACACGCTTGAGTTCGAATTGTTCCCAATCCTTGGCTTCAGTCCGTATATGAAGAGCTTTAATAATTTCCGCACAAAGCTCAGTCAGGGCCGTTGGAAGGACTCCATGCGCTGAAATCGTTGTGGTTTTTCCATGTTCGACGGCGTTGATTTTTTTAGCAAGCTCGGTGGCCTGTCGATTCATATGTAGAAGTTGCATAGATGCCGACAGCACCACTATCCCAGACCCCACCCTCTGATCGGCAAGGGCATCTGATTGGTCAATACCTTTAACTGCTTCTGTCATAACACGT
>CAZPNQ010000209.1:0-3768 GCA_964587955.1 uncultured Nitrospira sp.
CCAGTTCGACCGTGGCTGTCGGAACCCGGTCTGTCCCGCTGGAGATCTGAAGCGCTTTTAAGACGACACGCTCGGCCATCTTCGACAACTCTTCGGAGACGATGACTTCGAGATCCTCCTCGAAGATTTCTTTCTTTTGATCGGCAAGCTTTTTGAACCGCTCGAAGGCGTGGTTGACCTCTGCCTCGCCGAGCTTGTACCCCAACTCTTCCAACCGCTGACGAAACGCATGACGTCCGGACAACTTGCCCATCACCATCTGGCTTTCGATCAGTCCGATCGATTCCGGACGCATAATTTCATAGGTCGTCTTCTCTTTGAGCAACCCATCCTGATGAATGCCCGACGTATGGGCGAAGGCGTTCGCTCCCACGATGGCCTTATTCGGTTGCACCACCATCCCCGTGATCTTGCTGACCAGACGGCTGGTCTTTGCAATTTCTTCGGTTCGGATACGAGTATCCGCTCGGTAAAAATCCGTCCTGGTGCGAAGTCCCATGACAATCTCTTCCAAGGACGTATTACCCGCACGCTCTCCGATTCCATTGATGGTGCATTCCACCTGGCCTGCCCCATTCACAATCGCCGCCAAGCTGTTGGCCACCGAGACGCCCAAATCGTTGTGGCAATGGACGGAGATCACGGCTTGCCCGGCATTGGGAACCTTGTCACAAATTCCCTTGATGAGTGCGCCGAATTCTTGTGGGACGGCGTACCCCACCGTGTCGGGAATATTGACGGTGCCGGCTCCGGCGGCGATCACCGCCTCAATGACCTCGTAAAGAAACGAGGGATCTGAACGGCTTGCATCCATAGGAGAAAACTCGACGTCATCGACATAGCCCCGTGCCCGTTGAACCATCTCTACGGCTCGCTGCTTGGCCTGTTCCCGTGTCATCCGAAACTGGTGCTTCAGATGAATATCGGATGTAGAAAGAAACGTATGGATGCGGACCTTCGGTGCGCCTTTCAAGGCCTCCCATGCCCGATCGATATCTTCGGGGCGAGCCCGCGCCAGGCTGCAGATCGTCGGTCCTTCAACGTCCTGCGCGATGCGCCGCACCGCTTCGAAGTCTCCGGGAGAACTATAGGCAAATCCCGCTTCTATAATATCGACGCCGAGCCGGGCCAGCTGTTTGGCCACCATGATCTTTTCTTCCACGTTCATACTGGCGCCGGGCGATTGCTCGCCATCCCGCAACGTCGTATCGAAAATTCTGATCATGCGTGTCATGGTTTCACCTCTTCTTTTTTATACAAGATCGCTCAAAATGCCTTTCCAGCAAGGCCGCAGGGAGGCGCACGGTGCGACGAATAAGGAGCACCACGTTTGTGCGCGCCGGCGAGGCGGTGAGCCGGCAGTGTCCCGACGACTGAGGCGTCACTTTCTCACCCGCCCATCCCCGAGCTGCTGATGCAGCTCTGTCCCGGGAGGTACGTCGCAGGGAGGCACGCGACTGAGAACGCCGCTGGAAGGCATTTCCAGCGATCTTAAAATAGAAAAGCCTTCATCCCTCTAAGACCCAGGGACGAAGGCTTGACGCGCTCCGCGGTACCACCCTGATTTGGCCTGAAGATCAAACGATCGTCAGACCCTTCATTTGGCCTCTTACGAAGGCAAAGCGGAATCTCCTACTTCACGTTCGGAGATTCGGCTCGGAGGCGAGTTCGGCGGTGTTTAGGCTGGTTTGCACCTTCCACCAGCTCTCTCCAGAATGTCACCATTCTGTTTCTAAACGGCTCGCGTACTACTCCTCGTCTTAGCCCTGCAACCTTTCGATTCCTCCAACTGTTATTGGCCGTTAAGAGTTTGATTCGACCGGCGGTGGTTCGGCTTTTCCGATGCTCTTTTTCCCACCTGCCGGAGCAACCAGCCAAAACACTTTTTCGACCGGCCCCATCAATGCGTAGCCGGCGAAGATGACGAATAACATAACTGCCGGCCAGGCTGCCACCATCATCAGCGTCAAAATACCCCAGACCAGGTAGGTGATTTGCCGGTGCCCCTTGAATTTCAATTCTTTAAAGCTTCGATACTTAATCGTGCTGACCATTAAAAACGAGAGCGCCAATGTCATCAGCAGTACCACGATCGGTCTGACCTCCCCTCCCATCTTGAGGAGATAATGGTCAAAAACCACCAAAGACGCCACGACTCCGGCAGCAGCCGGAATCGCCAGGCCGGTAAAGTATTTCCCGTCTGACAACGCAACGGTAGAGTTGAATCGTGCCAACCGCACGGCTCCCATGGCCACGTAGGCGAACATCACGGCCACTCCGAACGTACCCTGTCCGCTCAACGCCCATGAGTAGATGAGCAACCCTGGTGCGACACCGAATGACACCACATCGGACAGTGAGTCATACTCCAGCCCAAACTGACTCGTGCTGTTGGTCAATCTGGCCGACTTTCCATCCAACACATCAAAAATCATCGCGACCAGAATCGCAATGGCCGCTTCCATATAGTTGGCGTTGAAGACGGACAGTATCGCAAACACACCGCAAAACAAATTGCCGGTGGTGAACAAATTCGGAATGAGATGCATGGCCGCTTTCCGCCGCTTCCCTTCCTTCCCAAACGAACTTCTGAATCCTGCCGTTTTCATGGCAACTCTCCCAGGATGGTTTCACCACCCTTCACCCGTTCACCAACAGCCACGCGGAGTGTTGTGCCCGTGGGAAGAAAGGTATCCATGCGCGATCCGAAACGGATCAACCCATATCGCTCACCTCGGATCGCGCGATCCCATGGTGAGACCCAACATACAATACGCCGAGCGATCAACCCCGCGACTTGGACGCACAACACCTTTATCCCTTCATGAGTCTTGATCATCACGGCGTTCTGTTCATTCCTCAACGTCGCTTCCGGCTTGCTGGCGACTAAGAACAGACCCGGTTGATATTGGACATCCTCGATCACGCCTTCACACGGCATCCTATTGATGTGGACATCGAAGACATTCAAGAAGATCGTCACTCTAATTGAGCGTTCCTTCAGATACCGCGGCTCAAACTCCTCCTCCACGGCGATGACTTTCCCATCGCCGGGAGCGACCACAAGATTATGGCCCTGCGGTATTACCCTGGCAGGGTTCCGAAAAAACCAGGCGGAAAACAACGTCGCGATGGCGCCGACAACGGCGACGACCGGCCAGCCCAGCCATCCAGTCAACAGTGTAATGCCGGCGGGAACCGCAATGAAGGGAATTCCTTCTTTGGCAAAGGGTACTTTAATCGCACGATCAGCCACGGAATTGCCTCAGTATTCACACGAGATGTTCAAACCACCTGTCCAGCGAGGCCGCAGCGAGCGAAAAGGCGAGGCGTACGTTTTTGTGTACGTCAAGCCTTTGAACCCGCATCGCCGACTTCGCGAGGCGTGCGATGCGAGAACAAAGCTGGCAGTTGGTTTCAACATCTCTAGTTCTTGGTTTTATCGACGAGCTGATCTTTTTTGAGCCAAGGCATCATTCCACGCAGTTTAGCTCCGACAGCCTCAATAGGATGCCCTTCGCCTTTGGCAAGCAGTGCGTTGTAAACCGGCCGATTAGCTTGATTCTCCAACACCCATTCTTTGGCAAACCGTCCTGTCTGGATCTCTTCGAGAATCCGCTTCATCTCCTGCTTCGTCTGTTCGGTTACCACTCGCGGGCCTCGGGTCACGTCGCCGTACTTCGCAGTCGTGCTGATCGAATAGCGCATATTGGCGATCCCGCCTTGGTAGATCAAATCGACGATGAGCTTCACCTCGTGCAAACATTC
>CAZPNQ010000210.1:0-3695 GCA_964587955.1 uncultured Nitrospira sp.
TTGTGCTCCGGTATCGGTATGAAACCGATGACTATCACTTCAACACCGCCGGACTCTTTCGATCGATCGGGGGGGTCATGGGATCTGGGCAATCGGACCACGTGTTCGGATACGGCGTGATGGCATCGGGGCTCGTTCGATTATGGGGTCGAGACAATATCGTGTTTCAGGGGGTGTATGGAGAAGGGGTTTCCCGGTACTTCAACGACACAAGAAATCTCAATCTCGATGCGGGTTATGATTCTGTGGGAACCCTAAAGGCACAGCCGGCGTACGGGGGCTATGCAGCTCTCCAACATTTTTGGAATGATCACTGGCGATCAACGGTGACCTATGGTTACCTTCAAGTCAATACAACGGAGATCTCGCCAGCCGACACCTACAAAAGAACGCAGTATCTTGATTGTAATCTCATGTATAGCCCCGTGGAAGGAGTGACGCTCGGAGGAGGATTTCTATGGGGGCAACGAGTCAACAAGGACGAGGTGTCAGGAGAGGGGTTCAGGATCAATTTTCTGTTGAAGTACGATCTGGTTCGATTGCAACAAGACGTGAAAAAAGTTTTGCCGTTCTAGGACCAGTCGCTTCCCCCCCATCTCAATGATGCTGCGCAAGCGCCCAAGCAAACTGAGCGATTGATGAGAGGTTAAGCCGTGCTGATTTAGCGACGATTCAGGCGTTGATAGACAGAATACAGGCAGAGTATTACAACTCACGGCTCCAGTGAAGCGATCAGACGTTGTGCCTGTTTCAACGCGGCATGCTGTGCTTCTTTGCGGGATACGAAGCGAATCTCAGAATCCCCTTTTATACATTTCCATCGTGTTGACTCGAATTCAAAGATGATATAGCGACAACTCCAAGTTCCATCTGCATGCTGATCAGGAGTTCTCAGTTCGACATAGCCTTTCCTATCGTCGAGCATTGACGGATTCTCCAGTTGCCTCCCCATCCATGATCCTGAGCATCTTCTGTGTTTCGCTCCCACGCTGGATGGCACGATCTGGTCCAGATCTGCTATAGCCCGTATAAAATGACGCATGTCGACACGACCATCCATACCACGGCTGCTAGAATTGTCCCGATACTTATCCACATGTGAACCTCCTTACTCCTGGTACCAGTAAGATGGTCAGAAAGTGCCTGTTTACCCTCCGTGACAATATGCAATCCCGATATCGGCATGACTCTGAATTTCTTTAGCAAGGCATGAGCCATGGCTGACACCGCCGAACGCTGCGAATTCCTGGTATTCCGGTTTCTACCATCAAAATGAAGTGAATCACGGTTGATTCATGGAGAATCTAAAAGGATGCAATCGGGCCTTGGAAGGATTAGGACCGACCGTAAATCTCCAACAATTGCAAGCGCGAAGCTCCTGTGCCGTCAGTGGTCTGCAACTTGCTGAGCAAAGAGACGGGCATCAACTTACAAACCGTTCGTCTGTTTCATAAGGAGTACGGGGGAGAGACTGGTAATGAGAGTCCAGAGTCCACTCGTTCAGCAGTTGTTGGCGGGGATTACACTCTTGCTCGTCCTCGGTGCGCTCGCGATGATCTGGCCTGTCATCATTACGCTGTTGTTCGGTGTGCTCCTGCTGCTCCAATCGTGCAACGCAGAACAGACACTAACGGCGCTGTTGTGAATCGACGTCTCTCTGAGGGGGACGCCCCTTTGGCGATTCAGGCATTGATGCAGGCGCTGTAGGGCAACGATGGAGATAGCAAGGCACTGCAGGAAACAGCGATATAGGGCAGCCTCTTGACAGCCGCCTGGTAGGCAAGGCCCCCCCGGCATGTTTCGGCAGGACGGATTGCCGGTAGGGAACCCGACAGTATATACACGCATCTGGAGCGGTGGGTATTTCTAAAACTAACTACCACGCCCACCGCGTCCAACCATCAAAAACGTAGGCCGAAAAACCGCATAACCATCCAGCACGTACAGGTCAGGGAATAGTCCTAGCCACCTCATTGGAGTAGAGACTTTCGCTCCCAGCACTATTGTATGATGAGACGACGAAGAAGTACGTAACTCCGGTCGCGAGCCCGGTGGCTTGGTATGTGGTTGCTGAGGCAGGCAGCGTGGCAATGGGAGGCCCGTAGGAGCCGGATGATAGGGAGCCATAGATTTTATACCCTGCGAGCTCAGGATCAGTGCTGGAATCCCACCGAAGAGTCACGGAACCAGTAGAAGAGGCCTCTGAATGCTGTTTCCCAGCACATCCTGTCAATTCAAGGGTCACCAAGACGAGCACGAGCCAACAGCCGATATATCGCATCACTGACCCCCCCTGTTCTTTCGTACATACATCCAACTCAAGTCTAGCTCAGAAGTGAGGAATCGCAAGGGCGAGACGAGATGATGCAGTGGCACTTTCTAGAGGACAACTCGTTACCGTGGATCTCCCTTCCTAGGTGCGCAATGCTACTTGGATGGTGAGGCTAAAAATAATATTCAAAGCGGGTCACCTCCAAACCTCCCCGCTCATTTCAAAACGGAAACATCTCCAACGGGAATCCCTCGAAAAAGGAACCTCCAGGGCCGCCTAGCCCCGTCTGTCAGATGATTGGACTTCGCCTTTCAGCTCTATGTGTTCTCCCAGTATTGTACAGGCGTCAGCTTCACTATGTTACGCCGTGATCCACAAGAGCCGAGGAGTTCACATTTCTAGTGGAGTCGAAATTTGCGACTTTTCTTTCTATGACCAGGCTTAACCTTATGAACCGCGAGGGAGGACCTATATATGGAGGCACAGCGAGATGCGCACTCATCAACAAAAACGGTCTCGCCAACCATCTTAATCGTCGATGACGAAGTGTCCATCGTCAGACTCTGCACCGCTCTTCTGGAGGAAGCTGGATATACGGTGCTCGGCGCTGACGGCAGCCCCGAGGCGCTCAAGATCTGCACACAGCATTCAGGGCCGATCGATCTCTTACTCGCAGACCTGGTCTTGCCTCCAACCGGTTTCCAACTCGCCTCAACGTCCAACCAATTCCCGCACCTGAATGGCTATGACTTGGCGGTTCGCGCCACAACGATCCGGAAGAATCTCCGAATCATTCTGATGTCGGGGAATCCCGATAGAGAGCTAGCCAGTCATGGGATCACACGTGGGACGTTTCCATTCATAGCGAAGCCCTTCAAACGTGAGGACTTGCTGGCCATCGTGCAGCATGTGCTGGAACAGCCGGCACCGACTTTGACCCAAGAACAGCCAGCTTCTGCCGCCGATGATCCGGAGTGGTTCGGTTGAATCCAGTGGTGATGCACGAAGCAGGGGATAGGAAAGACGGCAGGAAGCTACCGATTTTGATCGTGGACGACCATGCCCTCGTCCGCCAAGGAATTCGGGCCATGTTGGAAGCCTATGCCGACCTCCAGATTGTGGGAGAGGCCAGTGATGGCTTCGAGGCGGTCACCTTCGCGAAACAACTGCGTCCCCGCATTGTCCTCATGGACATCAATATGCCTCGAATGAATGGGATTGAAGCGACGGCTCAGATCATGCGGGATTGTCCGGACATGCTTATTATTGGGCTGTCAGTGAATGCGACGAGTCAGGATGAAGAGGTCATGAAACGAGCCGGCGCCGTTCGGCTGATTCTAAAGGACGAGTCTCCCGACGTGTTCTATCACGCGATTCACACCGCCGTGAAGAGCAGGGAAATATCTGAGCAAACTTAGGATAC
>CAZPNQ010000211.1:0-3677 GCA_964587955.1 uncultured Nitrospira sp.
TCAACTATATCAACGAAACACAGAAAACGACGATGAATTATCCCATCATCGCCGATCCGGACAAGAAGGTGTCGACGTTGTACGATATGATCCATCCCAACGCCATCGATAACATGACCGTGCGGTCGGTCTTTATTATCGGTCCGGATAAGAAGGTCAAGCTCACGTTGACGTATCCGGCTTCCTGTGGCCGGAACTTCGATGAGCTGTTGAGAGTGATCGATTCTCTTCAACTGACATCGAAGTACAAGGTCGCAACTCCGGCGAATTGGAAAGAAGGCGAGGATTGTATCATTACTCCCGCCGTCGGTGACGCGGAAGCGAAGCAACTTTTCCCCAAAGGGTTCACAACCGTCAAGCCGTATCTCCGCTATACGCCCCAGCCGAATCGATAATCAAATCGTTCCAGTCAAGTAGGGCAGAAGGTGCGGTCGCATCTTCTGCCCTGGTATGCCCTCTCAGTCCCTCCGAGTTTCTCCAAAACGTGCTTGTGCTGAAATTGTCGTTTTCCTAGACAGTAGGATACCTGTTGCGTACTATTACGTGGTCAACAGGTGGGGAGCCAAAAAAATTCTTGCTATCTTTCGATCACTTAGGCATACTCGCCGCCGACTTCCTCGGCGCGAACGTTTTTGGACATCGATGTAGGTGGGCAGTGGTTTCTTATTACTCACAAGGGAGGGCATGAGTATGAAGAGACATGTCGCGAAGCGGTGGAAAAAGTTTTTAGTTGCTGGGGCCGTAGTGGCGCTGGTGGCTGGACTGGGATCCCCGCTACCGAGGGCCTATGCTGGGGGGACGATCAAGGCCGATGAAGACAAATGGATTTCGATCGGCATGGGGATTCGCACGAGTTTCAACAGCCAAGAAGGGGCCGCCGGCGGGCATTACAGCAACGACTTCAGAGTTGACAACGCGCGCATCTACATTAACGGGCAAATCCACAAGTACGTGAAGTTCACCTTCAACACGGACTGCTTTAACTGCGCGGTGGGCGGCGGCGGCACGCAGTTTGGCGGCAATTCCAACATCGGGCTGCTCGATGCGATCGGGAAATTCGAGTTCAACGAGATGGCCAACCTGTGGGTGGGCCGGACCTTGGTGCCGAGTGAGCGGGGCGAGTTGAACGGGCCGTTCTACCATGCGACCTTCGATGGGTTCCGGACGCCGTTTAACCCGGCGGATTTCAGCGGCAACTTTCCCAGCGGGCCCAATGGCGCGCCGGGGGGGCAGGCGGGGCTCTATGGCCGGGACAACGGCGCGGTCTTTTTCGGGAAGATCCATCCCTTTGGGACGCATTTGTTATACGTTGCCTCCGTGTTCACGGGGACCCGCGGGGGGCCGAATAACACCGGGAGCCTGTTGTACGCCGGGCGGTTGCAATGGAACCTGTTAAACGATGAAGACAACCCCGGGTATTACACGAGCGGCACGTATTATGGGACGGCGGGCGATATCTTTGCGATTTCGGGCAACGTGATCCATCAAAAAGATGGGGCGGGGTCCCCCACGTTGGGGCGCAGTGATTTCACGGGGGCGATCGTCGACCTGTTGGTGGAAAAGGTGCTGCCGAGCAACGCGGGCGTGGTGACGTTCAACGCCGAATTCAAGCGGTACTGGGCCAACTACGGGACGGGGGCGTTCGGGGGTGGCGATTGTTTCTGTATCTTCAACGGCCATTCGTGGACCGTGTACGGGTTGTACCTGATTCCGCATGAAGTGGGGATTGGGCGGTTTCAACCGTATCTGCGGTTCGTGAGCATCGATCCGCTGTACAGTGCCCTGCGGCAGGAGTGGGAGTATGGGATGAACTACATCATCTCGGGGCACAATGCGCGGATTTCGGTGTTTGGCCGGTACGGGGATATCGAAACGAAGAGCTTCGTCAGTAATTTTGGGCCGAACGCGACCGGCAACAAGGTCGATTCGTTCCACGTGGCCTTGCAGCTGCAGTATTAAACGGTCACGTACAGGAGAATAGTTCTTCTCTAACAAGAGCCGGAATCCAGCAATGGGTTCCGGCTCTTTCTTTTTTTGTTTTCACTATAAAGCTGTCCGATGCCGATACAGTGAAGGCACTATTTGTGTGTGAGCGTGAAAATGGAAGGACTGGAGAGGTTACACGAGCACAAGACCTGCATTGCGGATCTTTTTCCACGAAGAAGTGGCTAAGAAAGCGTTAAACGTTGGCTCCATTCCTGGAAACTGTTGGCAGACCTCCCGTATATGCGGATAGGTCTGAGATGCTTGCCGTGGGGTGGCGTTACGAATCAATTGCTCCAACCATCGGGCCTCTGGTTCCGGAAGTGAAATAACGGAGTCCTGCTTGGAGCCGGCAACCGTAAGGGTTGTGCGCTTCCCACTCGGTTCACAGGTCACTGCTCCACCCAGCCAGACCATACGTCGTTCTAAGTCTGAATGGTCATCACTCGTTCTCTCCTTGAGCACGCGTCTAAGCCAAGTGGAAGGTACATGAGGGCGAGGGACGTCATACTCGAACCATTGTCGGACATCGAGATCGAGTCCTTGCCGTTCAAGGTAGTTGAGGAGCGATCGCCGCAACCCTTCACCGAGCCAGGCCGGCGTTTTCCCTCGATCATCGTGATGCAGAAGATCATTCTCGGCGAAACCTTGAAACTCAGGACCGAGAATGCGCAAACCATGGGCAGTGGGATCCAGCCCCACGGGGCTGTGAGCTGTCACTGTAAAACGATGCCAAAACGCGGATTGAAGGAGATCTGCCGCCACAAGCTGTCGGACTCGTTCAAGTGAATCGATCGTTTCCTGAATCGTCTCCGATGGACATCCATACATGAGATAGGCATGAATCAGAATGCCGGCGTCTTTGAACCCGGTGGCGACCAACGCGGTCTGATCGACGGTGATGCCTTTTTTCATATTGTCCAGGAGCCGGTCTGAGGCCGCTTCGAGTCCGGCCGTCACCGCGATACACCCGGAAGCGGAGAGAAGGCGGCAAAGGTCCGGTGAAAATGCAGTTTCAAAACGAATGTTACCCCACCAGTTAATATCGATCTGTCGCTCCAAGAGAGCAAGCGCCAGCGACTTCAATGCTGCTGGTGGAGCAGCCTCGTCGACGAAGTGAAATCCTCTTCGGCCCGTCTCGGAGATAAGTTGTTCGATCTGCTGGATAAGCCGCTCGGTCGGTGTCATCTCGTATCGACTGATGTAGTTGAGCCCTATATCGCAGAACGTGCATTGTTTCCAATAGCAGCCATGTGCCACGGTGAGTTTATTCCAATGGCCTTCCGACCAGAGACGATGCATCGGATTGGTACTGTCGAGAATGGTCAAGTAGCGATCCAGTGCCAGGCCCCGATAGGTTGGACAGCCGATCTCACTCATCGTGAAGTCGGGTGACAAGGGGTCTTGAGCATAGACCACGCGATCGTGTTGGCGATACATCGTGCGGCACAACGATTGACGTGGACGCAAGCCGGAAATATGTGCAACTCATGAGAGAAGCGGTCGTTCACCGTTATCGAGCGTGATAAAGTCGACATAATCGAAAACCCGAGGATCGGCAAGCCGGCGCAGTTCCGTGTTCACATAGCCGCCGCCGATGGCCACAGGCAGATCGGGGCGGTGCTGCTTGAGTGCCTTTGCGATGAGAAATGCCCCATAGAGATTACCCGGAAACGGTATGGAAAGACCGACCA
>CAZPNQ010000212.1:0-3662 GCA_964587955.1 uncultured Nitrospira sp.
TAGCGCTAGCCCAGGAGCAGACGATCCAGATAAAGGGATGGCTCGATGGCTTCCCTTTTTTGTGCCTTCCTCATGTGAAGTGCCGTTGGCCCATGACATGGATGGTGGCCTATGAGTCAGAAATTTCGAATCGCCATTGCTGGAGCCAGCGGATACGCCGGTGCAGAACTTGTACGGCTTGCTGTAGCCCATCCCTATTTCACGATCACCGCTGTCACCTCTGAGAAGTCGGCGGGGCAGCCGGTCGCATCCGTGTTTCCTAGCTTCAAGGGAATCATCGACCATCAATTTGAAGCCTTGGCGCCGGAAGCGCTAACGGAGCGGGCGGATGCCATTTTTCTCGCTCTGCCTCATACAAAATCTCTGGATCCCGTTGCAGCCTGTGTGAAGGCAGGCAAACCGGTCGTCGATCTCAGCGCAGATTATCGGCTGAAAGACGTCGGCACTTATGAGAAGTGGTATCACACTCCGCATAGCCATCCGCATTTGCTTCAAGATGCGGTATATGGCTTGCCGGAACTCCATCGGACCGCGATTGCCAAATCCAAACTGGTGGCTTCGCCCGGCTGTTACCCCACTGCCGCAGTTCTACAATTGGCTCCTCTTTTCGCCAAAAGGCTTGCGCGACCGGAAACCATTGTGATCGACGCAAAGTCCGGCGTGTCAGGAGCGGGACGGAGTCCGGCCTTGGCCTACCATTTTCCGGAGGCACATGAATCCCTAGAGCCTTATAAAATCGGGCAACATCGCCATATTCCTGAAATCGAACAGGAACTTTCCGGGCTTATGGACACAACCGGTGCCGTGACCGTGACATTTACCCCTCACCTTGTCCCGATGAATCGAGGCATCTTGAGTACGGCCTACTGCAAACTCACGCACAACATGCCGCTTTCCGATCTTCGAGACTTGTACCGAGAGTTCTATACAGGTGAACGCTTCATCCGGCTCTACGAAGACATCGTTCCCAATCCGCGCTACATTAAGGGAACGAACTACTGCGACATCGGCGTGTATATGGATTCACGGGCTGGATGGGTCGTCGCAGTAGCGGCGGTCGATAATCTCGTCAAAGGAGCTGCTGGCCAGGCCATTCAAGCCATGAATTTGATGCTCGGTATTCCTGAGGACACCGGCCTCACCGCACCTGGCAGTTATCCCTAACCCACCTCCCCGACATTCACGCGGCTCAGCCGCACGCGATCCGAGAAATTATCATGAGACCAAAATACGCTGGCATCACCGCACCGGTTGGATTTCGAGCCGCCGGCATTCATTGCGGGATCAAGAAATCAGATCTTCTCGATTTGGCCCTATGCGTGTCCGACGTCAGCGGACCGATCGCCGGGGTTTTTACAAAGAATCGCGTCGCGGCTGCGCCGGTCCTGCTGGATCGACGCCATCTTCGGTCCCGTTCCGGGCGGGCTATCATCATCAATAGTGGGAACGCCAATGCCTGTACGGGTGCACAAGGATTGGCGGCGGCGAAAGCGATGGCTATGGCCGTGGCAGAGCAGCTTATCATCCCTGTAAACCACGTATTTGTAGGTTCGACCGGTGTGATCGGCCGGGTGCTTCCGGTTGATCGCATCACCGCGGCCGTCCCAACACTGATCGCAAGGCTCAGCATTTCGGGTGGTGATCACGCAGCGCAAGCGATTTTAACGACGGACTTGAGACCGAAGACCGTTGCAATACGAACGAGAATCGGCGGCCGTGTCGTCACCGTGGGCGGTATGGCCAAAGGGTCGGGCATGATCCATCCCAATATGGCCACCATGCTTGCCTATTTGACGACCGATGCAGCGATTGCTCCTGCCGTCCTGCAGCAGGCCCTGAGGTCGGCAGTCAATCAATCCTTCAATTGCATAACGGTCGACGGTGATACCAGCACGAACGATACGGTTCTCTGTCTGGCGAATGGCCTCGCAAAGAACCGACTTATTCAACAAGGCACCGGCTCCTATCGCGAGTTCGAACGACTCCTAACTGATGCAGCACGGGAATTGGCTCTCATGATTTGTCGCGACGGGGAAGGGGTCACCAAGGTCGTCACGATTGCGGTAGAAGGAGCCGCTACGACGGCAGCGGCAAAACGAGTGGCCGATACCATTGCGACATCTAATCTGGTTAAAACCGCTTTGTTTGGGGAAGACGCCAATTGGGGCAGAGTCATGGCTGCCATCGGGCGATCGGGTGTTGCGATTGACCCCGGTAAAGTTACGATACGATTTGATGACACCCTCATGGTACAGCGGGGGGTAGGAATGGGGCTGGAGGCAGAACAGAGGATCGCGCAGGTTTTTAAACAAAAGGAGTTTACCATCACGGTCCAGCTGGGCCAGGGCCAAGCGCATGCCCACATGTGGACAACGGACCTCTCCTACGACTATGTCCGCATCAATGCCAGCTACCGATCTTAGCCGCATGTTCACACCCTTTTAGTCTAAGAAAGATTGGGAGCAGCTTGAAACATCAGCACGACTATGGTAGCGTCCTCGATCGGGTCTGACAGGGGGGCGTTTCTGGCTCAACAGAGACGGCCCTATTCAATAAAATATCAATCAGCGTCGATACGCTGCACGGCTTGAGAATAAGGGAAGCGATTCCCTCACCCGATCCATGGGTGCTCTGCAAGCTTGAAGGGAGGTGAAGGCATGGGAGTGGTAGCGATCAAGGAATTGTTGGAAGCCGGCGTTCATTTCGGGCACCAGACCAACCGCTGGAATCCCAAGATGAAGAAGTTTTTGTTCGGTGAACGCAGCGGCATTTATATCATCGACCTTCAGCAAACCGTCGCGCGGATGGAGCAAACGTATGCCTTCATCCGAGACCTTGTTGCAGCAGGAGACTCTGTTTTGTTCGTCGGCACGAAGCGGCAGGCAGCGGAAATCCTGGAGGAAGAAGCCAAGCGAGCGAATATGTTTTTCGTCAACCAACGCTGGCTGGGCGGCATGTTGACCAATTTTCAAACGATTCGACGCAGCATCGACAAGATGAAGAAGATGGAGACGACACTCCTGAACCCCAGCGAGCATGGTCTCAAGAAGAAAGAAATCCTTCTCATGCAGAAGGATATCGCGAAGCTCCAAAAATACTTATCCGGCATTAGGAATATGCGTAGCCTTCCGGGAGCCGTCTTTGTTCTGGATACGAGAATCGAAAAAATTGCCGTTCAAGAAGCGAAGAGGCTCGATATCCCGGTCATCGCCATCTTGGACAGCAACTGCGACCCGGATGATATCGCCTACCCGATTCCGGGTAACGACGACGCGATTCGGTCGATCAAACTGATTACGTCCAAAATCGCCGATGCTTGTATCGAGGGTGCGCATGTGAAAGCCCAGCGAGAAGAAGCGGAGTTTCAAGCCATTCCCGCCGGCGGGGACAAAAAACCTGCCATGCGCGTTGAAAGCGTTCCGGTTTCGTAATTCATACGGTTGATCCGTCAACGGCTCATCTTCTCGATAGAGTGAAGGAATCACGAATCATGGCAGGATCCAGTCAGCTCGTGAAAGAACTTCGTGAAAAAACAGGGGCCGGCATTCTCGATTGCCAGAAAGCGCTCACAGAAAATGGGACTGACGTCGAAAAAGCCGTCGACTATCTGATGCAAAAAGGTCTTGCGGCGGCGGCCAAGAGAGCCGGGCGTGAGAACAATA
>CAZPNQ010000213.1:0-3635 GCA_964587955.1 uncultured Nitrospira sp.
AGCTGCTCTGGCAGCTCTTGCCCGGTGGTACGTTGAGCCTCTGAGCGAGGCGAGAACGCCGCTGGCGGACTTTTTCAGCATCCTGTTAGAGGGTAGGATTAAGAGACCGGCTTGGGAGTAATCGCAGCCGCGAGTTCATGCAGCAAATGTTCGGTTTCGCTCCAGCCCAGACAGGCATCGGTGATAGAGACGCCATGAAGGAGAGCCACCCCTTCTTTCCACGCCTGTCTGCCGGGATTGAGGTTGCTTTCAAGCATGAGACCCATGATGGTTTGGCGGCCTTCTCGGAACTGACGCAAAACTTCATGGGCGACCAACCCTTGGCGCGTGTGGTCCTTTTTAGAATTGTCGTGTGAACAGTCGATCATGATCGGACGGGCGATGTCTTCGCCGGAGACTGCGGCTTCAGCCCTGGCGACATGCTCCTCCTCATAGTTTGTCCTTCCGCCTCCACCACGAAGAACAATATGGCGGTCGGGATTGCCCATAGTTCTGATGATCGCAGTTTGGCCGTCGGCGTTGATTCCAAAGAAATGATGCGGGGTGCGGGCGGAAATCATGGCGTTGACGGCAACTTGCAAGCTTCCCTCAGTACCGTTTTTGAATCCGACCGGCATGGACACGCCGCTTGCCATTTCTCGATGGGTTTGGCTTTCCGTCGTACGAGCCCCGATTGCCGCCCAACTGATCAGGTCGGCGACGTACTGTGGGCTGATCGGATCCAATAGCTCCGTTCCGCACGGAAGACCCAATTGATTGATCTTGAGGAGAGTTTCTCTAGCCAACTCCATGCCTGTCGCGATATCGCAGGTCCCGTCGAGATGCGGGTCATTGATCAGGCCTTTCCATCCGACGGTCGTTCGTGGTTTTTCAAAGTACGTTCTCATCACGATCAGGAGTCGGTCACGCAAGGCGTCGGCAACCGGCTTCAACTTGGCGGCATACTCATAGGCAGCGTCGGAGTCATGGATGGAGCAGGGCCCTACGATGACCAGCAGCCGCTCACGATCCTTTCCATAAAGAATTCGTCGGATTGCTTCTCGGGTTTCGACGACGAGTGCCGCAGCCTGATCGCTAATGGGCAGTTTGGTCTTGATGGCGCGAGGGGACGGCAACGCCTTGATTTCGATAATATGCTGATTGTCGATCGGTCTATTCATATGCTGGAGCCGGTTTGAGTCGTTGTTGGTTCGCCCGTCATGAAAGGGCAATGAATCTAACGAATAATAGCAGAAATGTCTATACCGGCTAACCAGATTAGGAGAGATTTGGCGGTCGATGCAAGGAGTTCTTGCTATTTCCCTAATAGATTCATACTCTAAGGGCATGTTGTCGTTCGTGGGAGGATCCAAACCTTTCTCCTCGTTACTCCGTTTCGGGGTGACGATTGGGATGGTCGGGCTCATGCTGGGGCTGGCGCCTTTTGCCGTCGCCCAGGACGTGCACCACGAGTTAGCGGCGGCTGACTCGGATGGCCATGAGCATTCCGACACCGACATCTGTCAGTGGGTCCAGCACCATACAGCCGGATCAGTCGATTGTGATGTTCCAAAGCTGGCCTACTGTGAAACTGTTCGACAACAGGAACTTCCTCCCGAATCCGGTTTTCTACCCGTTGACCTGTCACTGGTCGGTTCTCCCCGCGCTCCCCCTTCTCTCTAACTAGCGCGCCTTGTAGCTCAGAACGGGATGAGGCCCTTCCGCACGGCCTTGCCCATTCCGCGTGATCATTCTGTTCGGATTGTGAAGGGGGAGGGGTATGATGCACCAGTTTGTCAGGGGATTATTGCGTATCGGAGTTTTCTTGATCACCGTCGCCGCTGCTTGGGGGACGCCTTCGGCCGTGCAGGCTGAAGAGAACGATCAGTACCGGATGCTCAGTGGGATCGTCCAAAACCAAGATCTTCGACGAGTGTCGCAGGCGGTCATCGAAGTGAAGAGTCAAGATGGCGACATCGTCTCATCCGGTGTCTCGAACGATGCGGGTGAATTCACGATTTCCATTCCGAAGGACGGTACCTACTCCGTCAGCGCCGTGCAAGAAACCTATCGAAGCGAATACATCGTGTTGACATTGGGCGAGGAGTCACCGAAGCCGGTGACCCTCACTCTTTCAACAACGAAAGAAGTCTCCCTAGAGGTTGTGTCGCCGCTCCCACCCATCCAGACCAAGGCGTCCAGCGAGACCTATTCACTCAGCAGGAAGGAAATCGATATTCTTCCCCGAGGCAATAACAACGACTTACACGACGTGTTGCTGACGATACCAGGAGCAGCCTATGGATCGTTGAAGCAGGTTCATATCAGACAGGATCACGCCAACTTACAGTTGAGGATCGACGGAGTTCCCATTCCCGAGACGGTCTCCGCGACATTTTCTGACGTCATCACACCAAGGGCCTGGGAAAGGGCTGATATCGTGCTCGGTGGGATGGAAGCGAACGTGGGAAACAAAACGACTGCGCTCATCGATATCACGACGAAAAGCGGTACGAAGCCTGGATTCGGATCGATTCAAATGTTCGGCGGGTCGAATAACTCGATCAATCCATCCTTCGAATACGGCGGGGCGATCGGCCAGAAGTTCCGTTACTATTTCCTGAACAGCCATACGGCGACGAATCGGGGTATTGAGCCGCCGACTCTGGGGCATTCCATCTTTCACGGTCAGAGCGAGCGCAACCAAACGATGTTCCGCGGTGATTATCAGCATGATAATAACAATAATTTCACGTTGCTGTTCTTGAACTCGATCGCGAAGTATCAGATCCCGACGTCTCCTGGACTGGAGGTGAACCCGACTATTCTCAGCTTGTTGCCAGGAGGATTTACGCCGGTGCCGTCGGAAATGGTGAATGAAAATCAGAAGGAAAATAACCAATACGGCCACCTGGTATGGCGCCACGACATCAATACTCGGAACTTTTTCAGTTTCGCCGGGTATTTTCGCCACACGAGAGCCACCTTTCGAACTGATCCGTTGAATGTTCTCGCCTATGTGCCGGATGTAGAAGAACCCTTCTCTGCCGGAAGCCAAGACCGTACGGGCTATTCCGGTGGCGTGCGCATGGATTACACATACGTGCATAGCAGGGAACACTTGATTAAGGCTGGGTTCCAGATCGATCGGACCCAGGCGATCAACAAGACCAGACTGTTCACCTTTCTTGATGACGGAGCGGGAAACCCGACCGGAGGCGTGATCAACGCCGGTGGCGACAACCGGCTCGTCGGATGGCGACAGGAGTTCTGGATTCAGGACCAGTGGACGCCGAATGAACATTGGACCTTTAACATCGGGCTTCGTGCGGACACGGTGCAGTACCTTCGTGACGAGGGGCAAATCAGTCCCCGGATCGGTGTCACCTATCGATACAACTCGGCCAACGCTTTTCACGCGTATTATGGCCGGCTATTTACCCCCCCGAATCTCGAGAGGGTTGCCTTTACCAGCTTGAATACAGAGGGAACTAAAGCGAATCCGGAAGATATCACCAACAATCAGCCGCGGGCCGAGCGGGCCCATTACTTCCAAATCGGCAGCGTTCATGCACTCACGGATTGGGCGACCCTTCAGCTGACGGGGTATTATAAGCTCGCCAATTATCTTTCGGACGCACACCAGTTAGGAACGA
>CAZPNQ010000214.1:0-3576 GCA_964587955.1 uncultured Nitrospira sp.
CTGATCGATGCGTTGGCCGGGCGCAAGGTCGATGCCCAGATCGTGTTCGATGAGGCCGACCTCCCGGTGCCGACCAATGATTTCGCGCTCGCCAAAAGGCAGTTCGAACGGTTCGGCTATTGCATCATCAAGGACGCGCTTGCCGACGTCGTCACGAAGGGAACCGCGACGAGGGCGAAATCCTCCGTGGTGACGATCGGTGGGAAGACGGGCACGGCTCAAGTGGCGGCGCTCCGGACGGGACCGGAAGAAAGCATTCCCAAAAAGTTTCGAGACCATGCGTGGTTCGTCGCCTTTGCACCGGTGGAATCGCCGAAGATCGCCGTCGTCGTGCTCGCTGAGCACATGGGACACGGGGGAGCTGCCGCGGCTCCTCTGGCGAAAGAAGTCATTGAAACGTACATGAAGCTCACGCCACAGGTTCCGGCCATCACGTCGGATCTGTCTGGTGTGACCGGGCTGGGGGGCTCCGCGAAAGACTCATGATCGATCGACTGACCGAGAATCGAGGCCTCGATAGTTTCGACATCCGCTACGTCGCCTTGATCCTGGCCATCCTGGGGATCGGTGTGTTGTCCATTTACAGCGTCGCGCATGGGCAGCAGGGCGGGACGTCGCCATATTATCTCAAGCAGTTGATATGGATCGGTCTCGGTGCGGCAGCGTTCCTCATCATGTGGGCATCGGACTACCATCATCTTGCGCGATTCGCCTATCCGGCGTATGCCGTTATCGTGCTGATGCTGGTCTTTGTGTTATTCGAAGGACGAACGAGCAAAGGAGCGCAGCGATGGATCGCGCTGGGTCCGTTGAGTTTCCAGCCGTCTGAGTTCGCCAAGCTCATCCTCATCTTGGTGCTGGCGCATTACTACTCGAAGGCCCCTCGCGTGGGATGGCTGCAGCGTGTCATCGTTCCGGGACTCCTGGTGCTGCCCGGCCTCCTCCTCATCTTGAAGCAACCCGACCTGGGCAGTGGGCTGAGCTTTGTCGCCGTGTATGCGGCGATGCTCCTCATGGTGGGAGTTCGTTCGCAAGCCTTAGGGTTTATTCTTCTTTTCTCGATCATGCTGTTTCCATTTGCCTGGGAGGGGATGTGGGGGTCCTTGCATGATTATCAGCGACAGCGCATTATGGCGTTCGTCGACCCCGACTATGATCCCGGGGGAAAGGGCTATCATGCCCTTCAATCGAAAATCGCCATCGGGTCGGGAGAACTGCTAGGGAAGGGACTCTACGGCGGCACCCAAAGTCAGTTGAAGTTTTTACCGGAAGGCCATACAGATTTCGTGTTCGCCGTCTTTGCGGAAGAATGGGGGTTTCTCGGCGTGCTGGTGCTGTTGACGTTGTTTGTGGCGTTGATCTGGTTCTCGCTGGAAATTGCGTCCAAGGCGAAGGATCAGCTTGGAGCGCTGCTCGCCGTGGGCATCGTGGCGATGTTGTGTTTCTGCGTCGTGGTCAATATCGGTATGACGGCCGGGATGTTTCCGATCGTCGGCATTCCCTTGCCTCTGGTGAGCTATGGCGGAAGCGCCACGATCATGACCATGGCAGCTTTGGGATTGTTGTTGAACGTCAAGCGGAAGCGGCTCAGCCTATTTTATTGAGCGATGACCGAACGGACGAAACGCTCGGTTCCGTGGTTCGGGGAAGATCATTATAGAAAACCGGTGGAGCCGTATGGAATGAGTGACGGATCTGGGTCTGAGCCCGCGTCCGTCTCTCCCAGTCGGCTCCGGCGGTTTGCAGGCCAAAGGAGTTTCTATGGGAAGTGAAATTGCGATAACCGTTGCGCGGGAAGAAACCCGTGTGGCGGTGCTCGATAGCGGCGTCGTCACCGATTTGTTCGGGGACCGCGCGAAGCACAAAGATTTTGTCGGCAACATCTATAAAGGAAAGGTGGCCAAGGTCTTGCCGGGAATGCAGGCTGCATTTGTGGACATCGGCCTGGAAAAAGCGGCGTTTATGCATGTTTCCGATCTTCTGGTGGATGCAGAACCGGGAGACATGGTGGTGGAGGACGAGGAAGATGAAAAAGATTCGGAGATGCTGCGGCCGAAGCGCCAGAGCGCGAAGCCGATCGAACAGCTGTTGAGCGAAGGCCAGGAGTTAATGGTGCAGATTTCAAAGGGGCCGATCGGCACCAAGGGGTCGCGTGTGACGACGTACGTCTCGCTACCTGGGCGCTATATCGTCTTTATGCCGAACGTCGACCATATCGGCGTGTCTCGGCGCATTCCGCGGGATGAAGAACGGGCGAGGCTGAAGGAGATCATGCGCCGGGTCAGACACCCCGGTTTCGGCTACATCGTGCGGACCGTCAGTGAAGGCGTCAAGGAAGACGAATTGAAATCCGACGTCGATTTCCTGCACGTCCTCTGGCAGGACATTTTGACGAAGCGGGAACAGTTGCCCGCTCCTGCGTTGCTGCATTCGGATTTGAGCTTGAGCTTCCGTGTCGTGAGGGACTTGTTCGGTAAAAAAGTGGATCGGCTGTGGATCGATTCACGGGAAGAATACGAAGCCATCCGGGACTTCGTGCAGCGATTTTCGCCAGAACAGACCTCTCGGATTCATTTCTACGACAAGGATGAATCGTTGTTCGATCATCTCGGGGTGGAGCAGGAGATTGCGCGCGCCATGAGCCGGAAAGTCTGGCTCAAGTCGGGTGGCTATCTCGTGATCGATCATACCGAAGCGATGACGGTGATCGACGTCAATACGGGGCGCTTTGTGGGAAAGCGCGATCAGGAAGAGACGATCGTACGCAACAACCTCGAGGCGGCCAAGGAGGTCGCCTATCAGCTGAAATTGCGGGGGATCGGCGGCATCATCATTGTCGACTTCATCGATATGGAACGGGAAAAGAATCGGGATAAGGTCTACCATGCATTGGTGGATGCCATGGCATCCGACAAGGCAAGAACACGGATCTCCAGGATTTCGGATCTCGGGTTAATCGAAATCTCCCGCGAGCGGGTGCGGGAGGATCTCTTGCGTTCGCTGTCGGAGCCGTGTCGTTACTGTGAAGGCCGTGGATATACGAAGTCTCCCACGACCGTGGTGTACGAAATTTTCCGGGAGATCCGGCGGATCGAGCCGTCTGCCGATCAACAACGGATTATCGTCGGGGCCCATCCAACGGTGGCAGATTTGCTGCAAGACGAAGAGCGCCACGGAGTGGAAGTGTTGGAGCGAGATTGTTCGGCAAAAATCATCGTCACACCGGACAGCCAGTTGCATCTGGAGCAGTACGATCTGGTCGTGCTCTAACAGGGTGTTGAAAAACTCCTCCAGCTTCGTTCCCCGCCTTGCCGAAGCGGCTTTTGCGAGGCAGGTCGCATCGCTCAGAGACTCAACGTACCACCGGGCAAGAGCTGCTCAAGCAGCTCGGGGCTGGGCGGGTGGAAAAGCATACGTCTCGCCCCTAGGACACTGGGCGCTCACCGACTCGCTCGCCTCGCGGCGAAGCCGAGGGCGCCCGTCCGCAGACGTGAAAAGCTTGGGACACTGCCGGCTCACCGACTCGCCGGCGCGCACAAACGTGGCGCTCTTTATTCATCGCGCCGTGCGCCTCAT
>CAZPNQ010000215.1:0-3571 GCA_964587955.1 uncultured Nitrospira sp.
AGCTCGTGCCGGATTTCTATGATCGAGCCATCAAACAGGCCGGGATCAGTCCAGTGGTGGTGGATATACCCCCCCTGGATCGGGTCAAAATCAAAAAAGACTCCCCGTTTACCTTCACGGCGACAGTCGAAATCAAACCCACGATTGAGCTTCGCGACTATAAGTCTCCTAATCCCATTTCTCTCCAGGCCGACAAACGCACTGTCGCAGAAGAGCAGGTCGACCGCGCCCTAGAGGTATTGCGTGAACAACACGCTCGACTGGATGAGGCTCAAGCCGGTACGATTTTAGCCGAAGGTGATTATACCATTGTGGATCTCGAAGGATTTCTGGACGGTGTTCCTCTCGACGGCACCAAGAAAGAAGGCCACCTTCATAGGGTGGGGTCGAAAGCCGCCTTGCTGGGGATTGAAATCGATGCACACCTGATCGGAAGACAGGGAGGAGATCGTATAGAAATACAGCAGACCTACCCAGTGAGTCATCCTGACCTGCGAGTTGCGGGAAAAGCTGTCACGTTCCGCTTAATCATAACGGGAGTCAAACAGAAGAAGCTTCCTATCCTTGACGATGAGTTCGCGAAAGATTGCGGACCATACGCGTCGCTCCACGAGTTAAGGGACAAGTTGCATGACCAAATGGAAAAGGCGCTCAAGAAGGATATCGAGGAGTCTTACAAGGACACTCTTCTCAAACGCCTCATCGATACCCACCATTTCGAGCTCCCTGACACACTCGTTGAGCGAGAACTCGGCACGATTGTGCGGCAGAACATACAAGCACGACAGCGTGGCAAAGTCACCGATGCTCTTCCTGCGCCAGATGGGGAAGAACTGAAGAAGATTCGCGAAGAGCACCGCGAGGAAGCCAATCGTCGTGTAAAAGCAGGTTTAATTCTTGAGGCCATCGCCGAGAAAGAAGGTTTGTCGGTAAGCCAGGATGATCTGAACAATGAAGTGGCTCGACTGGCCACGGAGCTCAGGGTGCCGATGGCCGATCTCGTGAAAATGATCCAGGCTGGTGGTCAGGACTCCATTGAAGAATTACGTGCAAGGATCTTGGCCGATAAGGCGCTGGACGTTGTCTATCGTCAGGCGGTCATTCAGGGATAAGGGATAAACGAGGCGGTTGTAGTATCTCAAATGGTAGCCGTCGAATTTATCCAGGAAAGGAATTGAGCAATATGTTGGTTCCGATCGTGGTCGAACAAACCAATCGAGGCGAACGAGCTTATGACATCTACTCACGCCTTCTCAAAGATCGCATCATTTTCCTCGGAGCCCCGATCGACGATGTGTTTGCCAACTTGGTGATTGCACAGCTTCTCTTTCTTGAAGCTGAAGATCCTGAGAAAGATATTAATCTCTACGTTAATTCACCTGGAGGCAGTGTGACAGCCGGATTGGGCATTTACGACACCATGCAATATGTAAAGCCCCCGATCAATACCATCTGCCTTGGTCAGGCTGCCAGCATGGGAGCGCTCTTGTTGACTGCCGGAACAAAAGGCAAACGGTTTGCCTTGCCCAATGCCCGAGTGATGATTCACCAGCCGTTGGGTGGATTCCAAGGACAAGCGACGGAAATCGACATCCATGCCCGGGAAATTCTCAAGATTCGCGAGCGCCTCACTGAAATCATGGCCAAACACACGGGGCAGCCGATCGAGAAGATTGCGCACGACACGGAACGGGACTATTTCATGTCCGGCGAAGAGGCGAAGCGCTATGGCCTCATTGACGAGGTTATTACACGGCCACCCAAATTTATGAGAGCGGTAGAGTCCGGCGACGGGGCGAAAGACGGGATCAAAGGCAAGTAACGCAGGAGGGTACATGGCTAAGCAGGAGAAGATGGACCGACACTTGCGATGTTCTTTCTGTGGGAAAAGCCGTGATGAGGTGCGAAAGCTGATCGCCGGACCGACAGTTTATATTTGTGATGAGTGTGTCAACCTTTGCAATGACATCATTGCGGAAGACTGGGAAGAAGCCAAAGAAGAAATTTCGTCGAAACTCAAGAAACCAGCGGAAATCAAACATCATCTCGATCAGTATGTCATCGGACAGGAGCGGGCTAAACGCATTTTGTCTGTGGCCGTGCACAATCATTACAAGCGTATTTCGTCAAAGGAAAAAGAGGTCGATGATATCGAGCTCCAGAAGGGCAATATCCTTATGGTGGGTCCAACCGGTACAGGGAAAACCCTTTTGGCCCAGACCTTGGCTAAGTATCTCGATGTCCCGTTTACTCTCGCTGATGCCACGACCCTGACCGAAGCCGGTTACGTCGGTGAAGATGTCGAGAATATCATTCTAAAACTCTTGCAAGCCGCGGATTACGATGTAGAACGGGCTGAGCGCGGAATTGTATACATCGATGAAATCGACAAGATCAGTCGGAAAAGCGATAGCCCGTCTATTACTCGGGACGTATCTGGCGAAGGTGTTCAACAAGCCTTGCTCAAACTGATCGAGGGCACGGTGGCCAATGTCCCACCACAAGGAGGGAGAAAGCATCCGCATCAGGAGTTTATACAGGTCAATACTGGCAATATTTTGTTCATCTGTGGTGGCGCGTTTGTCGGTTTAGAACAAATCATCGAACAGCGTCTGAATCGAAAAGCTATGGGATTTGGAGCTGAAATCCGCGGACGAAGTGACATTCGTTTGGGTGATCTGTTGTCTAAGGTTCAGCCGGAGGATTTTCTAAAATACGGCCTGATACCAGAATTCGTGGGACGGTTACCAGTCGTGGCCACGTTGGAAGAGTTGGATGAACGAGCCTTGATCCGTATTCTTACCGAACCACGCAATGCCTTGACTAAACAGTACGAAAAGCTGCTGTCGTTCGAAAAGGTCAAGCTCCGATTCACAGAAGGGGCATTGGGGGCGGTAGCACGAAAAGCTTATGCGCAAAAGACAGGCGCCAGAGGCCTGCGAGCCATCCTGGAAGAAGTAATGCTTGACGTCATGTACGATGCACCCTCTCAGAAACAGATCGTTGAGGTTGTGATCACAGAAGACGCAATCCTGGGAAAAAACCCGCCGATGCGCATATTTGAACAGGAAAAAGACGCTAAAACGGCGTAAAACTGTAATATCTATATATAAATGATCGAGGGCCTCCCTAACGTATAACTCGTAGGTGGACGGATCGGTCACTTTCCCACCGGATAGTTCTCCACCTCTCTTTGTCTAGATCCTCCGTCTTTCTCGACAATCAGAAACGCCGCGCTATACTTGCCTGGTGCGTGTCTCGAATGGAGGGCTTGTGAAATACCCTGTTTCTTCGAGTCTTCGGCATAAAGGCAAAGTCATCGAACTTGACGAGACACGTGAAATGTTCGTCCTATTGGGTGTCAATGGGGATGTCATCGGCAGCCTGTCCTGGGACTTCGTCATCGATCAAATTCTCGCCTATCGCAAGGTGTCTGTTCAAAAAGAAGTTCGGTCAGAGCCACGAATCTCGCTCGCCTTCCGAGTGCGCTACAACAGCCCGGAAGGGCCGCAATTCGAAAGTCGAGCAGGTGGTATTGGCGGCGGTGGGCTATTTATCGAAAGCCAGACCC
>CAZPNQ010000216.1:0-3460 GCA_964587955.1 uncultured Nitrospira sp.
CTGTCGAGAGAGCTGAGGAAAGAGGACCACATCGCGGATAGAAGCCTGATCGGTAAACAGCATGATCAATCGGTCGATTCCGATTCCTTCTCCGGCGGTCGGCGGCATCCCGAATTCCAGGGCGCGTAGAAAGTCTTCGTCGACGAGATGGGCTTCTTCGTCACCCGCCTCACGTTGAGCCGCCTGGCCTTCAAACCGTTCACGTTGATCCAACGGATCGTTCAACTCGGAAAAGGCATTCGCGATTTCGCGTCCGGCGATGTAGAGCTCGAATCGATCGGTCAGGCTCGGATCCGAATCCTTCCGCCTGGCAAGGGGAGATATTTCAATCGGATAATCGGTAATAAAGGTGGGTTGTTGCAAATTGGGCTCGACGGTTTCCTCGAACATTTCGTTGAGGATCGTGAACAATGATGCCTTGTCATCCACGGATACATTCAACCGTTTGGCGGCGGTCAATGCCTTTTCACGATCGCGGAGTACCGATGGATCGAGGTTATTGACCTCGAGGAGAGCGTGATGGTAGGACCATCGCCGCCACGGAGGCGTGAGCACGATCTCTTTTCCCTGGTACTGAATGACGGTGGTGCCCAGAATTTGATGAGCGAGGGTCGAGACCATTTCCTCAGTCAACGCGATCAAGTCCTGATAATCCGCGTACGACACATAGAACTCCAGCATTGTAAATTCAGGGTTGTGAATCGTCGAGATCCCCTCATTTCTGAAATTACGGTTGATTTCAAACACACGCGGGAATCCTCCGACAATCAGCCGCTTCAAATACAACTCCGGCGCGATACGCAAATAAAGATCGGTGCCGAGCGCATGGTGGTGTGTGACAAAGGGCTTGGCCGCCGCACCTCCCGGAATGGGATGCATCATGGGCGTTTCGACCTCGAGGAACCCTCGCTCAATGAGAAACGTCCGGATCCCAGCTATGATGCGGCTCCTGGTTGAAAAAATCTGATGGACCTGAGGGTTGGCAATCAGATCGACATAGCGCTGGCGGTATCGGGTTTCAACGTCCGTCAATCCATGCCACTTTTCGGGAAGCGGCCGGAGGGCTTTACTGAGAAACGTCAAGTGATGCACCTCGACCGTGAACTCGTTTGTCTTGGTCCGGAACAACGTTCCACTCGCGCCGATCCAGTCGCCGAGATCGAGCTGCTCCACGATGGTGTAAGCCTGTTCGGAGAGGAGATCTTTCTTGAGGTACACTTGGAGGCGGTCGGACCCGTCCTGCAGCACGGCAAACCCGGCCTTCCCGAAACGCCGCAGAGCGACGACCCGTCCCGCGATTGTGCAGGAGACCTTTTCTTGCTCCAAGATTTCCTTGGTCTTCTCACCATGCAGTTTCAGTAATTGTCCTGCCCGATCCTTGACGTCAAAGCGGCCGCCGTACGGGGCGACGCCGGCCTCTCGAAGGAGCTCGAGTTTCTTGATCCGCTGCTGCCGCTGTTCGTTCAGTTCATCCATGATACCGCCATCAGAAAAGTAAACTAAAAATGCCACAAAGAGGATCACGGGAGCCAGCAGGATGGTCAAAAAGGTCGTTCGGCAAGGCCGCAGCGAGCGAAGCGGCGAGGCGTACGCTTCGGTACGTTGAGCCGCTGAGCGATGCGAGAACGAAGCTGACGGCCTTTTTCAACATCCTGCTAGAGATCGTCTTCCGGCCCGCCGATCGGCGAAAGCTGATCGTTCCCTTTCCCCAATTTCCTTTTCAAAAAGGCCTCGATGAATCTATCGAGGTCACCGTCCATGACGGAAGAGACGTTACTGATTTGATGACCCGTTCGGTGATCTTTGACTAATTGGTAGGGCTGAAACACGTAGGATCGAATTTGGCTGCCCCAAGCGATGTCCTTTTTTTCGCCGACGATGGCGTTGAACTCGGCTTCCTTCTTCTTCTGCTCCAATTCGAAGAGGCGAGCCTTCAAAATTTTCATCGCGCCGTTTCGATTTTGCAGCTGAGACCGCTCATTCTGGCATTGCACGACAATACCGGACGGCAAGTGCGTAATGCGGATGGCGGTCTCCACCTTGTTGACGTTCTGTCCCCCGGCACCGCCTGAGCGAAACGTGTCGATCCGAAGATCCTTATCTTCCACCACGACGTCAACGTCTTCGCTCAGTTCCGGATACACGAAGACGGACGCGAACGACGTGTGCCGCCGCTTGTTGGAGTCGAACGGGGAAATGCGCACCAAGCGATGGACTCCGGCTTCCGCCTTCAAGTACCCATAGGCATAGGGCCCGGTGATAGAAAGCGTCACGCTTTTGATGCCCGCTTCGTCTCCGGCCAAGAGATCCAGTGTTTCTACCTTGAATTTCTTCTGTTCTGCCCACCGCACGTACATCCGAAGGAGCATTTGCGCCCAGTCCTGCGATTCCGTACCGCCGGCACCGGGATGGATCGCCACAATGGCATTGTTAGGATCGAGTTCCCCCGAGAGGAGAAGTTCGACATGCAGAGTGGCCAGGCGTGGCTCCAACTGATTCAGTTCACTCGTCAGCTCAGTCTCCAGGGTCGAGTCGCCGCTCTCGTGGGCAAGTTCCAAGAGCGCATCCAAATCGCCCATTTTGGTCTCGATGTCGCGCCATTGCTGAAGTTCTCGCTCGATGGTCGCCTTCTTCCGGCTCACCACTGCGGCGGCGCGGGCGTCATTCCAGAAATGAGGCTGGCCCATCTGCGCTTCGAGTTCTTGTAAGTCGGCCGTCATATGAGCGAAGTCAAAGATGCCCCCGTAGTTCAGAGACTTGTTCCGCCAGGGCACGAACACGAACTTCCACGTCCTCTAACATGCCACGATCCTCCTTCTTCGATTATGCTTCGATCATGCCGGTGTGATTGCCGTCAGGGCTGGTTCCTTGGTGCGGAAAGACCCGAACAGAATCAAAAGCGCGCAGATTATAACACAGGCGTGGGCAAACACATCGCCGTAATAGCTGTAAAACGTGCGTGCTTGTCTGACCGGAATCGTCGCGTACGATGCCTGCTCGACAAAAATGGGTGTCGCTTCGATGATCTGTCCGAACGGATCGATAAACCCGGAGATACCCGTGTTGGCCGCTCGCGCGAAAGCCAAATGATTTTCCACTGAGCGAAAAACGACCATGGCAAAGTGCTGGGCGGGGGCCGAAGAGGGTCCAAACCATCCGTCATTCGTGATCGTCACCAAAAACTCAGCGCCGTTCGCCGCAAACTGACGGACCAAATCCGGGAAGATCACCTCATAGCAGATGGCCACGCCGAACTTGACCGGCCTGGAGCCGGCCGGACGTTCCTTGCTCCAAGATTTAGGGTTGAACGACAGAGTCGTCGGCCCCGGTCCTGCTTCGAAATCGCCGATCCCCTCGACGAATTTATCGAGAAAGAACAGGAGCGATGATTTGAGGGGGATGTACTCTCCAAACGGCACGAGATGGTGCTTGTCATAACGGCCGAGGACGGTGCCGTCCC
>CAZPNQ010000217.1:0-3424 GCA_964587955.1 uncultured Nitrospira sp.
GAGCGGGCGACGATCGCGGTGTTTGAGCGAGCGACCAAATCAGTCGTGTTCATCGCCAATACCGCGATCCAACAAGATGTGTGGTCGCTCAACGTCATGGAAGTCCCCCAGGGTTCAGGGTCTGGTTTTGTCTGGAGCAAGCAAGGCCACATCGTCACCAACTTTCATGTCATTTACGGCGCCCATGCGATCAAGGTGACGCTGGCTGATCGAAGCGAGCACGAGGCAAAGCTAGTCGGTGCAGACCCTGATCACGACTTGGCGGTCTTGCAAATTCAGGTGCCGGATGGTCATGTGGATCCGCTGGCGATCGGTTTCTCTCATGATTTGCGCGTGGGACAAAAGGTGTTGGCGATCGGGAATCCGTTCGGACTCGACCATACCTTGACGACCGGGGTCGTGAGCGCATTGGGGCGGACCATCAAATCTATGTCGAATCGGACGATCGAAGGTGTGATTCAGACGGATGCGGCCATTAATCCCGGTAATTCAGGCGGCCCGCTTCTTGATGGAGCGGGGCGATTGATCGGTGTGAATACGCAAATCGTGAGCCCGAGCGGAGCCTACGCAGGAATTGGGTTCGCCGTTCCGGTCGATACCGTGAACCGAATCGTTCCGGAGCTCATCAAGCATGGGAAACTCATCCGTCCAGGGTTGGGTGTTTCGCTTGTGCCGGACGCAATGGCGAAACGATGGGGGATCAAGGGTGTCATCATCGGCAAAGTGACGCGCGGCGGTGCCGCCGATCGCGCCGGACTCAAGGGGGCGCGTGAAACCATGATGGGACAGATTCAACTTGGCGACGTCATCGTCTCCGTTGCCGGAAAACCGGTGGCCACCATCGATGACCTGATGGATGTGATGGAGGCGCACAAAGTCGGTGACCAAGTGAGCGTGGAGATTCTGCGCGGAAATCGGCGTGAAAAGGTGTCGGCCACTCTTCAGGCCGTGAATTAGTGTGAAGGCATTGCAAGGCACGTGTGTGTTAGGATCATGTGGTCAAGCGTGATGAAGGACTATCTATGAGTGATCGCAAAGTCTCTGAACAGGGTGAATTCAACGATCGGAGCGAGGAGCGGTTATCGAGCTCCGGGACCGATCCCCTCGAACTGATTGAGCAATGCTTAGCCCTCTTCCCCGAGGGAGATGCGCGACAAAAGCTCCTGTATAAGCTGCGTCATGCGGTAACATTGTCCCAAGCCGCCCATCAACAACGTGAACTGGAGTTCAAGAAAGTCGGCGAGGTCGTGGCCAAGCTGACCGCACCCGCCAATCGTATCGGCACCTTACTTGATGTTCCAGGTGAGGGACTCGCCCGTATTGTCGTCGGGGGAGCCGAGTACTACGCCAACGTGGACCCTCGCGTCTCCGATACAGCTCTCAAGATTGGAACGCAGATTCTGGTTAACGAAGCCTATGCCGTGATCAAGACGCTCGGGTACGATCGTAGCGGCCCTATCTTGAAACTGACCGAGGCCATGCCTGACGGACGATTGCGGTTCGAACAGGAGATGGGCCGACAATCGTTGATTTTGCAGAGGTCGACGGATCTCAGAGACGCGGAGCTCAAAGCGGGCGATGAAATTCGCATCGATCCCAGCCATCGTGTGGCGATCGAGAAACTGGTGGATCGCAAAACAAGCCGGCATGTCCTTGATGAGACTCCAAGGGTCACATGGGAACAGATCGGCGGACAGAATGAGGCGATCACGGCGATCAGAAAGGCGATCGAGTATCCGCTGCTGCACGCGAAGACGTTTGAACGGTTCAAGTTTTCCCAACCTAAAGGGTTTCTCCTCTATGGGCCTCCCGGATGCGGGAAGACGCTCATCGGGCAAGCGGCGGCCGGTAGCTTGGCCAAACTGGTCAGTGAATCCAAGCAAGAGCAACCGTCCGATCGAGACAAGCGTCCGCCGGTCACAAGCGGAGCATTCCTGCATGTGAAAGGACCTGAAATCCTCAACATGTGGCTGGGAGAATCGGAGCGGATGGTTCGCGATCTCTTCGAACAGGCCCGGGCGAGGCGCGAGGACGGCGCCTTGCCGTTTATTTTCATCGACGAAGCGGAGTCGGTTTTGGGAACACGACGTGCCATGCGCTCCTTCAATATCTCGAACACGCTTGTCCCGATGTTTTGCAGCGAAATGGATGGCATAGAGTCGCTACGTGACGTGGTCATCATCCTGGCATCGAATCGCCCTGACTTGATCGACCCAGCTGTGCTGCGCCCAGGCCGCATCGATCGAAAAATCAAAGTCGGCCGGCCGAACAAGGATGCCGCGGCCGAGATTCTGAAGGTTTATTTGACTGAGGATCTACCGCTTGATCCGATGCTGACGAAGGAGCCGGGCGGGGAGCAGATGCAGGTAATCGCATCACTTGTCGAAGACGTCATTGAGTCGATCTTTCGCCGAACGGAGGAGAATCGGCTTCTGTCGATTAGGCTCAGGAACGGGCAGCATAAGGTGCTGTATCGCGGCGATTTGGTGAGCGGGGCCATCTTGGCGTCGATCGTCCAACGTGCCAAGGAAAAAGCGATCGATCGTACGGTCATGCATGGGCAGCAGTCGGGATTGCAGGCCAAAGATCTACTGGATTCCGTCTCCGAGGAATTTCGAGAAGGCGAAATGTTGCCACCGGATGATGCGGCAGAAGAATGGCTGAAGTTGCTGGATCATCACCCTGAACAGATTGTTGGGATTTCATCGTTCCGGAAGGGTCGTCAGACAGAAGAACGGCCGGTGAATCAGATCATCTGAAATGTGAGAAGTGAAAGGTGAGAGGTAAGAAGTAAGAGGTGGCCGGATACACCTTTTACCTTTTACTTCTCACCGTTCACGTCTAACGGATTATGCGTCTCTTTGGTATCGAAACTGAGTACGGGATTACAAGGGATGACGCCCCGGAGATGGACCCGGTGGTGGAATCGATGGAATTGGTACGGGCATATCTAGCCGCTTCTTTTGAGCGGCGTTGGGATTATGCCGGTGAGGATCCGCATGAGGATGCTCGGGGCTTTCGCGTTTCCGGCTTGCAGCAGGATAAGGAAGAAGATGAGTTTGCAAAGGTCGATGCCCATCGCCCCTTTTCGTTCCATGAAATGAAGAGCGACTTGGTGTTACCGAATGGGGCGCGTTTCTACAACGACCATACCCATCCGGAATATTCCACGCCAGAGTGCCGGACAATCAAAGATCTTCTTGTCCATGATCGTGTGGGGGAACGCATCGTTCTGCGAGCCGCCCAGCGACGCAATCAAACACTCGGAGGAAGTCACGTTCGACTGTACAAGAATAATACGGATTTCCATGGTCACAGTTACGGATGTCACGACAATTATCTGGTTTCACGGGCTGTCCCTTTTCCCGCTCTCGTTGCCGGCTTGATGCCGTTCTTGGTGAGCCGACAGGTCATCGCCGGCGCG
>CAZPNQ010000218.1:0-3417 GCA_964587955.1 uncultured Nitrospira sp.
TCTCCCTGCTTGTGCTGCTCATGCACGTCTCCGGCCTGTTCATTCTTTTGAACGCGGAGTTTCTTTGGGCCGTTCAGGTCATCGTCTACGTTGGAGCCATTCTGGTGCTGTATCTGTTCGTGTTGATGTTGATGAATCTCAAAACGGATGAACGTTATTTTCATCCTTCGGCGCTGTATATTCTCGGGCCTGCCGTCTTGGGGGCGAGCTACGTTCTGTACCTCCTCCTGCAGTCTCCGTTTATCGGGGCGAAAGGGGATACTCCAGCCACTGCCGTCCTGCAAGACGGCGATACGTATGCCGTGGGTATCAAAATGTTCAGCGACCATCTTTTGCAATTTGAGATCGTCGGCATATTTCTGCTCGGAGCCATCATCGGCGCAATAGTTCTGGCCAAGGCTCCGAAACCGCTGGATGCGGAGCGAGAACGGCTATGATCCCGCTCTCTGCCTATACAGCCGTAAGCGCCGTTCTGTTTATGACGGGACTCGTGGGTGTGCTTGTCAGGCGGAACTTCATCATTGTGCTGATGTCGGTTGAAATCATGATGAATGCCGCCAACATCAATCTCGTCGCGTTTTCGCATTATTTGGAATCGATGGCCGGGCAACTTGTAGCGCTATTCATCATCGCCATCGCGGCGGGCGAAGCTGCCGTCGGTTTGGCCATTATCATCGTCGTGTTCAGAGGCAAGATTTCCACGAATGTGGACGAAATGAACCTACTGAAGTGGTAGCTGGGATGTGGAGAGTCACGTTCAACTAGGCAGTGGCGGCTCGTACCTCTCAACGTATTCCCGAGGTTGCGCTTCAGGTCCGGTTCCGTACAGCAGGGATGGCTAGGCTGAGCATCCTTAGAACGGCACGATACTGTGTCTGATTTGACCGATCTGTTCATCAAATTGATTCCTGTTTTTCCGCTGCTTGCCGTCCTTGTGAATGGCCTGCTCGGACATCGTTACTCTCATGACATGGCCCATCGATTGGCTTGGGGTTCGGTCGGCCTATCGTTTCTCTGTACGGTCGGCGTCTTCACCGATGTCATGCGTACGGGAGCTTCCCATGAAGTCGTAGCCTATCAGTGGATTTTTGGGGGTGATCTCGCAATCAATCTAGCCTACCTGGTGGATCCTCTCACCTGTGCCTGGTTGCTGGTCGTCACTGGTGTCGGGTTTCTTATTCACGTCTATTCCGTCGGCTATATGCACGGAGAAGCCGGATTCACGCGTTTCTTCACGTACATGAATCTATTCATGGTCTCCATGTTGCTTCTCGTCATGGGGAACAACTATGTCGTGCTTTTTATCGGGTGGGAAGGTGTCGGACTTTGTTCGTATCTCTTGATCGGTTATTACTATGACAAGGTGTCGGCCGCCAAGGCAGCCTCCAAAGCGTTCGTCGTGAACCGGATTGGCGATGCGGGGTTTCTCGTTGCCATATTTCTTGTCTTTATCAACTTTAAGACTCTCGACTATACAAAAGTCTTTGCCCAGGTCGGGCATCTGTCTCCAGAGATGGCCACCGCCATCGCCCTCTGCCTCCTCGTAGGCGCGATCGGGAAGTCCGCGCAGCTTCCCCTTCACACATGGCTGCCCGATGCGATGGAAGGTCCGACGCCGGTGAGCGCCTTGATCCACGCGGCGACAATGGTGACGGCCGGTGTCTACATGATCGTGCGTAATCATGCGATCTTCGATCTTTCACCATTTGCGATGTCGGCGGTGGCATTCGTCGGTGGCGGCACCGCGTTGTTTGCAGCGACTATCGGACTCGTCCAGACCGACATCAAACGTGTCTTGGCCTATTCGACGGTGAGCCAGCTGGGATACATGTTTCTCGGCTGCGGGGTCGGTGCTTATACGGCGGCGGTTTTTCATGTCATGACCCATGCGTTCTTCAAGGCGTTGTTGTTCTTGGCGGCAGGGTCGGTGATTCACGCATTATCGGGGGAACAGGATATTCGAAAGATGGGCGGACTGAGCAGTCGAATTCCGTGGACCCATCGTCTGTTTCTGATCGGCACTATTGCGATCGCCGGCCTTCCTCCCTTAGCAGGATTCTGGAGCAAAGACGAAATTATGACCCATGCCTTCACCAATCAGCACTATCTCCTGTATAGCATGGCGGCCTTCGGGGCATTGATGACGTCTTTTTATATGTTCCGTCTGACCTATCTGACTTTTTACGGTTCTTCTCGAATGGATCCTCATACAGCTGAGCACGTGCACGAATCCTCGATGGTCATGATCGCTCCCCTAATGGTCCTTGCTTTTCTTTCGATCGTGGGTGGATTGATTTTGGGATTTCCCCCAGAGCACGGATGGCTGCATGGCTTTTTGGGGCCGGTCGTCGGGGTTGGGGCCGCGCATGAGGCCAGTGCAGGTATGGTGGTCCTGTTGATGATCGTCGCGATCGTCATTGCCTTACTCGGTTGGGGGCTTGCGCACTTCCTCTATGCCGTGAGCCTTGGGACTTCGGAAGGATGGGCGGAGAGGTTTTCCGGTGCGTATCGGATCTTATTGAATAAATATTACATTGATGAGCTCTACGATCTCGTTTTCGTCGAACCCCTCAAACGTCTGGGATTGATACTGGATTGGTTCGATCGTACGGTCATAGACGGTATTGTGCGCGGGGTGGGACGACTCACCGATTTGGGCGCCTCCGGATCCACATGGATCGAGAAGTATATCGTCTACGCCGGGCTCAACGTAATCGGTTATGGAAACCATCTCGCAGCTCGTGAAGGGCGAAAGATGCAGAGTGGAATGGTCCATCATTATGCCGCCATCATCGTTGCGGGACTCTTCCTTCTCGTGCTTGTCGTTCAATTGTTTACGCAGATGTAAATCTTAAGCTCACTGGACTGCGCCCATGCTCGAAGAACTCACAGCCGGATTCCCGATTCTGTCGTGCATTCTATTCCTTCCAGTCGTGGGAGCGGCTGTCCTGTGGTTATTCGACGACGAAGATCTGGTCAGGACCTCTGCTCTCACCATTGCCCTGGTGGAGCTTGCGCTCTCTATATTTGTCCTGCTGCGTTTCGTACCGGAATCGGCTGCCATGCAGTTCACAGAACGAGTCCGATGGATTCCGGCACTCGGTATCAGCTATCACCTGGCAGTCGATGGAATCAGTGTGTTGTTCGTCGGCCTCACAGCTTTTCTGACTGTCTTGGTGGTGATCTATTCGTGGGATACGATCCGGCATCAAGTCAAACTTTACATGATGTGTCTGCTGACGCTTGAGACGACCACGATGGGCGTGTTCGTGTCGCTGGATTTGATTCTGTTCTTCGTGTTCTGGGAGCTGATGCTGATTCCCAGTTACTTCCTGATCAAGTTGTGGGGAGGGGGGGCCGAGCGTCACTATGCCGCGCTGAAGTTCGTCGTGTATACGCTCTTGGGCAGTGTATTCA
>CAZPNQ010000219.1:0-3361 GCA_964587955.1 uncultured Nitrospira sp.
TTCCCGATTCAACTCCGAGGCCTTTTGCTGATACTCTTGCATACGCCTGCGAAACTGTTCTTCCCGATCTCGTTTCGCAGTGGGGCTCAGTACGGAGGATTGCTTGACGAAGTCCTCTTCCATCCTTCTCAATTCCTTTTCTTCCAATTCCATCAGCGCCTGTCGATTCTTCGAAAACCCGGCCAAATTCTCTTTGGCCTTCTTGCCTGCAGTCGTCTCGTTGAGCAAGCGCTGTGAATTGATCACGCCGATCTTTCCATCGATTTTGACCCCGCTTCCGGCACATCCATTGAGAGCCAGTAGGAACATGACCGCAGTCGAGGTCAATGTCCATTCGATCCACCCTGCCGAATGCTTTTCCCGATTCCCGTTCCAACGCATCACGCCAACACTCCGACTAGAATAAGGTCCCGATCGTAAACTCGAACACGCCGAATCGCTCACCCGTCCGTTTATCAAGGTTGAGCCCATAGGCGACACGTAACGGGCCGAATGGAGAGATCCAACGCCCTTCGAGACCGGCCGCGCTCCTCAGATCCATGGACAATGGTTCATCGTCGTCAAAACCCTTTCCATAGTCGAAGAAGAGCACGCCGTTCAATTTCGCTTCGGAAGAGATCGTAAAAATCAGCTCGTTGCTGAAGATCAATTGCTTGGCCGCGCCGAATGGGGCCTTGGTCGTGGGAACCACGGGACCGGCTCGGCCGAAGGCAAATCCACGCATGGTATTGATGCCGCCCACGAAGAACCGTTCATTGAGCGGAATCTGCGTATCGCCGAGTGCCCGGACCTCGCCGAAGCGCGCCCGTAACGACAGCCGCATATCCAACGGAAGCGGCGTGACCTTGATGACATCCACATAATATTTGATGAAATTGTTGCTTCCACCCATATAAGGCGTTCCGATATCGAACCCTCCGCCGACGCGCCAGCCGGACCGAGGATCAAGATAGTAATCTCTGGTGTCCCGAAACATGGCGAACCGGAATCCGGTCGACGTCTGAGTCCCCAACTGCCGGCACACGATAGGAACCAACTCATTCCCCGGTGTGCAAATACCTGCTTGCGGATCCTTGAACGTGATTTGCTCTCCAAAGAGGCTGACGCTCCCCGTCACATATTCCGACAACCAACGGCCCAGCGTGATATTCCCGCCGGTCCGTTCCTCAAAATACGAAAGGTAATTAGTGATACTGCGGTAACCGTCCAACTGCAGGGAGGTCAATGAGTCGTTCAAATAGGGATTGCGGAACGTGATGGACCCGAGACTTCTTCGCTGGCCGAGTTGTCCGCGGATGCGTCCCATATAACCATACCCCCCCAAGTTGCCTTGGGTGACATCGGCAATCGCCACCAGGCGGTCCAACGTGCTGAACCCTCCGCCGAGGCTGAACATCCCCGTCGGTTTTTCTTTGACACGCACATTCAAGTCGACCTTGTCCGGTGCGATTTGCGCGGGCAAGATTTCGACCGTCTCGAAGAAATTCAAGTTGTTCAATCGTTGAAAACTTCGCTTCAGGGAAGCCGTGTCGATCACATCCTGTTCGTCGACCCGTATTTCTCGCCGGATGACGTTGTCTCGTGTCTTGTCATTTCCATAGATATTGATCTGCCGGATCCGCATCATCTCCCCTTCTTTGATATTGAAGACGATGCCGACCGTCCGTTCCTCATTGTTCGGGTTCACACTGGGCACTACTTCGGCAAATGAATACCCTTTACTCCCGTACGAATCCGTGATCCGCGTGATCTCGTCTCGGATTTTGGCGCGCTGAAAGATCTCCCCATCCTTGATCCTCAATCCTTCTCGAAGCTCGGGGTCTTCGAATACCGTGTGCCCTCGAAATCCTATTTCGGATATGGTAAACGGCTCTCCCTCGGTGATGTGGTAACTCACGGTGAACCATTTTTTGTCTTCGGTGAGCTCCACGGACGGCTGGCCGACCCGAACGTTGAAGTAGCCTCTATTCAGCAGTACTTCTTTGATCCGCTCCACATCATTGTCCAGCTCTTCGCGCTTCAAGACGCCGGCATCGGACACGACCGAAGGCAACTTGAACCTCGTAAAGAAGCCGTACCAAGGGATCCATTCCCGAGTCGACATCACATTGAGCATCTCGGCCTTGGTCGCTGCACGCAGTCCTTCGAATATCACCGTCTTGATCTTGGCCTTCTCTCCCTCCGTAATATGGAACGTCAGACGTTTCCGATCCTCATCTAACGTCTCGATCACGGGAACAACCTGCACGTTGTAATAGCCATCATGCTGGTAGGCCAGTCGGATGGCCTCGGCACTTCCCTTCACCTGTTGTTGGTCAAGAAAGGTCTGACTTTTGATGCTCGTTTTTTCCTTCAGCTTCTCGTCGGTCAGTTGTTCGTTCCCATCGAAGACGATCTCGGTGATGAACGGCTTCTCATTCACGACGAAGGTCACTGCCATCCCCTGGGCCATCGATTCAGTTTCAACTTGCACGTCCTCGAAAAAACCCGTGTCGTATAAAATCTTCACCTGTCCACGTACATGTTCCGGCGTATAGCGATCACCTGATTTCAGCGTGAGCCGACCGGCAATCGCCGGAATTTCGATTCGTTTGGCTCCACGAATCTCAACGGAGGCAACCTTGAGGTCTGGCGTTTGAGCAAGTGCTTCGAGCACGCTCCACAGCACAGAGACAACCATAACCGCGATTACAAACGATCGCGGCCTGTAGACGGCATGCCCGGTCACCGATACGGATTCCTGTGGCGAAGCATGAAGATGGACGATGCGGGTGGAAGCATCACATAGATCCTCTCCGTGATCGACCGTACGCCAACTCTCTACCAATCAGTCTGTCTAAAACACGCCGAACTACGAAAACGCTCGTCGGGAATTCGCGGCAGGCCGCCAACGCCCCAACACTGCCTGAGCGCGCAAAACTTCGGAATTATATTGAGGTCATCCTGCATTGTAAAGGAGTGCCCCACCCTCAAATTCGAGGTGCGCATATTTTGTTGAGGTCGGTTTCGTCGCGCCCACAAATCTCTTCAGTCACGACGGTTACCCGTCATGCCTGAATAACGCTGACGACACCCCTCTCATTCGTGAGAACCGCTCGTGTCTTCTTTGACGGAGGCCTCCATCACCTCGATGCGATGAGTTCTCAGTTTCTTGACTTCACCCCACCCATCACATAGTATCCTTTCATGTCACGTCTTTCTGTCAGAAAAGCGGTCATTCCCGCCGCCGGTCTTGGAACGCGGTTCCTTCCCGCCACAAAGGCATCTCCCAAAGAGATGTTGCCGCTGGTCGACAAGCCGCTCATTCAATATACGGTCGAAGAAGCGGTGGCCTCCGGCATCGAAGACATCATCGTGATTA
>CAZPNQ010000220.1:0-3316 GCA_964587955.1 uncultured Nitrospira sp.
ATTCCGGGGCCGTGCCGAACGAAAAGATTACGTGGGGAAAGCTGGGTGTGGACACGTCGAAGTTCATCATCGAGTCGGACGCTACCATCGTCGCGCCATTGATCTTCGCGTATGTTCTTGGTTGGTAGAGGCGGCGACTGGTCCCACTGCGCTGTACAGAACCGGAGTTTCGAAGGATGGTTGGCGGAGTGCTCACCACGCTTCACGACTTATTTATTGATTCGCGCGTTGAAGTCGAAGGTGAGTTGGTTGATGGACCGGGAAAGCTCTGTGGAGCATTAGGTATTGATGGGTCATTGACTCGACTCGACATAATGAGTGGGCGATCCATCTAGTTTGAACATCGAGACGCACGGGTTACTCCTGAGTAGGTCGGGATGGTCCCTCGAAGCGACGTTGGTATGCCGACGTGGAGACAAAAATCTGATCTGATTCTTGGCTCGGTGCTTGGATGTGCTAATTGGTTTCGACTTGTTAGGGATGAGCGTTCGATGCCTCTTGTTCCCTGAACCAGCATGCCTGACACGCAATTAATGACATTGTTAGGAGTCGGTTTCGTACTAGGGCTAAGACATGCCTTGGATACGGACCATCTTGTGGCAGTCTCGACAGTGCTTGCCGATCGGCCGTCGCTTCTGGCCTCTGGTAGGATCGGACTTTGTTGGGGCGTCGGACATACGTTCACATTACTCCTCATCGGATCAATCGTCCTATTCTGGGGAATTCACATTCCTGAGGAATTTGAGTTCATCGCGGAATCGGGGGTCGGCGTTCTGTTGATTGTACTTGGTGGAATACTGGCGCTCAAGCTGTACCGTGAGCACTGGCATGTACATAGCCATCGTCATGACGGCGAGCCACACGTTCATTTCCACCGTCATCAACGACAGGAAGACCATCGTCATCGACATTGGATGATGGAGTCGATCCGTCCCTTCTGCATCGGCATGGCACACGGGTTGGCCGGATCTGCGGCGCTGATGCTGATGATACTTGCTACGACGACGGGCATAGCTGCTGGACTCTTGTCGATTCTCGTCTTTGGCCTCGGGTCAATCGTTGGGATGATGGTGATCGGCATGACAATCAGTCTTCCTGTGATTTGGTCCCGCTCAATCAGTCGGCCCCTGTTTGTGGGAGTGCAAGGGTTTGCCAGCGTAGCCAGTGTCGTAGGTGGGGTGTGGATGTTGGTGAAGTTGACTCCCTTGATTCTTGGATAGTGAGGCAGTTTATATTTTTAGATGCGATGACTGGAAGGTACATCGGAGATATCCTGCTACAACTGGCGGACGATGCTGCCGTGGACTGGTCCGGTTTGTTTGTCGGCTGATCGCTTTGGAACACTTCTCCACACAACCTCCGAACAACCAGACAGGCCGACGACCAGATGAAAGGGGGAGATGAATGGTACCTACACATATGTTTCTAACGAAAGGCGTGGGGGTTCACAAGGAAAAGCTGACCTCCTTTGAAGAGGCGTTGCGCAGCGCCGGCGTGGCCTACTGCAATCTCGTCAGCGTCTCGTCCATCCTTCCTCCCCATTGTAAAATCATCCCTCGCAAGCGTGGAGAGAAGCTGGTGAAACCGGGTGAAATGACATTTTGCGTCATGGCGCGTTCGGGAACGAATGAGCGGAATCGGCTCATCTCGGCATCAGTCGGTCTTGCGAAGCCTACCGACCACGGCACCTATGGCTATCTATCGGAACACCATGCCCATGGAGAAACAGATGAGGAGACCGGCGAGTATACGGAGGATCTCGCCGCGCAGATGCTTGCGACGACCTTAGGCGTCGAATTCGATCCGAACGTGGCCTGGAAAGAGCGCGAGCAAGTCTTTAAGATGGGTGGGAAAATTGTGAAGACCTTGAACATCACCCAGTCGGCCGTAGGGAAAAAAGGTAAATGGACGACTGTCATCGCACTAGCGGTATTCATCCCGCCGGAGAACGTGCCCGGCCGTTCTCGCACGTAGGGGCTTGTCGGTCTTGGCTACGTTCATGCCACCTCCGTCGGTCGCATCAAGGGAAGAATGCCCATGACGCTTCCCGCCAGTTGGAAGGAGGCATTAATGCTTTTGCCGACAGGCTGAGAGTTTCCGTAAGCTAGTTGTTTATGGGCCATCCCCTTTCCCAGCAACAGTCAGCAACAGCATTTACTAACCGTTCTTGATTCCTATTTTTGAAGCGTCGTTGAAACTGGCGGCAAAGCGTCAGAACACGCGAATGTGGTGCATTTGGGAGGCTCTTCCACCTATGGCGTAGGAGGCCATCCGGGAAGCTGAATAAGAGTTGGATGAAGGATTGTGGCTGCAGATGATAAAAGCATCATCTGAAAAAGCAGATCAAATCGTATCAAACCATGTAAGTTTTATTTTCTGCTTGGGACATCAGTTTCTACGTAGACCACACCAAACCACTCCCTGAGCGATGATTCAATCGAAGACTTCCAGATAGATAGTGCATGGCTACGCTGACGCGGTATGCCCCCTCTCGCCAACCCATCTCTTCAATAGCATCGAGAGACTGTCTCCGAATGGAACTGTGGCCAACGATGAACATACTGCGTGACGACACGGCTAATTATAGGAAGAAGTGGTGAGCCCTGGGGTCTCAACCTAGGGCCACCGCCTTAAAATTTAAAATCAGTGCTCTTGACAAGTGCTAGCTATTGCAATGGTTTCCCCAAATTTAACAAAATGTTCTCAACCAGCTCCCATTGATCCTCCCGCAGCCGCAACATGCTCGGCTTATACGGCTGGGTATGCATACCGTTAACTATTTGAGATAGGTTCTAGTGAGATAAGACATAGGATTCATGGTAGGAGTGTGAGTCACTTGGTCAAGAGGACAGGAATGGGTAAGCGATTCTTGACAGTAAGTCTGTGTTCGCCCTATGAACTCACATGAGTCCTTTAACGTTTTTCACGAAGAGCCCCGATAGTTAAGAAGGATATTGTGCCGGAGTGAAACGTATTCGTCTATGGAACCTGATGGTTGCACAAGCGATTATTGTCTCCTGTGCCATGCCCTATTTTTTGGTTTCGGCATGGGGCCAGGGACCCGGCGAGGTTCATGATCCGCAGCTCTCTTCTCAGGAGAATGAGATAGAGGCCTTGAAAGCCAGAGTCAAACAGCTGGAGCAATCGGTTGAGGACATCAAGAAAAAGGAGCCCCCGCCCGATGAACCTCTCTCACCGGGAACTCAAACGGAGGTTCCTGCCATTGATCGAGAGCGTGAGTTGGTAACCGAAGATGCGTACGCGGACGCTCGATTGGACAATGCTCCCTTTGACCCCGCCCTTCGCGGATTCTTTC
>CAZPNQ010000221.1:0-3285 GCA_964587955.1 uncultured Nitrospira sp.
ATTCCCCTCGGACAGCCGATTCGTAATCTTCTTGACAGAATCTCGGAGGGACCGGAGCCGATTTGATTGGCCTTTGCTTTCCGCCATATCGGGACGACACAAGGAGTTCGCCACATCGAGCGTAAGCGCGAATAATCTGGTGATCGGATTCTAACATCCGACCTAGGGGTGGTCAACTCCAACGGACGATCTGCGCGAGAGTCGCCCCTCGCCATGCGACGCCATCTCATTTCTCCAGAGCGTCTCTGAACTCTCGGACGGCTTCACCGATATCATCACGAGTCAACAGCGCTCCGATGACAGCCACTCCGTGAGCACCGGCTCGACGAACGTCGCGCACTCGTTCGCATGTGATCCCTCCGATGGCAAGCACGGGGATGGCCGATTGGCGGCAGGCATCGGCCAGCAGATCGAGCCCAAGCGGTGGCCCGAACGAACGCTTTGACGGCGTCTCAAAAATTGGCCCAAAGACGACATAGTCGGCACCACTCTGATTGATACGCAGCACATCCTCGACTGAATGTGTGGAGACTCCAATCAATCGGCGCGGTCCAATCAGCTGACGCACTGGAAACGAAGGCAGACTGTCCGATCGAAGATGTACACCTTCCAAATGCAACGCCATCATCAAATCGATACGATCATTGACAATCAGAGGAACTGCGTGCGGCGTCGTGATCGAGCGGATCTCCTGCGCCAGGGCGAGCAATTCCCCCGTCGAGAGATCTCGTTCCCGCAGTTGGACGGCAGCTAATCCGGCGACGATCGCCTGCCGGATAAGAGACGGAAGGGATCGACCTTGTAATTGAGTCCTATCAGTGACGAGCAGCAGACGAAAATCAATGGACGGCATGCCCAATACGCGTAAGGGGTGAACGGTGAGGAGTTAGAGGGTTGCCGGAAATTTCTTTTTCTTGATCCTTCCCATTCATCCGGCTCACCCCTTACTCTTCACCCCTCACCAATTTTAAAACATCCCTTCGATCGGGCTACTTGCCGTCGCATAAAGCTTCCTGGGAATGCGACCGGCCTTGTACGCCAGACGACCGGCATGAACCGCATACTTCATCGCTTCCGCCATGGCAAGCGGATCCTGAGCACCGGCAATGGCCGTATTCATAAGCACCGCGTCGGCGCCGTACTCCATCGCCAAGGCCGCGTCCGATGCGGTTCCGACACCGGCATCCACGATGATCGGCACCTTGACGGTTTCCATGATGATTTTCAGGTTGTATGGATTACGGATGCCGAGACCGGATCCAATGGGCGCCGCTAACGGCATCACTGCCGGACAACCGATGTCCACGAGTTTCTTCGCGACAATCGGATCGTCGTTCGTGTAGGGAAGCACGATAAATCCTTCTTGAATGAGAATCTTGGCGGCTTCGATTAAACCGGCCGTATCCGGGAACAATGTCCTCTCGTCACCGAGCACTTCCAACTTCACCAAATCGGAAACACCGGCCGCGCGAGCCAAGCGCGAATATCGAACAGCATCTTCCACGGTGTAGCATCCGGCCGTGTTGGGCAAAATCGTGTATTTCTTCGGATCGATGTAATCGAGGAGATTGTCCTTCGATCGATCGGTGATATTCACTCGACGAACCGCAACCGTTACGACATCAGCGCCGGACGCTTCAATGGCCTTTTGGGTCTCGACAAAATCCTTGTACTTTCCCGTTCCAACCCACAACCGGGACTTGAATTCACGCCCCGCAATCACCAGTCGATCGTCCGTCATCGTGATCCTCTCCAAGTCATTTGTACAGAACCACCAATTTGAGGTCCCTCAAAGAAGAGATGAAAACACACTCAACTTTTCACCATGGTACCGCCGCCGATAAACCCGAGAATCTCGATCCGATCCCCGTTTTTGAGCTGGCGTTGACCAAATGCCGTTCGATCGAGAATTTCAAGATTCAGCTCCACCGCTACCCGCTCCGTTTGTATCTCCAAATCTTGCAACAGATCGGCAACCGTTGCGCCACTGCGCCAGGTTTGTGCCTGTCCGTTCACGTGGATATTGATTGCATCCTGCACGCCTGTCATCCTATGGGACCGGAATTCAGCTTGTCAACAAACTGATCCTTGCCTGAAAAAGCTGAGGACACTGCACATTACACCTCCCGAGTCTGCTTATGAACGAAAACAATCAACGACTGGCCGAGCTTTTCAGATCGATGGCTGATCTCCTCTCATCTCAACGGGCGAATCCCTATCGAGTGAGGGCCTATCAGCGGGCTGCGGATGCTCTGCTTGCTCTCGATGAAGACGTGGCAATCCTGGCTGAACGCCGAGAGCTTGAAGATATAGACGGGGTCGGAACCGATCTGGCGAAAAAAATCGAAGAGTTTCTTGAGACTGGAACCATTCGTGCCTACAAGGAACTCCAGACCCCGCTCCCCACAGAGGTGAGAGATTGGAGAACTCTACCAGGTCTCTCCGAATCACTCGTGGCTTATTTGTACTTTCGACTCGGTATCAGAACGCTCCCCGATCTCGATCAGCTCATTCGATCTCACCTGCTTCGGACCTTGCCGAGCTTCTCAGGCTCAGAGGAGCAGTTGTTACAGGCTGTCCGACAACGAATGCACAATCACGAGCCTTAGGAGGTCTTGAGCTCCTTGAATATCTTCCAACTCTTCAGCAATTCCACCGCCTTCTGCAGTTGAACATCCTGCTCTAGCGAGAGTTCTCCTCCCGCTTCAGCCGGTGACGACTGGGGAGTCGTGCCGTTTTTCGGAGTGGCCTCCTCGGGAAGCTTCGGTGACGCATCTTTTCCCGTTTGAGGTTTGACGGCCTTCCCCTCCGAGTCCTTTTCAGCCGGCTTCCCGTCAGAGGCCTTGGCAAGCACCGGCGTCGCCAGCTTCACCACGATATCAGGAGTAATGCCGGTGGACTGGATCGACCGACCTTTTGGCGTATAGTACTTCGCGGTCGTGAGCCGAAGCCCCGAACCATCGCCTAAGGCCAAGATGGTCTGCACCGATCCTTTTCCAAACGAGGTTGTTCCAACTACGACGGCTCGCCCCCAGTCTTGTAATGCCCCGGCTACGATCTCCGACGCACTTGCCGATCCTTCATTGACGAGAATGATGACTGGAAGATCTTCCAGTTGATCCTTCGACTTCGCGAACCATTCGTCCTTTTTCCCTTCCCGGCTCTTGGTATACACGACCAGTTTCCCGCTGGGAAGAAATTGCTCGGACACGTCGACCGCCGCAGTCAGCAACCCGCCGGGATTGTTCCGCAGGTCGAGAATAGTTCCTTGAACCTTCTGTTCCT
>CAZPNQ010000222.1:0-3274 GCA_964587955.1 uncultured Nitrospira sp.
CAGAGTTGCTGAGGGTGATCCAGTTCTACAACTCGTTGGGCTACCACTGCGCCGACAATCCGCTGGACACAGAGGATGGCTATGTGCCCGGAAGTGGGGCAAACCAGTCGTGTTCGCCCTATGACACCGACTACAACCCGCAGGATTGGGCGATTTCGCTGACGGAATTGCTTCGTGTGATTCAGTTCTACAACTCGCTGGGCTACAACTACTGCCCTGGAACGGGGACTGAGGACGGGTTTTGTCCCGGCTCGGTTTAGTTGACTGGACGAACGACCGCCCCACAGGTGCGTAGCTCAAAGGGAGAAGTGTATGCGATTAATTGATTTTTTGGCTTGTATCCTCCTGGCCTTGCTAATTCCAAGCACAGCACAAGCCTCTGATCTTTCGCTTTCAGGCTCCATCAATGGAAAACTGAAGATACAGATGTCCCTTAAGATTGAGGACGGAAATGTATCTGGCACCTACTTCTACGAGAGCAAGAAGAAGGATATCCCGGTCAAAGGCATGATCGGAAAGGACGGAGAATTGAACTTATCCGAGTTCGATCCTGCCGGGAATGTAACTGGAGTATTCAAAGCCATTTTAGCCCCGGACAAGAAGCAGCTTCAGGGTACGTGGTCGACACCTGATGGGAGCAAATCCTTTCCATTTGTCGCAGAAGCAAAATCCGACTCCGCTACTTCAACTCCCAAGCAAACCGACGAACTTACCAAGCTCGGGGTATTCCAGAACCAGGGACAGGAAAAGGATTTTGCAGAGTTAGCTGGGGATGACTACGAGAAGTTCCTCGATACATTTCATCTCGTGAGTGAAGGCACAGATCTAGATGAGTTGGACGCGACAGTCCATACAGGTGCAGTGCGAGGATTGTTTACGGTGATGGAAGGCATCATTATGTACGATGGGAAGGGCAAGTATTTGGCGGCGGTCATAGATGGCGACGTAGTGCGCTTCTTCGCCAACGACACCGCCTACGCCCGAGAGCTCCCCAAGACCATCGAGAAGTGGCGGGAGGGCTTTTCTGATAAGGAGGTGGTATTCATGCCATCTAAGTCAGGGCCGGAAACGAGTACGAAAGCGACCTGGACTGAGGGGGAGTGGAGTCGCGTGGGTGCAGGACGCTTTGAGGGAGCTGGTTTCACGATTACAAAGGCGACGACCGAAGGCTTCACTTTTGAGATGTCTGCGGCGAGTGGAGCTAATTCCGGACAAATCGACGGCGAAGCAAAGATTAGCGGAGCCGAAGCTGTTTATCTCGATGCCGACAGCAAGTGTAAAGTGACATTCACGAAGAAGAATTCTCAGGTCGTTATTGAGACGAGTGATGAATGCTCCTCGTTCGGTGGGGTTGGCGTTACGTTCGACGGCGAATACCAACCAAAGAAATAAGCTTCGGACGAGTTCCGATGCCCAAGGATTTCTCCGTCAAGAGTTTCTTGGCCAGGACTTCGGAAACCAAGGAGATAGGGCTGTGATGCAATCTTGCCGCGAGACGTATTATGACAAGTACAACCGCGAGGAACGGGCGCTTTGTTCACACTTGTTCCTTCTTCTTCATGAGGGATTGAATTCCGACGATCCCTCGAAGTCATTCCTGGGATTGACTCTCAAGTGCCTGGATAAGAATTTGCGTAGCCGTACAACACCTATCAATAAGCAGAACGATATCTTGGAAGCCCTCGCGCATATAGACGTAACACAAGCAGTCATCTTCTCCGAGGTGGCGGTACTCAGGGATGCGCTATTTCAGGACGACGATGAGACAAGAATTACAGAAGCAAAGCGGCTACTGGGGGAATATGTCCAGGCACTAAATAGCGAAGCTCGGGACGGAAAGGAGAATAAAAGTGTTTGGACATATCAGGGATTGATCTCGGCAAAGCCAGATTTGATTCTCGCCTTTCCGAATCTCCTATTGGTTTTTGAGGCGAAATACACTACCCGTATAGATGCGGCGCAACTAAGCCGCACGAGAGACTTGGTGAGAGCCTGGGGTGAGTTTCCGCTACCCTCAAGTGGTTACCCAAATTCCCTCGCTCGAACGATTCTCCAAGACCTAGGTGTAGACCCTACGTCCCCCATTGTTGTTCTGACTCTAAGTGACGAACGGGATAGTCCCGACCTGAGTTGGCAGGATCTCTTCGGCGTAATGAAGGAATGTTGGCCTACGCGAACTGATCGTGCGCAGATAGCGTTTGAAAGTGCGATAGCGCTTCTTGCGTCTGAGGCCTCGACCACCGAGCCAACTCAGTTTCGCTATGATGGACTGGTTCGAGGAATGGAGGAAGTCGAGAGCCTATTGGTGAGAGAGCCTACTGTGTACATCGGGTATGTTGGTGGAAGAAGGGCATTGATTAAGAAACTTGACGAAGACCGTGAGTATATTTTATCTCGGCCCTATAAATGGGTTCGCGTGGTGAAACCACCGCTGCTTGAGAAGAACTGGTTACTAATCGATGAATTCTTCAGTCTGGTTAATCCGGACTGTGTCGGGTAGCCCTTGCCTCAACGGTGTTCGAGAAGCTCGTCAATTTTAACCCCACACCTCTTGGTAATCTTGTACAGTGTGTAAATGCGGGGATTGGGGTTGCCGTATTCAATCTCTTGCAGTGATCGAGCGGCAATCGACAATTCCGTTTTGTCTTCGAAGTCCTCTTGACGGAGCCCGGCAGCCTGTCGCGCTTCTCGAATTCGCTTCCCGAAGCGCCTCAAGAAGGCGTCTGAATTCTCAATCTTCATCCCCCTCTAAAAGTGATTCTATTTGTAAATAAGTCTATGTACGCAATTCACCAATTATTTCGAAATAGTTTCCGTAATTCTCCAGTCGACCAAATGCAAAGGGAAAGGGAACAGGTCCTCAGGCGATAAGGGTTCATCTACTCCCGAGGATACAGCCCATGCCATAATCTTTTCCTTTACTTCGTCCGAGAGACCATCCCACCACGAAGGTCTAAAGAAAATATTGCCCGAAAGAACGAACGCCAGTTGAACAAAGAATGAAACCAATTGAGGTTCGTCGAAAACTCGCAAAGATTTTACAAATGCTCTGGAGCTACCCTTCATGCGCTTATCCCAGGTGAAAACGACGAAACCCTTATTGTCATTGGAAAACAGTGACATACCGAGTGGCTCAAGAATAGCGCGTGGGTCGAATTGATTGTAAAGAGTGCTTCCGTCTGGGCAATATGGTGGACAAAACGCTGTGCCTGTCATGATGTCTGGTATCTTGTTGAGCGCGAAGGCTAGAAAATCAACGTTATCGTATCGACTA
>CAZPNQ010000223.1:0-3216 GCA_964587955.1 uncultured Nitrospira sp.
TTTTCAGAAGCGATCGGCAACTGAAGGAACTGAGGCTGCCGCTCCCGTTCCAACGTGATAGTCCCCAGTTTTTCGCTCATTCCGTAGGCCTTCACCATGCTCTTTGCGATGTCGGTGGCCTTGACGAGATCGTTCTGGGCTCCCGTGGAGGCTTCGCCGAAAATCGTTTCTTCGGCAATCCTCCCACCGAGCAATACGGCGACTTTATTCTCCAATTCTGATTTCGTCATCAGAAACCGGTCTTCGGTCGGAAGCTGTAGCGTGTAGCCGAGCGCCGCCACACCTCGAGGAATGATGGAGATCTTCTGCACCTGATCGGAGCCCGGTATGGACAGGGCCACGAGTGCGTGGCCGGTTTCATGAAACGCGACCCGTTCTTTCTCCATCTTATTCAAGACACGATTCTTTTTCTCCAAACCGGCGATGACCCGTTCCACGGCTTCCTGCAGCTCAGCGATACCGACCTGATCTTTTCCGCGGCGGACGGCGAGCAACGCCCCTTCGTTGATGACGTTCGCCAGATCGGCACCTGAGAATCCTGGAGTCATTGCTGCGATCTGTTCCAGATCGGCATCCGAACTCAGCGGCACTTTCTTGGCATGAACCCGGAGCACATCCAGACGACCTTTTTTGTCCGGACGATCCACCGTCACGTGGCGATCGAATCGCCCCGCGCGCAGCAGCGCGGGATCGAGAATTTCCGGACGGTTGGTGGCGGCCATGAGAATGACGCCGACCCGGGGATCGAATCCGTCCATTTCGACCAACAGCTGGTTGAGAGTTTGCTCACGTTCTTCATGGGCCATGGGCCCCACGCCACGCGCTTTTCCCAATGCATCCAATTCATCGATGAAGATGATACAAGGAGCTTTACCCTTCGCCTGTTCGAACAAATCGCGAACCCGCGCCGCGCCGACGCCCACGAACATCTCGACGAACTCCGAGCCGCTGATGCTGAAGAACGTCACCCCGGCTTCGCCGGCAACGGCGCGAGCCAGTAAGGTCTTCCCGGTGCCCGGTGGGCCGACCAGCAGGATTCCCTTGGGGATTTTGCCTCCCAGCTTGGTGAATTTCTCCGGCGTCTTGAGAAACTCGATTACCTCGCGCAGTTCTTCTTTGGCCTCGTCTACGCCGGCGACGTCCGCGAACGTCACCTTGACATCCTTCTCTACGTAGATCTTGGCCTTCGATTGGCCGACTTGCATGAAACCGCCCTGAGCCTGCCCCAGCCGACGAAAAATAAAGAACCAGATGCCGACAAAGAGGGCGACCGGGACGACCCACGACAGAAGATCCCGCCAAAATGTGGACTCAATGACGCCGGTAAACGTCACGCCATGTTGATTGAGCTCACGCACGAGATCCGGGTCCTCGACCCGCACTGTCGCAAAGGCTTTTTGCTCTTTGGAGTCTCCCTCAGGCTTCAACTTTCCGGTCAGTACTTGGTTGGTTACCGAGACTTCGGCCACCTTGCCGCTTGCGACCTGCCGCTTGAATTCACTGTAAGGAAGCTCTTCGACTTTATTGAGGGCAAGAATGAAGTCGTGCACGAACACGACCGCCATGATAGCGAGAAAGACGTACCAGATTGAGAATGAGACTTTTTTATTCATCGGCGTTGTCCCTTCACGGCGCTAAACAGCATTCGTCCCGGCGCCGGTAGGTCGAACATGACCGAGATTCGCCTCCCCGCGCAACCCTAAAACATGAAATAGGCTCCGGCCCCGAACGATTCCGTTTTCTGCGAATAGAAGAATTGCCCATACGGATTATATCCATGATAGTAGCTGAAGAGAATCCGCAGGCGCTTAAAATATCCAGCCCGGGACATATCGAAGCCCATGAGGAGGTTGGTGTTGATATACCAGTCCTGCTCCTCGACGGATTTAAAGTCGGCCGTCAGGAGGGGTGTGAAGAGGATCGGATTCGAGAGCAGACCAAGCATATAGGATTGCCACAATGGCGTTGGTTTCCGCGCTTCAAACCCCCATTGCGCGGTATTGCGGTGGAGTCTGGAAGGCTGCCGATTGACCATTGCCGCTCCCCCCCCATAGAGACGTAACCACTTCCAGAAGTCATAAGACACAATCATGTCGACCTCTTCAAACTGAAGACCAATCGACTGAAAGCCAGGATTGGCCGCCAGGAACTCATCTCCGATGTGACTGCTCTGGTGATAATAGCGAAAGCGCGCGGACCAGTTGCCGTGACGCCAGGTCAGCGGTATCCCCACGTTGAAATCGACATTGATGAGTGTGGAATTCGCTGCATCCAGGTCGAATTGCGCGAAAATTCCGGTCAGCAAGCTGATCTGCCATCCATTACATCCCTTGCGTCTGGTATAAAACCCAAAATTCTCGCCGATACCGATCGATCCGATATTCGCATTGGTCCGTTCAAAGCGTGATTGTGTGGATTGCCAGAGGGCGAAGAATTGCGGCTGTTTCGGGTCGGCCAAAAGTGGACGGAAGAGATCGTCCGACGGAAATGTTTCACCAATCACTTCCTCTTCCGAAAGCGCAGAAACTTGCTGGTACCGACAATCCAGCACTTCTTTTGGCGTCGAATCATTCGGCTTTTTATCATCACCTGCATAGGCGTTTCCGCCCAGCAGATAAACGATCGCTATTATCCCGACAACACATCGAGCATACAAAACTCTCCGACCCATGCCGTTCCTCCCATCCGACGTTCTTGTGCGATGCAAACAGAGCGCGTTTCCAATAGCATATTTCCGGTGGGAAATTCACATAGTTTTCTCGCGCATCGCCGCCGGCCGGGAGAGACTTCTTTCATCATGGTTGATAACGACGTAAGGGGTATACAAGAACGGATGATCAGCCGATCGCATTCATCGATGGTCGCGCCTTCACCTCGAAGTTTTAGTCCGCACTCCATTTCCACTGGCGGATCTCCGGCATGTCTTCGCCGTGCTTCCTGATGTATTCCTTGTGCTCGATCCGCTTGTCGCGGATAGCCTGCTTGGCATAGGCCGCCGCCGATCCCAGCCCGACGCGTTCGATCACGTCGGCGGCCAGGTGATACCGATCCATGTCGTTCAGGAATACCATGTCGAACGGCGTGGTGGTCGTTCCCTCTTCCTTGTAGCCCCGCACGTGCAGATTCTTGTGATTGGTCCTCCTGTACGTCAGCCGATGGATCAGCCAGGGATAACCGTGGAACGCGAAGATGATCGGCTTGTCCGTGGTGATAAAC
>CAZPNQ010000224.1:0-3180 GCA_964587955.1 uncultured Nitrospira sp.
GGGCCCACCGCGCGAAAGGCGGCGGTGGGAGATCAGATCATCATCTTTTGTTATGAGTATTACGGCGAAGAAGAGATCAAAAAGCACGCACCCAAAATCGTTCGGGTGAATGAGAAAAATCGAATTGTGACGGTGAGCTGATAAGCCACGGACAGGCGACCGATGAAGCCCCGGTGGGGTCTGTATCCATCTCATCCGTCGGTAGCGAGAGATTCATGTCCCTTCATAAACTGACCCTCTGTGAACTTCAGAAACAATTTAAGGCCGGAGAAGTGACGGCGACGGAGATCGTGCGTGCGTACTTTCTGCGCATCAGCCAGGTAGAGCCCAAGGTGAAGGCCTTTGTCACTCAAGCGAAAGAATCGGCGTTCCTGCAGGCGGAGGCGTTGGACCAGAAGCTCAAGGTATGGAGGAAAACCGATCCTCTTACCGGAATGCCGTTTGCCATCAAGGACAATATCTGCACGGACGGCGTTCTCACGACCTGCAGCTCTCGGATGTTGCAGAACTTCATCCCGCCTTACGATGCGACGGCTATCGCCAGGTTGCGTGCCCAAGAGTACATTCTGTTGGGCAAGACGAACTTAGATGAATTCGCGATGGGATCTTCAACGGAAAACTCCGCGTTCGGCCCCAGCCGAAATCCCTGGAACCTGCACTGTGTCCCGGGAGGATCAAGCGGAGGGTCTGCGGCGGCAGTGGCGGCGGAGGAATGTGTGGCGGCGCTCGGTTCAGACACAGGCGGGTCCATCAGACAGCCGGCAGCCTTCTGTGGCGTCGTGGGACTGAAGCCGACGTACGGACGAGTCTCCCGCTATGGCTTGATCGCCTTTGCCTCCTCGTTGGATCAAATCGGGCCAATCACGAGAGATGTGTCCGACGCGGCATTTCTTCTGCAGGCTATTGCCGGCCATGATCCGATGGACTCCACGTCGGCCGACCGTTCCGTGCCGGACTACATGAAAGCGCTGCAAAAACGGAATCTCAAAGCTCTCAAGATCGGCGTCCCGGTCGAATTCTTTTCCGAAGGACTCGATCCGGAAGTCGAGCAAGCGGTCAGAGCGGCCATTGGAGAGTTAAAGAATCTTGGAGCTGAGATCAGGGAAATCCGTCTGCCGAGTACCGCTGCGGCCGTCGCGGTGTACTATGTGATCGCGACGGCGGAAGCCAGTTCGAATCTCGCCCGCTTCGACGGGGTCAAGTTCGGTCTTCGCGCCAAGGAAACCAAAGATCTTCTCGATCTCTATACGAAGACGCGGCAGGAGGGATTCGGACCGGAAGTGAAGCGGCGAATCATGCTGGGCACGTATGTGCTCAGCGCCGGCTATTACGATGCCTATTATGGAAAGGCCCAAGCTGTACGAACATTGGTCTGCCAGGATTTCGCCTCCGCGTTCGAGGAAGTGGATGTGATCGTGACTCCGACCACGCCGACGCCAGCTTTCAAACTTGGTGAAAAGAGCGAAGATCCGCTGCAGATGTACCTCTCCGATATTTTTACGATCTCGGTCAATCTTGCCGGATTGCCGGCGATGACGCTGCCTTGTGGTGCCAGCAAAGAGGGACTTCCGATCGGGCTGCAATTGATTGGGCGAGCGTTTGAGGAAGAGACGATTCTTCGAGCTGCGCATGCGTATGAGCAATCCACGCAATGGCATCTGAAAAAACCAGTGATTCGGTGAGGGGTAAGGGGTGAAAGGTAAGGCGAGTCAGAATAAGCTTCAGGTCCCCTCACGCCTCACCCCCTAACGGAGGAATCATGACGATCATTGAGATCGCGGCGCTCCTCGTGGCCGTGGCATTCGCGGTGCTGGTCGGTTACCTCGTGCCGGTGTTGATGCAAGTCCGTCAAACGGTGGCCGAATCTGAACAACTCCTATCCAAAATGAATGCCGAGATTCCCGGACTCGTGGCGGAACTTCGGTCCATGAGTCAGAACTTGAACGATGTGACGAACCAAGCGCGCGAGGGGGTAGAACATGCGGCGGTATTGCTTCACGCGGTGGGTGAAGTCGGCGAGTCCGTGCAACACGTTCATAACGTTGTTCGAGGATCGAGCGGTACGCTCTTGAGCAATGTGGTCGGCGTGGTCGCGGGGGTCAAGGCGGCCGCCAAAATCGTACGAGAACGAATGAGACAGGAAGGAGGGACTCACAATGGCGGATGAACGAGGGACATCGGCAGCGGTCTTTTTGGCTTTTCTGAGCGGTGCGGCGATGGGTGCGGTGGCGGCGCTGTTGTTGGCGCCTCAATCGGGAAGCGAATCGCGCGACCAACTCCGGGGGTATGCCCGCCGCGCTGAAAACGATCTTCGAGATCTCGCCGGACGGGCCGGTGAGGCATTTGAAGAAGTGGTTGACCAAGGCAAGGAGTTTGTCGAAACGAAGCGGTCGGTTTTGCGAGAGGCCTTCGATGCCGGACGCGAAGCGGTGAAGCGCGAACGCGGTCGCATCCAGGATGAGGGGCCTGAACGAGGATGATCTTTGAGACGGTCATCGGCGTGGAGGTCCATGCGCAACTGCGGACCGACTCCAAGCTGTTCTGCGGTTGCGGCACCACATTCGGTCTGTCAGCCAACAGCCAGACATGCCCCGTTTGCCTCGGCTTGCCCGGCAGCTTACCCGTTATCAACCGGACAGCTGTCGAAATGGCGGTTCGAGCCGGCTTGGCGTTGAATTGTACGATCGCGGCGAACAACCGGTTTGCGAGAAAGAATTATTTCTACCCGGACCTTCCCAAAGGGTATCAGATCTCCCAATACGAATCTCCGATTTGCGAGCACGGGCGGATTGAAATTCATGATGGTGACGGAACAAAACAGATCCGCATCCGTCGCGCACATTTGGAAGAGGATGCCGGGAAGAACATCCATGACACCGGTACTAGTGGGAGCCGGATAGATCTGAACCGAGCCGGCACACCACTCTTGGAGATCGTGACGGAACCCGACATGCGTTCAGCCGATGAGGTAGTCGCCTATCTTAAAGGGCTGCGGGACATCCTCATGTACCTGGACGTCTGTGACGGGAACATGGAGGAGGGAAGCTTTCGGTGTGAGCCGAACTTGTCGTTGCGGCCGTCTGGGCAGCAGGCGTTTGGGACAAAGGTCGAGCTGAAGAACATCAACTCCTTCAAGTATGTGAAGGATGCGGTCGAGTATGAGATCAAACGGCAGACCAA
>CAZPNQ010000225.1:0-3150 GCA_964587955.1 uncultured Nitrospira sp.
AATCTGCTCTTTCGCCCGCCGCTCGACATCTTCTAGTTCTTTCTGTTCATCGGGATCGCTCAAAATGATGTGCCGAACCGTGTCGTCCGGCAATCTCCTAAGGACCTCGGCCGTCAGTTTGCCCTTCTTTTTCAAAATGACATCGCCGCTTTCAGGGTCCATCAGATCGCGGCCAACCACCTTGCCGAGCAAAAGCTTCCGAATCTTCTTCGTCTTTTCTTCATCGATGATCCGCAGCTCTTCGTGGTGATCGCGCTGCAACTTCATCTGATCATCGGTCTCGATGCTCTTCGAACGTTCGTCTTTATCGAGTCCCTTGCGAGAGAAAATTTTGACATCGACCACGATGCCTTCCACTCCCGGAGGCACCGTGAGCGATGTATCTTTCACATCGCCGGCCTTCTCACCAAAGATCGCGCGAAGCAGTTTTTCTTCCGGGGTCAGCTGGGTTTCGCCTTTGGGCGTCACCTTTCCCACCAAAATATCGCCCGGCTTTACCTCCGCGCCGATGCGGATGATTCCGCTTTCGTCCAAATTTCTCAGCGCTTCCTCTCCAACATTGGGAATGTCTCGCGTCACATCTTCTTTTCCCAGCTTGGTATCCCGAGCCTCCACTTCAAATTCCTCGATGTGGATCGAGGTGAAGGCGTCCTCACGGACCAGTTTTTCACTGAGCAATATGGCATCCTCAAAGTTGTATCCACCCCATGGCATGAACGCCACGAGGACGTTTTTACCCAATGCGAGCTCTCCATGATCAATCGCCGGTCCATCGCCGAGTACCTGCCCCTTCTTGACCGGCTGGCCGATCCGAACCACGGGAGTCTGCGTAATGCACGTATTTTGATTGGATCTCTGGAATTTGATCAAGTCATAGACGTCCAGACCGGAATCCTTCCCCCTCTTGCCATCCTTTGAATCGGCCCGCACCACAATGCGGGTGGCATCGACGCTTTCCACAACGCCGGCTCGACGAGCCTGGATGACATATCCGGAATCTCGCGCCACCACCGCTTCCATCCCGGTCCCAACGAGTGGGGCTTCGGACGTCACCAATGGAACCGCCTGGCGCTGCATATTGGAACCCATCAATGCACGGTTGGCATCATCATGCTCCAGGAACGGCACAAGCGCCGTCGCGACGCTCACCACTTGCTTCGGCGACACGTCCATGTACTCGATCTTATCCGGAGTGGCCAGAACGAAGTCTCCACCGTGACGACAGGAGACGGTTTCCGACACCAGCCTGCCCCCCCCATCCAATTTCGAATTGGCTTGAGCGATGATGTATTTGTCTCCTTCGATCGCCGAGAGAAATTCAATTTCATCCGTCACCCGTCCCTTGACGACTTTCCGATACGGTGCCTCGATAAATCCGAACTGGTTGATCCGTGCGTAGGTCGCCAACGATGTAATCAAACCGATGTTGGGACCTTCCGGGGTTTCAATCGGACAAATACGACTATAATGAGACGGATGCACGTCTCGGACTTCAAATCCTGCCCGTTCTCGCGTAAGCCCACCAGGGCCAAGAGCCGACAGACGCCGTTTGTGCGTGATCTCAGCCAGTGGGTTCGTTTGGTCCATGAATTGAGACAGCTGACTGCTGCTAAAAAACTCCTTGACAGCCGCGACAACCGGTTTGGCATTGATCAGGTCATGCGGCAGCACCGTTTCCATATCAAGAAGATTCATGCGCTCCTTGATGCTGCGTTCCATCCTCACCAAGCCCAGGCGGAATTGATTTTCCAGAAGTTCCCCGACGGATCGCACACGGCGATTACCCAAGTGATCAATATCGTCGATTTCGCCTTTACCGATCTTCAAATTGACCAGGTAACGGATGACTTCCACGATGTCCTGAGCGGTCAAGGTCCGTTGCTCTAGCGGCAAGTCCAAGCCGAGCTTTTTATTCAGTTTGAGCCGTCCGACCGGGGACAAATCGTAGCGCTTGGAATTCAGAAATAAATTATCGAACAAGGCTCTCGCCGTATCGACCGATGGCGTTTCCCCAGGACGAAGGCGACGATAAATTTCGACCATCGCCTCCTCTTTTGACCCGATTTTCTCCATCTCCAAGGTGTCAAGAATCACCGGTGTCGCGGTGGCCATGTCCAGATAAATAACCTTGAATTCTTCGACATCGCTTTCAACGATCTGTTCGACGATTTCGGCAGTCAATCGCTGATTTTTCTCCGCCAACTTATTTTTCTTCGAATCAACCAACTCCGTGAGAATGGCGCGCCCCACCAACTCTCCGGGCAGTAAGGGAATCTCCTTCACTCCCGAGGCCTTCAGCTTGGCAATCACACCTTTCGTTAGTCGGGCGCCTTCCCGCACCAACGGCTCTTTACCGCCCTTGTCCATCACCTCGGCGGAACACCGAAGTCCATGGTGGATTTCCGGGTCCAGCTTGCGGAACATCTTTCCCTTTGACACGCGAATTTCTTCGACCGGATAGTACATCTTCAGCAAGTCATCGCTCGAGAAACCAAAGGCTTTTAAGAGAATGGTGACCGGCATTTTCCGACGACGATCGATCCGAACATAGAGAATATCCCTGGCATCGAACTCGAAATCGAGCCATGATCCTCGATAGGGAATAATTCGAGCGGAGTACAACACCTTGCCGCTCGCATGAGTCCGACCTTTATCATGTGTAAACGACGCGCCCGGCGAGCGGTGAAGCTGGCTGACCACGACTCGCTCGGTCCCGTTGACGATAAACGTTCCTCGCTCGGTCATGAGTGGCAACTCACCGACGTAGACTTCCTGCTCACGCACATCGAGCACTTTTTTGCGAGGCCCCTTATCTTCCTTATCGAGCACCACCAGGCGGACACGCAGCTTCAACGGCACCGCGAAGGTCATCCCCTGCTCAAGACATTCGCGCTCGTCATACTTTGGAGTTCCTAAGGTGTAGCTCGAAAATTCGAGCACGGCCGTGTTGTTATAATCCGGAATAGGAAACACGCTGGCTAACGCCGCCTGCAATCCATGATCCTTCCGACGCTCCGATTCGACCTCAAACTGCAAAAACTCTTCGTAGGAGCGCTTCTGGATTTCGATCAAGTCTGGAATATCGATGTTGGTTCGAATGCGAGAAAAATCTTTCCGCTCGACGAACTCTTGCAGAGTCGTTTCGGACAT
>CAZPNQ010000226.1:0-3093 GCA_964587955.1 uncultured Nitrospira sp.
CGCGAGAATGCGGCTGCTGCCGCCAATACCACAGCCCACATCTAACACCGTCGTACCGGAAGGAAGCTTGTTCAACCCACCCCAACGCACCATTTCATGCACAAAGTCTGACTTGGCTTTGCGAAAATCCTTTTTTCGGGGTGGAGAGCCATAATGTCCCAGATGGATATGTTCGCCCCAGTAGAATTCGAGAATGCCGTCAGTCGTCCAGTCATCATAGGAATTGGCGACAGAATCGGCAGACTGATACGTGCGGGGAAAGAGCAAGTAGAGCACGACTCCAATCAGCAGTACGCCCAGGAGAACAACGATCGCCCATAAAAGAATGTTCATGATATCAAATGTCTGAATGAACGTGATGTCGTTAAAATAGTTATGGACAAGACAAAGAAGTTGACACGAGTAACCTTGGGAACACCCCACGCCTTCTCTATATAATGCGCCAACAGAGCGAGAAGTGGCGTAGATTAGTCTCGGAAATGCTACTAAGTCAATGCGAAGGATCTTAGGAACCGGAGAAGTTCTCTCCACTGAGCAGCTCTGGGTGAATCCGAATGTGGGCTCAAGACGCGCAGATGGCCCGAGGTGGAGACGGCACTGGTCAACATGGTTGAGGCAGCAAAATCGGCTCGACACCATGTTTGGTGGTATGACATCATTGACTGACGAGCTGCTCGATTCGTCCCGCTCTGCTCCCGAAACTCTGTGGCCATGAGAAATGAGAACGATATCGACTTCCGGTCGGTGAACATCATCTAGCCAATGAACAGGGGAACGATCGAAACGGACGTAGCAATTGTCGGCGCGGGCGGCGGCGGTGCCGTCTTGGCCCTGGCACTGGCAAAGCAAAACATTCGTACGGTCGTCGTGGACCGGGCAGTCAGTCCGCCCACCAGTTTACGTGGAGAAATTCTCCAACCGAACGGACAAGAAGTACTTGACCGCCTGGGCGTCTTATCGTCATTGCCGGCCGATGCCACGCTGTCGGTGCGGCATTTTCATTTTTGCCGGGCCGGGGGCAAACGTCTTTGCACCTTCGACTATGGCGACTTGCCGGCACCATACAACCGTGCCATCGTGACCCTTGCCAATGCGGCCCACCATGCGATCATCGCGGCCATACAGCAACAGAAGAGTGTGACCCTTCACTACGGAACGTCTTTCACAGGACTCCTCCTCGAGGCCGATCAGGTTGTTGGAGTATCGACGAACGGGCCGGATGGCCCAGTCACGATCCGTGCGAAGGTGGTTGTTGGCGCCGACGGAGCATTTTCGAAAGTGCGTGAAGCTCTCAAGATCCCCGTCGATCTGCATCTCTATCGTGATGGATATCTGATTGCGAGCCTGGAGTCGGACGATCAGATAACCGAATCGTTCTACTACGTTGGAGACAAGACCATCTTGGGACTGTTTCCAGTCACGGGAAAGAAGGTGTACATTTTATACATGATTCCCAAAGACTCGATGGAAGCCGTGAAGCAACGGGGGATCCCTGCGCTCCAGCAGACATGGAGCCGGATCGCACCGCTGTTTACCCGACTCTTTCGGAATCTGCATGATTGGAGCCAGGTCGGATATCTGCCGACGGGTCGGGTGCGCACGCCCAGATGGGTGGCACATGGAGCTGTCCTGATCGGTGATGCCGCCCATGCAATGAATCCCCACGCATCGCAGGGGCGCATGCAGGCAATGGTCGATGCCATCGCGCTATCCGATCTCATACCAAGTTGTCTCGCCGACAAGGACTATTCGGCTGCCAGACTGAGCGCATTTGAATATGCCAGGCGACCGCAAGTGACTATGCTCCAACACTTGGCCGATCAACAAGTGTTCTATTGGGATACGGGGAATCCGGTGGTGGCCTTCATGCGCGATCGTGTGTTTCAGACACTGGATCGAAACGCTCGGCTGCGTTATCAAGTGCTATCGACAACGGCGGGGTTGCGAACCGTGTCGCCGTTTAGCGGGATCGATCGGATGATTGCGGCGGGGTTATTCCCAGATTTCCGGTCGAACGAACGATCTCAATGGTCGATCTCGTCATGAGAGCTTACTCTGGAAGAATGTCCCATGACACAAGAAGAAGCGCGCGCGCCGGATGTGACAAGAATTTGCTGGAAGGAAATGACTGGATGATGTCTCTTTGAATGTTTTCGAAATCAGCATATCTAACTCCATCTGCGCTACAGCGACACCTTGCATTCCGATTTAAGCCGGTGCTATCATTCTTTTTCTTTAGAGGCTGAGAGAAGCACTCAACCATCTGGTTTTCCTGATAAATGCGCTCTTTGTCCTCTCCCACTCGCGCCTTAAGGAGGCGCCTCCATGTATAAGACCATCTATATCCCGGTTGATAATTCCGACCATTCCAATACTGCGGTAGACGTCGGCGTCCACCTGGCCAAAACTTTCGGGTCCAAGATCGTCGGAAGCCATGTCTACGCAGCGAAAATGCATGACAAACGCTTCAAGCAAATGGAAGCAGGCTTGCCGGAGGAATACCACGATGAAAAGGAGCTCGACCGGCAGCGTCAGATCCATGACTCACTGATTACCCGCGGACTCCAAATCATCACCGATTCGTACCTCGATTACGTCGATAAGAAATGTAACGAAGCAAATCTTCCGATTGAACGGCGCTCGCTCGAAGGGCGAAATTGGAAAGTCCTCGCCGAGGATATCAACACGAACGGGTATGATCTCGTCATCATGGGGGCATTGGGCGTCGGGGCGGTCAAGGATAGCGTTATCGGCAGCAACACAGAGCGCGTCGTCCGCCGAATCCGCAACTCTGACATGCTCATCATCAAAAACATTCAGCCGCTAACGGGCGGAAAGATCGTCGTTGCCGTCGACGGCAGCCCCTACTCGTTCGGTGGACTGATGACCGGCCTTGCACTCGGTAAGGCCTTCAATATGCCGGTTGAGGCAATTTCGGCATTCGATCCCTATTTCCACTATGCGGCGTTCCACAGCATTTCCGGAGTCTTAAACGAAGAAGCCGGCAAAGTCTTTCGTTTCAAAGAACAGGAAAAGCTGCACGAAGAAATTATCGATAGCGGTTTGGCCAAGATCTATCAGTCCCATCTGGAC
>CAZPNQ010000227.1:0-2998 GCA_964587955.1 uncultured Nitrospira sp.
CCACCAACAGTTGCGCCAAGCCTTCTTCAGAGAGCAACCGTGAGACGGCTTCATCCAGACGGAAAAAGAGGGAAGGACCGGTCTTGATGACCGGATAGGTGTGTCCCTCTTGGACCTGCAATGAGGAAGCATCTCGGCTTCCTCCCGTCAAATTGATGGTGGCCAGACCGGTGAGTCCCTGCGTTTCCAGTATGGCAATCGTGTCGGTCTTGATCGGCGTTCCACGTGTAATGTCCAGGGTCAGCAGCACTTCCTCCGGATTATCGGGATTCAAGGCAATGGTCTTGACCCTTCCCACGTCGACACCGCGATATTTGACGGTGGAGTCGACGCTCAATCCTGCGACCGACTCCTTCATGTAGGCCTCGTACCGATCGTAGGAACCGCGGTAGTCGGTCTTTCCCAGCCACAAAATTCCAACCAGGACAGCCGCTCCAAGAAACGCCATGAACGATCCGACCAGAATGTAGTTGACCTTGGGTTCCATCGTGCACCCTTCAAGAGCGTATGGCTGATGGCATATGGCGTATGGTCAAAATTCACGGGCAAGAATGCGAACAAATCCCTCTCTTGTCCGTGCCATTAGCCATCAGCTATACGCCATAAGCTCCGCTTCCATCGTTTCACGCTTCACGCTTCACATTCCATGCCGCCTGTTCGCTTGCTGCCCTCCCGCGTGGACCTTGGAAGTACTCACGGATGACGGAGTCGTCCGATCGAGACAGCTCCTGCATCGTACCGATGCCCAACACCTTTCCACGACCGAGCACCGCCACACGATTGGCGATCCGCCACAGCGAATCCAAGTCGTGCGTCACCATCACTACCGTCAGCCCAAGGAGACTCTTCAACGAGAGGACGAGATCATCGAACCCTGCGGCGATGATCGGATCGAGCCCGGCCGTCGGCTCGTCGAGAAACAACAACTCCGGGTCCATGACGATCGCTCGGGCGAGCGCCGCCCGCCTTCGCATCCCTCCGCTGAGTTCGTTGGGGTACTTGGCGGCGCTGTCCGGCGGTAATCCCACCATCGCAATTTTAGCGGTGACGATGTCGCGGACCAATCCCGCACTCAGCGCCGTATGCTCGCGCAACGGCACGGCAACGTTCTCCGCCAGCGTGAACGAGCTGAACAGCGCGCCATGCTGGAACATCACCCCGAATCGGCGATGGATGGGATGGCCGTCATCCGCTTCCAATCTCCGGCTGTCTATTCCGAACAGCCGGATCGTTCCCGCCGAGGGTGTGATCAAACCGATGATCTCCCGTAACAACGTGGTTTTGCCAGACCCGTTACCACCCGCGATCGCGAAGATTTCGCCTCGCCGAATCGACAAACTGACGTCCTCATGCACGACAGCCTGTCCAAATTTCGTTGCGACGTGGCTCACGTCAATCACCGGCGTGTCGGTGTATACCGCTGGCTGCATTGATCCCTCGTTCATCAGGTCGAGGCTTAGGTCAAGGTTAAGGTAAGTTTCGGGCTTCCCTTAGCCTCAGCCTTCTTAAATTAGCCTCGACCTGAACCTCAACCTTCATATTTCTTTTCTATAGGTTCCACCAATTGAGCAAGATACTGCAGATCGCGTCGAACACGATGACTAAAAATATTCCCTGCACGACACTGATGGTCGTGTGTCGGCCGACATCGTCCACTCCGCCTCTGATTTGAAATCCCTGATAACAGCCAACCAAAGCGATGATCGCCGCGAAAAATGGCGCCTTCCCCAAGCCGATGAGAAAATGCCGCACCGGAACGGCTTCTTCGAACCGGGAGATGAACTCTACGAAACTCACGTTGAGCTCTCCCAAAGCGATCAGCATACCGCCGAACACGCCCACCACGTCGGCATACACCGTTAACAGAGGGAGGGCGATGACCAGGGCCAGCGCTCTAGGCAACACTAGCAGATTCATAGGCGAGATGCCCAACGTCCGCACCGCGTCCAATTCTTCCGTCACCTTCATGGTGCCGATCTCAGCCGCATAGGCGGATCCCGAACGGCCGGCGATGAGAATCGCCACGATCAAGGGGGCGATTTCGCGCAACAGCGAAATGCCGACCAGATCCACGATAAAAATGTTCGTGCCGAACTTACGGAGCTGTTCCGCTCCTTGATAGGCGATCACGACACCGACCAGGAACGTCAGCAAGCCGGTGATCGGCAATGCCCGCACGCCGTCCAGTTCAACGATCCGCAAGAGTGCCCGCCATCGAATCGAACGTGGCCGTACCAGCGCTCGGCCGAACGCGGTGGTGCTTTCTCCCACGAATGCGAGCGCGCGAACCGCAGATACGTGCCGAGACTTCACGGCACGCGTGAGACCGTCCATCCACCCGGCATCGGAGACCTCACCCGCTTGAGTAGGCCTAGACCACTCAGCTTTTACCTTCTCGAGTAATTCGCTGAATTCAGGTTTCAATCCTTGGAGAGCAGTCTGCTGTCCCTTGAGTCGAACGCCATCGATGCAGCGCTGCAGTATGAGCGCGCCGCCGGTATCCATAGCGGTCACTCCGGCGACGTCGTAGAGGACCATAGGGGTATCAGGCCATCGGAGCGCCCGGCCTCCCCGCTCCAATTGGGACAAGTAGGGAAGGGTCCAAGACCCTCGGCATTGAATCACATTATCTTTGACAGAGATGGTTGCCTGTTCCATTGGACTCACTCTCTGCGCAGAGTATCTCGATTCTGAGTTACTGGTTTCGGGTTTCAAGTTACGAAACGGTTACCCGCAACTCGAAACTTTAAACTCGCAACTCTCCACAGACTTGATTCACGAGATACGTTTCACGCTCGACGAGCGACTCAATGGCTTCCCATAATCGCTTTGAGCTCTGCCCCGGTAATGACTTCTCGTTCCAACAAGAGCTGTGCTCCTTGTTGCAAGTCGGTTTTTCGGTCTTCCAACAGCCGCCTCACTCGCCCGTATTGTTCGTCGACGATCCGCCGCACCTCGCAATCTATTTCCCGGGCGGTCTCCTCGGAATAATCGCCTT
>CAZPNQ010000228.1:0-2996 GCA_964587955.1 uncultured Nitrospira sp.
TGCGCGCGAAGCGATCAGGCTGCTGCCGATCTTGATGACGATCCGCTTCGCTTGTACTAGGAGTTTGTTTCGCATGACGCTTTTCGTGAACGCTCTACCTGTTTCCCAAGATACGTGATCAAGTCATCGAGCCCTTTATTCGTGGCGGCGGAAATCGGCATGCAGGGATAGCTGTTGAGGCGACAATAGGTTTGTAACTGGGCAAGCCGTTCACTGGCACCGATCACATCGATCTTGGTAGGCACAACGGCGAATGGACGTTGGATGAGTCCTCCTTCATAAGCTGCAAGTTCCCGCCGTAAAGTCTCAAAGCCGATCACTGGATCATCAGGAGCCCATTCTGAGACATCGATCAGGTGGAGCAAGAACGCGGTGCGTTCGATATGGCGGAGAAACTGAACACCCAGGCCTCTCCCTTCGTGAGCACCCTCGATGAGGCCGGGAATATCGGCCACCACAAAACTTCGGTCTGATCCCCACCGGACCAGACCGAGATTGGGGATGAGAGTGGTGAAGGGATAATCGGCGATCTTGGGCCGGGCCGCTGATATGGCTGCAATAAGTGTCGATTTGCCGGCATTGGGAAAGCCGATCAGCCCGACGTCGGCGAGCAGTTTCAATTCGAGCCGCAATGTGCGTTCTTCACCCGGAGTGCCGGGAGTGCATTTCGTCGGTACTCGATTGACGGACGTGGCAAAGTTGCTGTTGCCTCTCCCGCCACGCCCGCCTTGGGCAATGACGACCGTTTGGCCATCTTCGGTGAAATCGGCTAATGTTTCTTTCGTCTGGTCATCATAAACGATGGTGCCAACGGGAACAGCGATAACCAGGTCTTCTCCGGAACGGCCTGTACAATTGGATCCTCCGCCGGCTCGCCCGTGGTGAGCCTCATAATGGTTCAGATAGCGGAGGTCGAGCAGGGTCGTTAACCGATGAGATGCTGCCATGACGATGTCGCCACCGTCTCCTCCATCTCCGCCGTCCGGGCCTCCGCGTGGAACAAACATCTCCCTTCGGAAACTGCAGATCCCGTTTCCGCCACAACCGGCCCGTACTGTGATGTGTGCTTCATCGACAAACATAATCTGTCAACGTTCCGCAGGCGACCGCATTGCGATGAGAAAGTATACCCGACCCTGACCCGAGGAGGGAGAGAGAATTATCCGGTTTGATCGGAACGGAGGGACAGAAAGAGAATCAGGATTTGGTCGGGATAGGATAGACGCTGACTTTTCGTCTGTCGCGTCCACCTTCGAACTTCACCACACCGTTCATTTTGGCAAACAGGGTATGGTCTCTTCCAAGGTCCACATTGAACCCAGGGAAAAACTTGGTGCCGCGCTGACGGACGATAATGCTGCCGGCTGTCACGGTCTGACCACCATAGGCCTTCACGCCCAAATATTGGGGATTGCTGTCACGACCGTTACGTGAGGATCCGCCACCTTTATTTGTCGCCATGCTAAGTTCCTTTTGTGCTGTTAGGCCGTCGCAATATTCGTAATCAGCAACTTCGTGAATCCTTGCCGGTGTCCACGGGTGCGGCGATAATTCTTGCGGCGCTTCTTCTTGAAAACGGTAATCGACCGGGTGCGTCCTTGTCGTACGATTTCAGCTGTGACCTTCGCCCCGTTAATGAGGGGCTGTCCGACCAGAATGCCGGCATCGCCATGCACGAGACGGACGTTGCCGAGTTCTATCTGTGCCCCGACATCTCCTGGCAGCCGTTCGACCTGAATCGTCGTACCGGTTTCGACTCGATATTGTTTGCCACCTGTTTCAACAATCGCGTACATAATCTCTTCTCCGAACCTTAAAGAACGGTTCATTTAACATGGGGGTATCAGAGGTGTCAAGCTAAACCAGAAGCGCCCGGAGATCATTGATCCCAGAGCGGTCCCCCCTTTTGAGGGCTATGAGGGTGGTCGTGCTGGCACGTATGCTTTGCGCCACCATCGCGTGAGGACGTTCGAGTATTTACTCGATACAACTGGGGAGATGCAACGAGATCATGTCTCAGACCAACAAGTTTGTGATCCGCACCTATCATCGAATTCCCGTCCGCTGCGTCGCGTACTATCTGGGCGGAGATTTCCTCGGAAAAGGAACGATGATGAACCTGTGTCGTAACGGGTTTCGTATCCTGGGAGATCATCAAGTAGTCCCCGGGATGGAATTGGTCGTCCGGCTCACCCTTCCCGACAAAGATGAGCCGGTTGAAATTCAACGCGTCGTTGTTCGATGGGTGCGCGGCTTGTTGTTTGGTGCCAAGGTCGTGACGATGAGTCCGGAAGGAGAAGATCGAGTCGGAACCTTTCTGAGCTCCCGCCTGCGTGCCTACTGTGCTTCTTCGTAAGCCCACCACTCACCGACAGAGCAGATCGTTGCCGACGAGTTAAATACGTGTCAGCCAGGACTCGTGCGCACGATCTTCCCCGCGCACGATCGAAAAGAAGGCTTCCTGAAGCGCGCGTGTAATCGGACCAGGTGTGCCATTTCCGATGCGCCGGTTGTCGATTTCTCGGACCGGGGTCAACTCAGCTGCCGTTCCAGTCACAAATACTTCATCGGCAATGTACATTTCATCTCGTGTGAATCGTTCCTCTACCACGGCAATGTTTCGTTCCTGAGCGAGTTGAATGACAGAGTTTCGCGTGATCCCTTCGAGCACCGACGTCAAAGGCGTCGTCTTGAGAACGCCTCGGCGCATGATGAATACATTCTCCCCTGTGCCCTCGGCGACATAGCCTTCCGGATCGAGAAGAATCGCCTCGTCATATCCGTCGGCCTTCGCCTGTCGTTTGGCCATGATAGAGTTTACATAGTACCCGGATATTTTTCCTCTGGTCATGGACACGTTCACGTGATGCCTTGTGAAGGATGAGACGCAGGCGCGCATTCCATTGGCCAATGCATCATCCCCCAAGTAAGCACCCCATCTCCAGGCGGCGATGGCCACCCGAATCGGATTGTACCCCGGATGAATTACCATCGCG
>CAZPNQ010000229.1:0-2977 GCA_964587955.1 uncultured Nitrospira sp.
GCGTCCGTTGGCGATCGTCGTCATCGGCGGCCTCGTGAGTTCAACGCTGCTGACCTTGATTATGCTGCCGGTCTTGTATCGGTGGCTGGAAGGCCGCTCAAATGATCAGATGCATACGGGAGAACCACAGACTGGATCAGCCTTTAATGTGCATCACTCTGCCAGAGAGACCCTTCATGGAAATGGGGAACCTCGCTTATCTCGCCATCCTGGAGAGATACCATCGCCGTGATACTTGATCGACTGCCGCAAGCTGTCAGCAATGCCGGTGACGTTCACCAAGCTTCATTTACTGACTAGAGCACTCATCACCGTAAGTATTTGCCTTCAGTACAACCCACCACTGCTCGCTAGAAGGTCTTCTAGTTGGGTGATAACCAAGCCATGAAGGACGCCTTGCAAAGAGGAAAGGAAATTCTCACAGTGGTTCGTGCTCGATTCGGATTCCCTGCGTAGCACAACTACTTCTATATCTTCGAGTATAGTGACGAGGGACAGACTGTGGAAGGGGGAATCGCCGAAAGTCTTCATAGGAGCGGCGATTCCTTCTCCTCTCGCTCCAGAGCTAGCCGAAGCCATTTGGCTCTCTTTGCCAGTCTGTTCACGTCCTTGGCATCATCATTAACACCGTAATAACACCTGGCAGGAAAGACCCTCCCGGGTATGTTTCGATAGGACGGGTGGCCTGGTGAGGACTCCGGCGGTATATACATGCATCTGGAGCGGATCACCTCCAGAACAACACCTCCCTCTCATTCCAAAACGGACTCATCTCCACAAGGGGAACCCACTAATCAAGGAAACCTCGGCCAGAACGCGAAGGAACAGAAACGGAAGGCCTATGTGCTGGTCAACAATCGATTACGGAGCTATACGCCATTGCCGATGCAGATATTGACGACGGCGCTGCAGGTTGCCTGTCATCCATCGGACAGGGGATGGGGGAGAGTTGCTGTCTGACGATTTGGCGAGTGGCTAGTGCCGCAATTCCCACTGCACCGCCTGAAGAAACGTGGGGAGATCAAACGGTTTCACAATCGTCTGTCGCGCCCCAAGTAGCTTGGCCATTGAGAGTTCATGAGCAGCGCGTCCGCTCATGGCAATGACTTTCACATCTCTGAAGGCACGGGTCAATTCGAGAATGACTTCCAAGCCATTCATCTCGGGCATTTCGAGATCGGTAATGACCAGATCCACGGGCTGGGCAGTGAACCGTTCGAGTCCCTGCCGACCATTGGCGGCCTCGCATACCTGATACCCGGCATCTTCAAGCACTCGCGCCAATAGGGTGCGGACTGAAATCTGATCCTCAATGATCAGGATGGTGGTCATTGGCATCGCGTGTTCCTGTTTCTCGAGGACATCACGCATTCTCAGGTGGCCACTGGCTGAGCGAATTCTGGTTCTCAAGTAGCTCGATATCCTACTCGTCGTTTAATAGACGGTATTTCACGGAAGAAGCCTTGTGGTGCGGCTCGGTTGATTCGAGTTTCTAATGGAATGATCCCTTTGGATATCCCCTGAAAGGACCCTTACGGAAGGGGGGTATACCAATCTGCGCCTTTTACCGGGGGGATGTTGAATCGCTCAGGGATCTCGACCACGGTCGATCGCATTGGCTTGATACCCGTTTTACTAGGCACTTCACGGTTCGGTTATGAAGTTTCTTAATCTATTTGGTATTCTTAGATGATTATCTGGAGGCTAACCACTATGGTGAAACACCCGGAATCACGACCTCGTAAATCCTATGTCGATCTTGAGCCTCCACCGCGCTTCAAACGACCGGAGTCGCTCACGTCGCGCGAACAAGAAATGTTGGAATTGATCTGGGCCTGATTTAAGAATAAGGAAGTCGGTACTCACGGTTCCTTGTCACTTCAATTGTTTCCGATAGGCGGCTCGTTGTTATCGATGATTCAGCGCTGCTCTGTTTTCTCCGCTTCTGCCATTCCCACGGCGGGTAGGAGTCGGATCAACCCATAAGCCTAACTTACCGTCTCGCGCTCCCTCCTCCAATATCGCGAGAAAGATCTCTTCATGCGCGCACTTCCAATACCACCAGCACCAGCTCCCACGGTATATGCACTCATCCCCAGCGTGCCACCTCGGCCTGACGGGTCCAACACGGCGATGACGCCATCAACCCTCATCCCAATGCGAATGTTTCGATTCCCCCGACCGCATGCATAACCGTTGACTCCATAAACAACTGGAGGATTCCACGCGGACGAAGCGTATCGAGGCATTCACGATCAATTTCAGCGACCTGGTCTGCGTTGATAGGGGCTAGTACAAGAGCAGCGCTTGGCCGCATTACTTCTTGCGATCCCATAGAGAAGTCAGCACCCGTTCAATGTCCCATCCAAAGAGTCATGGACCGCACGAGCCCTCGTTGCTAGGGTGGAAAGGCAACAGAGGGGACCGGTCGTTGATCGGTCCCCATCTCCCTACCATCAGCTTTGAGGTGTGCTATGAAACGAACCGGTGTCTTTTTTCTAGCAGTGATGACGATGTTAGTGGGATTCCCCCTCGTGCTGGCTCTTATCATCACAAAGAGAGTCTGGCAACGATTCGCGAGGGTTTTGAAGCGGACCTCTAAGCCTGCCCGAAAGAAGTCTACTGGCGCCATCCCGTCCAAAGCATACACTGTGGATTCTCATTCAGGAAAGGCTGAGGCGTCCGCAAGTCTCATGGCCTGACATCTCGGTCTGCTACAATTTCGAGTGATGCGACACAAATCTCAAAAGCCAAATTCTTCACGTAAACTCGGTTGAAAGCCACAAAAGGTATATCTTACGAAATCCAGCTCGAATCCCATCTCCGATACCACCTGTATCCCGTGGTTGAGCCGCGAGGGCGAGATCACTCCCAAAACCCACATCGTCACACAACTCACAAAGAAATAGTTTTATCTCCCACTCGGGTATATGTATCGGCTTTCGAGAGTGCGGACATGGCAGTTCACGAGATCGGC
>CAZPNQ010000230.1:0-2956 GCA_964587955.1 uncultured Nitrospira sp.
CGTGGCAGCGCCCTGGTAGGGTTCGATGAACGACGGATGATTGTGCGATTCCATCTTGAAGACCACGCACAATCCATCCCCGATATCGACTGCTCCGGCGTTTTCACCCGGCCCTTGCACGACACGAGGTCCGGTCGTCGGCAGCTTTTTCAGGTGCACCCGTGAGCTCTTGTACGAGCAGTGCTCGGACCACATCACGGAAAACATCCCGAGCTCCGTCAAGTTGGGCTCACGCCCCAGAATGTCGACGATTTTTTGGTATTCCTCGCCCGTGAGGTTGTGTTGAGCGATGAGATCTTGGGTGATGAGTGGCATGCCGGCTTGTATCACGACCTGGTGGTCACAGCGACAAAGACATCCACAGGCATTCCGATCTGCCGAGGTTCAGTTCAACGACATGCATGCCACAATTGGGACGCATTGCAGAACATGACCGGCGAGGCACACCTGCCGCCTCGCCGCGTCCGTCAGATCTTGTTCTACTGCACTTCCACCTTTACAGCGGATTCAGCGGCCAACGTTTGATGATCCTTGTCCGCCGCCACGACCTTGATCTCGTGAGATCCAGGCGACATTCCCTTGACCGTCCCCTTCCATCCCTTCTGATATTCTCCGTCGACAAAACAATGGACATGGGTCGCTTGGTTACCCTTTGTGAGGTCGTACACTATTTCGACGTCGCTCTTCACCTTCTGGCCCGTGGTTGGACTCTTAATGGTGACCTTGCTGCCGTCATCTGTTGCAGCCCAAGCACTCACACCAGATCCCAATGCCAACAAACCGACTGCCGCCAACACTGCACCTACTCGTCTCATCACGACCCTCCTCATTTATGATGAAAAACCTGTAAGACTGATACGCACCGACTGACGCAATACTTTACCGCGACCACTAATCATCTTCAATCCTCTGGAACGTGATCATGAATAACTCGTCGTTGGAGCACTCACCGCACTCCAGCAGGTTTCTTTCGCTCCAAGGACGCGATCATCGATTGAAAGATACCTTTCCCATCTTCATTGCCCAGCATCGCCTCGGCGCACCGTTCAGGATGCGGCATCATGCCCAGCACATTGCCTTCGGCATTGCGGATACCTGCAATATTGTCGAGTGACCCGTTCGGGCAAGCCTCCGATGTCACCTTTCCATCTGCCGTGCAATAGCGGAAGACGATCTGTGCATTGGCTTGAAGGCCGGCTAATGTCACCGGATCGGTATAATAGTTCCCATCCGCATGGGCGATCGGGATGTTCAACACCTGTCCCGACCTATAGACATTCGTAAACGACGTCGCGGCGTTCTCTACTTTGACGTAGGTCTCGCGGCAAATAAAATGCATCGATTTATTTCGCAACATGGCGCCGGGCAATAAGCCTGCTTCCAGCAGAATCTGAAATCCATTGCAGATTCCCAACACCAATCCTCCACCGGCGGCAAACTGCTTGACTGCTTGCATGACCGGAGAAAACCGTGCGATCGCTCCGGTCCGGAGATAATCGCCGTACGAAAATCCGCCCGGCAGGATCACCGCATCCAAACCGGCTACGGACGTCTCCTTATGCCACACCATCGCCACACCGTGTCCCAGCACGTCCTTCAAGACATGCTCGCAGTCGTGATCGCAATTGCTACCGGGGAATACAACGACACCGATGTTCATAGTTTTTCGAGGAGCTTATGGCGTATGGCAGATGGCGTATAGCACGAGATGGGACTATTCAAAGTGCTATAAGCCATACGCTATCGGTTCCTACCCAAGTTCGTACCGGTACTCTTCAATAATAGTATTGGCCAGGAGCTTCTCGCATATGGCTTTGACCTCAACCTCAGCCTTGGTCATATCGTCTTGATTGAGATCCAGCTCCATGTACTTTCCAACACGCACATTCGCCGCATTCTTAAACCCCAATGAATCCAGCGCATGTTCGATGGCTTTGCCCTGCGGATCCAAGATGCCTTGCTTCAACGTCACATGAATTTTGGCTTTCACGACTTGCTCTCCCGCTTTTCTTCAGCTTCGTTCAACCGATCCACATATTTCTTGATCCATAAGATCACGGCGACGGTGAGCCCGCCACAAAACACCAAGCCCACGAACGCCCAGCGCCATGGAGACTCATTCAAGCGATAGGCCATCACGCCCACGATGGCCGCCCAAACCACTACCGACGCGATCAAGCCGTAATTCAGATACGCCCGCAACATCTTTTCCTTGTTTCCTCTCTCAAGAATGCGGAAGTGACTCTGAGCGTCGGCGAAACTGAGCGTGGTCGAGTTCGCGTGCTTGAGCGGGCAAGACCCAGGTCACCGCTAGTCGCACACTCGTTTCAACACCTCCTGATACGCCTCTTCGATTTTTCCCATATCCTTCCGAAACCGATCTTTATCCATCGATTCACCGGTCGCCATATCCCAAAAACGGCAGGTGTCCGGAGAAATTTCGTCCGCCAGGATCAGTTTATTGTGAAATACGCCGAACTCGAGCTTGAAATCGACGAGTTGCATCTTCCGTTGGGCGAAGAAGGGTTTGAGGACCGTATTGATCGCAAGCCCGAGCTCTCGCAACTCGCGCAAGATGCCCGGTGTCGCCACATTCATCAGCCGCAGATGATCATCGTTGACCAGCGGATCTCCCAGCGCATCGTTCTTATAATAAAATTCAACGATCGCCGGATCGATCCGGTTCCCCTCTTTCAGGCCGAGCCGCTTGGCTAAACTACCCGCCACGACGTTTCGGACGACCACTTCGATGGGTACGATTCTCACTCTCTTTGTGAGCATTTCCCGGTCATTCACCCGCTCCACAAAGTGTGTTCGTATGCCGTTTAGTTCCAACAGCTGAAACAGCCGCTCAGAGACCTTGTTGTTGATGATCCCTTTTTCGACGATGGTGCCGCGCTTCTGTGCATTGAAAGCCGTCGCATCGTCCTTGAAATACTGCAGGACTTGATCTGGA
>CAZPNQ010000231.1:0-2927 GCA_964587955.1 uncultured Nitrospira sp.
TGACCGCGCCTAAGTCATACACCATCATCTCGACCGTGGAACTGACGTGATACTGCCCGATGTCGAAAATGCTCCCGTCCTGCGCGAGCCGAAGTGGCGCCGGCCGATATTCGAAGTACTGCGGGGCTCTGGTTTTATGGCGCAGGCGGCCCCGTTCGGTCCCAGCGAGAATCCGTCGTTCCGCCTCGGTGAGATTGATGGAGAGGCCGATATCGTAGGCGAAGAGGGCGAAACAGGTCCCTGTGATGATGGGCATGTGGTCTGGCACGGCAGTTTACCTCACCAGCCCATTATTCTAACAGTTCCACTGCACAATCACTGAAGAGGACTGATTGCCGGATGCTGGGAGCTCGCAGCGGTCGCATGCCTCTCTGACCATATCGGTGCTGAGTGTGGCAAGGGTGCGGCGGAACACAGCCCACGGCTCAATTGACGGTTGATGTTTTGAAACTGGAAAGGGAAACCGGTAGGCGACTTGCAACACGGTCTGGCGGAAAGCCTGCCAGACCGTGAGCCTCGCGAGCGGAATCAAAGGCTATACCTCGTATGATTGCCGCAGAACCGCAGTCCGTAATTTGATTCGAGCCAGAGTGGAAGTATCCATAACCATGAGGATTTGCAAGCCATCGGAGCCATGCAAGAAGCGTCGCGTTCGCACTATGTCGAAGAAAGCCAAACTTCCGCAGCAACTCCTCATTGTTTACATCCCGTCATCACCGCTGTAATCATCCCGAAACTTTCATTCAATAGGATTGGCTCTGTTACAAGTTCAAGGGTCATCCAGAAATAATAATCCATGAACGTTGAGCATCGATACCTAAAAATAGTGGCCTCGGTGGTCGCATGGAGCAGTGTCTTGCTAACGTCCACCTATTGGTCACACACCCAGGTGGTGGTCGGACAGTATAGTTGGGGGCAGGTCACCCTATTGGGCCTCCTAATCTCAACCGCCGTGATGGCGGACCATTTTACCCATGAGACACTGAGTTATTGGAGCAAGAAGTTCTCTCTCACCATGATGGCTAGCCCGTGGAATAAGACACTGGGATCATTGTCTTCGCGGGAGGGCGTGCATAGACCATTTTCAGAAGCTGTGTCCTACTTCGTGGCTATCTTGATGTCCTGCAAAAGAGCGACTCATCGTCTCATGTCCAGTGGATCTCCCCAGCGATGAAGAACGCGCCCGCATCAGTGCATTCGTGACAGAACGGTAAGCGTTAGGAAGCAACGGAAACGCTTAATGCCGATTCGTTTGGTTTTGGTCTCGTTCGACGCATTGTCCTCAAACAAAGTTCCACCCCTGACGCTGTTCTCAATATCCCTTCTAATGGTCGAACAAGTAGAGATGCCATGCATGATGGAGTGTTCGCTTAGCCATAAACTCGATCCAGCGAGTCAGGCATGGGGGTGCCAGTAAAGAATTATTAATGTTCTTCCGTTAGGAAGGGGCGAATTCGGTGAGCAATTTCATCGCGGGTTTAACGGAACACGATTGACTGCTGCTCGTAGTTTCCCATCGTCTTCGTCGGGTCGTTAAAGTTCCAATGCAACTTTGAGGACAGGCGGGGGAAATCGGGCCAGGCTTCTTGTGCGTTGTCGCAAACCGTAATCATATAACCAAAGTATTGCTCTAAATAGGAGTCAACCCGTTCCGATACATCGTGAGAAATATCAACGCCCGCCTCGCACATAACGGTCACCGCGTAGGGATTGAAGCCGACAGGAAGAGTTCCGGCACTCACCACCTCGAAACGTTCTCCGACTAAATGGCGCAACCAGCCTTCCGCCATCTGGCTGCGGGAGGAATTTCCGGTACAGAGAAAGAGGACTTTCTGTTTCATCGCGCTGGCTCCAGTGGAACCAGCTTCTTGTACGGTTGCATACTGCACACACCGACAGCATCACCGGAACTTCAGTCAAGTCCCCGACCACGGTAACGAGAGTAGCACCGAATTCAGCGCCAAAGAGCGAGATCGCGGTTGCGACCGCAAGTTCAATGAAATTACTCGCGCCAATGAGGGCACCGGGTGCGGCCACTGCCTAAGGCACTTTCAGCCGGTTCAGGCCATAAGTCAGCGAGGCATTGAAATACACCTGCAGGGGCTACCATCCCTACTTCATACCAATGAGAAGTGGTTTTGGCCACCAACACAGCGCCAGCGATGTGCCGCTGGGTGACGTGGTTGCGACGAGAAGGGAGGATAAGCCGGTTAGTCAGGCGGCAAAAACCTTCCCCTCAATAGGGAAAGTGAGGGACGCGCCCAGGTGGGTTATCAACGATGGGTTAAGCGCCTCGCCTCCACCAAACTTATTTTTACCGGTGACTAGCCGATACAAACCGGCATAGTCACCGGATACCTCGGCAGTCAAATAACGGCCTACTCCGTCCGCTGTGGGGTGCAAAACGATCTGCGCACCCATCACCATCAAGTCCTCAGAATGCCTCGGGCCTTATCGACACTGTGCTGCGTCTCAACCATTAAGTCCTCTAAGACAGCCTTGAAGCGTCCGATCCCGTCCGGCAGAAATTGACTATCTGGTCGGTCTAAAAGTGAGTTTTCGTCCACCTGTTGCTCGGTGAGGTGACCCGCCAAATCAACAACGCTGGCCTACATCGCCCAGTCGCAATTGCTGACTCACTATGGTACACTCCGTAACTCCAGTTCTACTTTTCGCGCTTTTCCTTCCTCGTTATCATCCTTGCGCGATGAATGATTCCTGAGCAGGAAGGCCGTTGGGCGAAGCCTGTTGCTGCTTGTAGCTCTGGCTAATCTGCCGTGTGCGTTCGAGTTTAGAGAAATAAATCGTAGTCAATCGTGCATTGGGAAGGGATGTCATGAGTATCGCTACAACCAATCCTCCGAAACCCATCGAGCGTTGGGTCCGCATTCCAGACGGGACGAAAGTGCGTCATCGAACGGAAGCCT
>CAZPNQ010000232.1:0-2899 GCA_964587955.1 uncultured Nitrospira sp.
ACAGAGGACCTTCATTTGGCGTATTCCACGTATCGGCTTTCTCGAATGACGGTGACTTTGATCTGTCCCGGATAGGTCAGCTCCTGTTCGATCTTTTTGGCCAGTTCACGAGAAAGTTGGAACGACTCCGCATCGGTGATGTCCTCTTGTCTCACAATGACGCGAATTTCACGGCCCGCTTGGATCGCGTATGCTTTCTGTACTCCCTTATGCCCGGTCGCCAACGATTCCAACTTTTCCAATCGCTTCACGTAAGACTCCAGAGCTTCCCGCCGCGCGCCTGGACGGGCCGCCGATAATGCCTCAGCAGCCGCCACCAAGACACTCTCCGGACACATCGGTTCCACCTGCTCGTGATGCGCGGCAATCGCATTGACGATTTTTGGAGATTCGCCGTATTTCTTGGCGATTTCCGCCCCCAGCATGGCATGCGGTCCCTCTTCTTCATGGCTGACCGCTTTGCCGATGTCATGGAGCAAGGCTCCTCGCCGAGCCAGTCTGACATCGAGCCCCAACTCCGACGCCATGATGCCACAAATATACGATGCTTCGCGGGCATGGTAGAGGTTATTTTGCCCGTAGCTCGTTCGATACTTGAGACGCCCCAAGACCTTGATCAACTCAGGATGGAAATCCGAGAGCCCCAGCTCAAAAATGATTTTTTCTGCCTCTTCATACATCAGCTTGTCGATGTCGACCTTGACCTTTTCGACGATCTCCTCAATCCGCGTGGGATGGATGCGCCCATCGTGCATCAGCCGTTCCAGTGACACTTTGGCGATCTCGCGCCGCAGCGGATCAAACCCGGAGATAATGACGGCTTCAGGGGTTTCATCGATGATCAGATCTATGCCCGTCGCCGCTTCCAGCGCACGGATATTCCGCCCTTCCCGGCCGATGATCCGACCTTTCATGGCATCGTTTGGAATGGGAACCACCGAGATCGTGGATTCCGATACATAGTCGCGAACGACGCGTTGAATCGAGGAGGTAATGATCTCCCGGGCTTCTCGTTCGGAGTTCTCACGGGCCTCTTCGATCGTTCGCTTGGCAATGCCTACGGCATCGAGTTTTGCCTGCGATTCCATTTCGAGGATCAATTGTTTCTTAGCCTCATCGGCCGTCATCCCGGCCACCCGTTCCAGCGCGTCGCGGTGTTCGCGTTCGGCCTTGGCGCAGGCAGACTCTTTGACCACCAGCCCCTCTTCCCGCTTTGCAAAATCTGTCTCGCGCTTGCGGGACTCATTTTCCCGTTTTTCAAGAGCAGCGAGCTTTCCGTCAAGCCCACCTTCTCGTTGGATAAGACGTTTTTCCATCCCCGAGAGTTCACTGAGCTTGGCTTTCTGTTCTTGTTCGAATTCGGTCTTTGCTTTGAATACCAGATCCTTGGCTTCAAACCTGGCTTCTTTGAGAATATTCTCTGCTTCTCGTTGGGCGTTCTGTGCAACGTGCTTAGCCAAGTTTTCTGCCTCAGCCTGTTTGGCGCCCGTCATCCGTCGTCTCAGCACTTCAAATATCCCCGCACCAATCACGGCACCGATGGTCACCGACAGAATGATGTAAACAATTGTAGTAGAAATGGGAGTCACCCCCTTCTTGAAAACAACAACTCACACAGTCAGATCAGATATGCGCTGCTTGGCCCCGCCACACGCGAGTGGAATAAGGGCTTAACACGATGTGAGGTGAAAAATGGAAGGAACCTTAGGAGATCGCGAGTCGTCTCATCTGGAAACGCGAGAGATCGACGGGGTACGATTCCACACCCGTTACGTTTCTCTGTTTGCCCTTCGCCGGCTGTCGATTCCCGGATATCAGCCATTGGAGAGGGGCAGCCATCAAAACAGGTATGGAGAGCGGATACTCACTCCGTTCGGCAGGTATCTGCCGAATCGCTTCAATTTCAGAAATTGGCCGTTGCATGGCCGATAGAAGTTCCCGTCCAAGCACGACCCCAACCATAAGCATCCACTCACCCAACGCTTCGTACCCCATCAAATTAGACGTTCTCTGTGATGTCAACTCTCGTTTCCAGTAGATCAACAATCGACGAGATCTCGCTTCTTCCATTTACCGTTCACCTACACAACCTCTTATCTATATGATAACAAAGGGACTCTTCGAAAGCAAGGTGAATCAACGCTACCGAAAGAGTGACGTCGGCATCTGCTCCTCGATCGATTCCATCAACGTCACCATCCGTCGTTCGACATCTGCCTCCCCTTGCACACGTTTCTTCTCGGACTCAAACAGCTGATGGGCCAGGTTGATTGCCGTCAACACTGCCAATTTCGACGGAGTCGTCGTCTTCATTCCTTCCGCCAGATGTTTCATATGATCATCGACAAAATGGGCCAGCCGTCGGATATACGCATCATCGCCGTCCCCTGTGATCGCATACCGTTGACCATAAATTTCCACATCAATGGTTTTAGTCAATGGCCACCTCCTTGGGATCCTCGACGCATTCAAGGAGCTCCATCTCATTCATGACTTTTTCGATTCGCTCCTTGATGTCCATCCGTTCCTTTTCCCATTTGCGATTCGCATCGTCCTGCGTCGTCAACCGCTGGCGAGCCGTCTTGAGGTCTTCTTCCAGCAGCGCATTCTTTCGTTTGAGTTCTTGAACGAGCTTCACCAGATCACGAATTCGCGTTTCCAATGCGTCAAGCCGATCCAACGCCATATCAACCTCGTCGTTATGTCCCTATGGTATGTCCCTATGGATTGGGGCGCACTATAAAAACTTCACAACATCTTGTCAAGAAATGGCCTTTTGAACTCCCGCCAGTCGCAGGTATTCCTTGTAGCTACGCAATACCCGTTTGACGTATTGCCTGGTCTCCTGATACTGGATCAACTCGACGAATTCGTCTTCGCTTCGTCCTCGAGGCGATTG
>CAZPNQ010000233.1:0-2809 GCA_964587955.1 uncultured Nitrospira sp.
CCGCTTCCCAACACATTTTTGCCGAGCAGTCCCCGTTCTTTCGCTTGAGCCAAAGCTTTCTTAAGATTTTGCCGCTCTTCCTCGTACTCATGATTCACATAGATGAAGGAGGCCTTCGCCTGCACCGTATGAGACGCGATGAGACAGCCTTCGATCAATTGGTGAGGCAACGTTTTTAACAGGTGGCGATCTTTAAACGTTCCCGGTTCATGTTCACCGGCGTTGCAGACGAAATATCGCTCTTTCACTCTGTGGTTAAAAACCTTATCCCATTTGATTCCTGTCGGGAATCCGGCGCCACCCCGCCCTCGCAGGCCGGATTTCTTCAGCTCATCAATCACTTGGGTCGCGTTCAATTCTTTCACGCAACGCTTCCAAGCTTCATAGCCGCCGATTTTGAGATATCCCTCGATCTCCCAAGGGGCACCCTCCGTCGGTTGGACCAGTCGTGGCTCTGTGATCGTAGGCATACTTGTGCCGATCTACGTCCTCAACATGAAGAAGATTGTACTATACGGCTCTATCTCTTCATCCGTCAAGGCAATGGAGGCTAAATAGGCCTGAATCTCAATCAGTTAGGACAAGGGGCCTACTGGAGGCTGGGCATAACAGGGACAAAGGAGGAAGTGAACTGATACGTTCCAGTTGGAAACGTTCGCCGGTGAAACCGCCCTCACCGGCGAATCGATTGAGATTTATCGGAAGTGGCTGCCCGCTCCCATGAAAAACAGCATAGGAATGGAGAGCATGAAATTTACACGAGAAGCCAGCAATGCGGTCCGCCCCCATTGCGCCATTTCCGGCGGGGCAGGAGTACCTTGAGCCGCCGCAGTCACTGCAGCAATAATCTTTTTCTGATTTGGCCAGATAATCCCATGAACGTTGCCCATCATGATGATGCCGAGCAGTCCACCGATTGCCAAGGCCACTGCTCCTGTTCCACCTTTGTGATACATGTGGCCATACAACAACACCCCGGCAAGCACCGTCACGGTCGCTCCATGCCGGAACCAATTGAGGGCGGCAGGCATGAGCTTTGGAATGACGATATTCTTGGTCGGGCCATCCAGGCTTTTCAAGAAGGCCGCATTGATCAGGTTGAAGAAATACAAAAGCCCGATCCACGTGATCCCAGCCAGGAAGTGAACCCAGCGAAGGATCAGGGAGGCCCACTCGGCTTCACCAGCACCAATTCCGGTTAATCCCAGATATATCATTATCAAGACGACGGTGAGGCCAAATCCCACCCACATCGTCTGCATCGGATCTTCAAGAAATTTCATAAATCCCTCTCTCCTCAAACGGTTGACTGCCTAACCTGATGTCTGTACTGCAGCGTTTCTCCAATTGTCAAGCAGCCATGTCGACTGGTCATCAGGTCACTGTCAGTCAACACACAACTAAAAGGCCGCCTCGTTCTTCTGAATGACCATTGACTATTGACCAGTAACTATTGCGCTACGCCATCAGTCGATCAACGGTGCGACAGAGATCCCGCACCGCGTCGGCCGATGTTTCCAACGCCGTTCGTTCATCATGTGTCAGTTCGAACTCCAGAATCTGTTCCGCCCCTCCACGTCCGATCTTTACCGGAACTCCAACGATGACGTTTTTAAGTCCGTACTCCCCCTCACACAGCACTGCACAGGGCATGACCTGCTTCTCGTCCTTATGGATCGATTCAACCATGGCCACTGCTGATGCAGACGGAGCATAGAAGGCACTGCCCGTTTTCAAAAGACCTACGATTTCAGCTCCTCCCTCTCGTGTTCGTTTGACGATGGCGTCGAGCTTCTCCTTCGACATCAGTTCCGACACCGGTCGACCCTTCACGGTGGTATAGCGCGGCAGCGGCACCATCGTGTCGCCATGTCCACCCAACACCATTGCTTGCACCTCCGTGGCTGGGACATTCAGTTCAGCAGCAATGAACGTTCGCATTCTTGCCGAATCCAACACTCCGGCCATTCCAATGATTCTCGATTTAGGCAGACCGCTGACTGAACGCGCCACATGGACCATGGCATCCAATGGATTCGTGACGAGGATCAGAATGATGTCCGGGGAGCGTGAAACCAATTCCATGACGACGGATTTCACGATTTTGGCATTCGTCGCCAATAACTCATCGCGACTCATGCCTGGCTTTCTCGGAATGCCCGATGTGATCACCGCGATAGACGATCCGGCGGTGTCCGTGTAATCGTTGGTGCCGACCACCTTCGTGCTGTACCCACAGACCGGCCCCGCCTGTGAAATATCGAGCGCCTTCCCCTGAGGAATCCCCTGGGCGATATCGACCAACACCACGTCGTAGAGATTCTTCTCAGCCAGACGTTGCGCCGTCGTCCCTCCGACGTTTCCCGCACCTACCACAGTGATCTTTGGACGCCCCATTCTCATTCCTCCCCACACGAAGATAAGGCTCAGGTTGAGGTCAAGGAAGATATCGCCCGTCTGATTCGACCCTCGACCTCAGCCTGCATGTTCGTGCTCCGTCCAGCCTGCTACTTTGAAGTTGATCGTGCAGACGAAATTATCTGCGTCATAGAAATTGACTTTGATCTTCTTCTTACCGAAAGTTTTTGCCAGAAACTCCACCTGATTGTCGACGAGTGCCTGAAACCCGCCCGGAGGATACTCCCCCAGCTCATGAAAGACCACGATCATCCCTTCTTTGACTTCCTGCAATACTTTGACTCGGCAACGAGGATAGACTTCCCAGAACTTCGCTTCGATCATATCTTTCGTCGGCTCGGGGCGGTCCTCACCGGGTTTCGTCGCCTGTCCGAACTTGGCTAATCGACGG
>CAZPNQ010000234.1:0-2806 GCA_964587955.1 uncultured Nitrospira sp.
AAACCTATTGCGCGACCGAAGCGCCGAAGGGGGAATTGGGATTTTTCATCATCAGTGATGGATCTCCACGCCCGTATCGATTGAAAATTCGCTCGCCCTCCTTCATCCATATGGGCGCGTTCGATCATATGGCACGCGGCTACCTGATTTCCGACATCATCACGATTTTCGGGACTTACGATGTGGTCATGGGGGAATGCGACCGGTAGTTCAAGACGTAAAAGGTAAAAAGTGAAAAGTAAACAACTATTCAGAATGCCCCGCATCCTCTCACATTTCACGTCTCACCTTTCACTTTTCACCTTTCACGAGATATGCGCGACAAACCACCATGTTAATAGATAAGTACAAAGACGAAATAGCCGACATTCTATCCCGCTATCCGGTCAAGCGTTCCGCCTTGATCCCACTCCTCTATGTCGCTCAGCGTGATCAAGGTTATGTGACCGAATCGGCGATGCAGGAAATCGCCCATCTTCTCAAGCTGACACCTCCGCAAGTCTATGAAACGATCACGTTTTACACGATGTTCAACCTGAAGCCGACGGGCAAGTTCCATCTTCAGGTATGCAAGTCCCTCATGTGCGCTCTCGTCGGTTCGGATTCGGTGATCGAATGGATCAAAGCGAAGCTGGGGATTGCTCCGGGTGAATCGACGGCAGACGGACTGTTCAGCCTCAGTGTCGTGGAATGTTTGGCCGCCTGCGGGACCGGTCCCATGATGCAGGTCAACGATGATTATTATGAGCAGTTGACCGAAGACAAACTGGATCGCATCCTGTCCGATCTTCGCTCAACTGGAACGAGTCCGCTGAAGACCGGACCGTTCATGTGGCCTGAACCAGTGAACGGTAAGGGCTGAGTCGTGAGGAGTAAGTGGATGTTCATCGATTGTGGACTCGTTTCAACAACTCCTTACCCCTTACCCTTCACGCCTTACGGGTTGGTTTAAGATGCCTCACGAACTTATTCTACTAAAAAACATGATGCAACCCGGATATACCGGGTCGCTGAAGGATTATGAGAAGACCGGAGGCTATCAAGCCCTGCGCAACACGCTCGGGAAGATCGCCCCGGCGGATGTGACGGCGATCGTCCGCAAGTCCGGATTGCGAGGCCGAGGAGGCGCCGGTTTCCCGACTGGTGTGAAATGGGGATTCCTGCCGAAAGACTATCAAGGTCCCCGTTATCTGTGCTGCAACGCCGATGAGAGCGAGCCCGGCACGTTCAAAGACCGACAGTTGATGGAGCGGGATCCCCACCAAGTGTTGGAAGGCATCGTGTTGGCCTGCTACGCCATCGGAGCGGAAACCGGCTACATCTATATCCGCGGGGAAATGGTCCTGGGTTCAAAGATCTTGGAACAGGCCATCGCTGACGCGAGAGCCGCCGGGTATATTGGGAAGAACATTCTCGGCACCGGTATCAACGCAGACGTGTGGGTCCATCGGGGAGCGGGAGCCTATATCTGCGGCGAGGAAACGGCCCTTCTGGAATCGCTCGAAGGCAAACGAGGGCTCCCGCGCATCAAGCCGCCGTTTCCGGCTACGCACGGGCTTTATAATATGCCGACCGTGGTCAATAACGTCGAGACGCTGGCGAACCTCCCTCATATCGTCAACCGCGGCCCCGAATGGTTTGCGGCGATCGGTTCGCCGCCGAAGAGTACCGGTACCAGAGTGTTCTGTGTCAGCGGGCATGTGAAACGACCGGGCAATTATGAAGTTCCAATGGGAATGACTGTCCGAGAATTGGTGTACGAGTATGCAGGCGGCATGCGCTCCGACAAGCCGATAAAAGCCTTTATCCCCGGCGGAGCGTCAGCGCCTTTTTTGACGCCGGCCCATCTCGACGTGAAGCTGGATTTTGAACATGTCGCGGCAGCGGGATCGATGTTGGGATCCGGCGGCGTGACAGTGATGGAAGAAGGCACCAGCATGGTCTGGGCTGCGCTTCGGCTGATGGAATTCTTCTACCATGAGTCCTGCGGGAAATGCAGTCCGTGCCGAGAAGGCAGTTCATGGCTGGTCCAGACGCTCCGTAGAATTTTGGCAAAACGCGGCCGGATGGAGGATCTTGAAACCTTGCTGGATCTATGCAAAAACATCTCAGGCCGTACGGTTTGTGCCTTCGGCGACGCGGAAGTCGCTCCGATCCAAAGCACGCTGAAGTATTGGCGGCAAGAGTACGTCGACCTCATCAACGAAGCGGAAGCGGCGAATCTGATCAAACTTGAACCGGTGGGAACAACGCACGAACGTTCCTCGTGAAGCGTATCTCGTTTCGTGCGGATGAAGGAAGTCAATGTCCGTGACATCTTACGAAATGCCGATTCACGCTCGCCTCGCACGGATCGCAGACTCGTCGATGCGGGCTGAGTCGAAGCGGGCTTCACGAACGACGAGTGACGAGCATAATGCCTGAGCCAACACCCCAGATGGTTCGCATCACGATCGACGGGATGACGGTCAACGTCCCCAAAGGGACATTGGTGATCGAAGCGGCTCGCCGTGTCGGCGTCATGATTCCACATTTTTGCTATCATCCGAAACTCAAGCCGGATGCCAATTGCCGTATGTGCCTGGTTGAAATCGAAAAGATGCCCAAACTTCAAACGGCCTGCAGCACACCGGCCGACGAAGGGATGAGCGTGCGCACCGCCACGACCGTGGTCAATGACTCCCATAAATCGGTGCTCGAGTTTATCCTGGCTAATCATCCGCTGGACTGTCCGGTCTGCGATCAAGGGGGAAAGTGCGACCTTCAAGACTTTTCGCACCAGTACACCGCCACCAGCCGGTTCGTT
>CAZPNQ010000235.1:0-2803 GCA_964587955.1 uncultured Nitrospira sp.
TACCCTTCCCCTACCAGCGTAAACCCTTTTCCCCCACCACGCTCCACGATGTCAGGAAAGAACATGATGTTGAAATACCGCTGCGGATCAGGCCCCTCTTGCGCCATGAACCATGGAAGGAGAGCCCGCTTGATATCCCACAGAAGCGTTTCGCCCAGGAAGAACGGCTCAAACGTTGCTCGACTCAGGTAGTATTGCAGATTTTCAGAAGCCGTAAGAAATTCATCGTTCAGTACTCGTACGGCCATCGCGTTTACCATCACGGCCGTCTCCGTCTCTTTCAGAAGCACATTTTTAAGGTCTTCCATAATCGGCACCAGCACGATAGCACTGGTTGCAAGAATCGCGAGGACCCATCTCGGAATCTCCCGATACAGTGCGTGATAGAGAAAGATCGTGACCCAGAGGATTCGAAACACCAAGTCTCGTTCCCCGCTGAAAAGGAACGACAGAGCGTTCCACCCGATAGCAAACGAAATGAGCGCCCAAGGGAATCGCTGACGCTGAAATGCGCCGGCAACGAGGACGGCATACGCGATGGCAAAAACAGAGAACGCAGGGTCGAGTTTCGCGAGGATGGAGGTGGACAAGGCAATCTCATACTTTGAGGTAAGATTAGCGTGCCATATATGCCAGAGATAAAGGCCGGACACAGCTAGCGAGATGGTCGACAGCAGCCATGCGGTGATTCTCGCATCTACGCTGATTTTCCCTTCGAAGCGCGGCTCCCTCTGCCGGGGACCAACCACAAGCATAAACACCGCGAGCGCAATCCATTCCAAAAATATCGTTTCATGTAAGCTTCCGATGTCTTCCTTGATTTCGAGCCAAACTAAGATCGGCACGGATGCGGAGTAGAGGAAGAAGAACGGACTGAACCATGTGAAGGGATGGAAGAGATCAAGTCTCACCACCACCATAGACGTTGCGGTCAGCAGTACCAGACCCAGTATCCAGTGGTGAAGCTCTGTGCTCACTGTGACGAGAACGCCGGAGATGGCGATGCCAATGAGCATCACACTCCAGCGCATGGCTGTATTAGCCACATGCATTCGGTACAAACCAAGAGCAGATACGGAAAAGCGTTGTTTTCCTGCCGCAACGTGTGAAGTCATTTTAAAGCGTGTTCACAATGGACATGCTAACCTGGTGATGAAACATCGCGAGGAATTCTAAGGATCCAATAGTACGCCGCCCCCCATGCGACCATGCCCGTTATCGCAGCTAGCACCGCTCCCTCCATGGCGTGACGAGGTATCAGCCACCAACCGCTCACCGTCGTGACGATCAACGTCCCTACCAGAACCGGCAACTGCGCTGCTAACCTTCTGGCAGCGGTCAGCCCGGTGCCCAAGACTGAACAGATGGATTCAGCGGCACCGAGGATCATGATCAGGACTAGAATATCAGAAAAGCGACCAAACTCTTCCCTGTAGACAATACGTAAGATCTCGGAACCTCCGAGTGAGGAGACGACTACACCCGCTATTCCTAATGAGAACGCCACGAGCATCAACTTGCCCATCAACTGCCAATAACTTTCCAATGAGGTAACGTGATATTTCGCCAACCTCGGAAGAGCCGCTTGGCCAAATGCTTCCGGCACTATCGTACAAGCGACAGTGAAGCACGCAATCGCTGAGAAGTACCCTAGCGCCGCCTCTCCGTGATATATATCCAAGAGGTATCGAGGCATAGCTGTGTTATAGGACATCACCATTGAAACAATCCCAAGGGGGAGCGAGAGTTTGCACAAACTCAACATCTTGGATCCTAGGCTAGCCAGGGGAATGTCGGCCCATGCCATGTAATTTGGTGAGTTCTCGAAGAATCTTTGCAGGTGACGGCAATCGAACAGTACGAACACCATGAACCATACTGCGATCACCCCTCCAACCCCCGCAATGAGTGAATTTGTCCCGTAAAAAATCCCACCAACCGCTCCCGCCGTCAAAACACCTCGTATGCCCTTAGAAAGACCGACCAGGTCCATTCTTTCGTGCTTTTGCATTAGCCCGTAGGCAATGTCAGACCCACTCTCAATGACCTTCGCGAGACCAATCAGGCATATGATAAGAGTTTGGTCGATTGTGAAATCCAGGTAGGCAGCGAGCCCACAGATCAGAAGGAGTGCTCCTAGGCTCGTAAGCAATCGCACAATGGCGTAGACTGAGAAGGGAAATATTTCCTGTACATCGCTCGCCAGGAGTGTCCGAAGTTGGAGGTTAGAAAGAAGAATGATGGGCGCTGTGATAGCCAAGCCTAGTGTATACCGACCGACTACCGTGGGGCCGCCCAGTTTGGCAAGAATGATGAGGAGAGCCCACTGAGAAAGCACATAGAAGATGGCTCCGTTCAAGGCCCACGAAAAATTCTTCCTCAATGATTTACTAACTCTCAGCATCGACTGATCTACGCCTCAGGATCTGCCCCTCACATGAGGGTTGCTCCAGCCTCACATGTTGACCTGGCTCGCGCGCTCTTCATATCATCTGACCCCACCTGTGAAATCCAAACCCCACCACTTGCCTCAACAACACTCTCTCGGCCAAAGCCTTTCCTTATTTCTCGCCGTACTATTGACTATGCCTCTCGCGGCATTCGCCGAGGATGCGGCCCCAGCTCATCTGGTCGATATGCGGTTCTCGACGACGACTTTCCTGCTCAACCTGGAGAAGCAGGGCCTGGAGGACAATACCTTTACCAACGGATTGGGCCGGGATACGACGCTGATCGGCAACCTGGTCAACGCCACGCTCTACAAGCGGCTGCTCCCCTCGCTCGAAGCGGAGGTCGGCGTCTT
>CAZPNQ010000236.1:0-2726 GCA_964587955.1 uncultured Nitrospira sp.
TTTCAAGATGGCGAAGACCATCGATCGTGATCCTGAGCCGATGCAAAAGGCCATCGCCGCGTTTGAACAGATGCGAAAAGAATTTTCCGGGAGCCGCTACGATAGCCAGGCTCAGCAAAAGCTCGAGGAATGCCGTGATTGGATGGCTCAGATGCATCTCTTCGTGGGACAATTCTACTACCGGCGAGGCTCCTACCTCGCTGCCACGCATCGGTTCCAGCAAATCCTAAAAGATTATCCTGATAAGTCCATCGCCGCGGAGGCGTTGCACTTCCTCGCTAAGGCTCACCATGAAATGGGCGCCGACGATTGGGCAAGGGAGGATCTGATCCTCTTGGCGGAAAAATATCCGAACAGTGCGGCCTCAGGGGATGGAAAGAACTTACTGGAGAAAATCGGCGGAGCTCAACCGACTACGCTCCTTGCTCAGAAATCGGAATCGATTCCCCTTTCCGACGCCGGCCCTGGGATGGTCCGAAGCAATCGGCCAGCCGTGAGTCCATCACCAGCTCCAACCATCGGCACACTCGGCATTTCTCCGTCGCTCGACTCATTTGGCGCTTCCGCTGCCACCACACTGGGACAAGGCTTTACCGCCTGCCGTCTTGGCGCCTGGTGCTAGCTTCACGTTCCTCGTGAAGTGTATCTCGTATCTCGCGAACACAGACTGCTATAAGCTTCGTCCTGCGCACGCACGCCTCGCAGATTCGGCGATGCGGACGGCGAAGCCGAGGGCCTCGCACCCCTGGTAGATTCATCGCTGAGGGCTGAGTCGGCGAAGCGGGCTTCACGAGATACGAGCGACAACGTAGCCGAAGAGATTACGAACAAGCGGGAGCAGGAAGAAGAACTACAGAGGTTGCTATTGTCCCAGATACCAACCGATTCCGTATCGCTCTAAGAAGCTTGTCACCATGGTGAGCGAATTGGCATAAATCATCACACCGACAAGAACCAGCATGACGCCACTCACCGTCGAAACTCCCCACAGATAAGCCCGCACTTCCTTGAAGTACGCTAAGAACCGATCGACGCCCAATGCCGTGAGAAACAGCGGCAAGCCTAACCCGAACGAGTAAAATGCAAGTAACACGACTCCATCCAGAAGAGAATCGGTCGTACCGGCATAAAGAAGAATGGAGCCCAGCACCGGCCCCACACAGGGGGTCCATCCCGCGGCGAACGCGACGCCGATAAAGAACGACCCCAGGTATCCAGCCGGCCTACTGCGAAACTGATACCGATGCTCCATTTTTAAGAACGTGAGATTGAGCATACCGAGCAGATACAGCCCGAATATGACGATCAACACACCGCCAATGCGGCGAATCAGATCTTGATAGGTGATTAGGAGCTGGCCGAAAAAGCTGGCCGAGGCACCGAACGCAACGAAAACCGATGAGAATCCGAGGATAAACAACAACGAGTTCAAGACAATCGCTTTCTTGAACTTCACCCGTTCGGACGCATCCGTCAGCTGCTCGACCGACAGGCCGGTAATATAGGAAATATAACTCGGCACCAATGGGAGCACGCATGGGGACACAAATGAAAGAAGTCCCGCCGAAAAAGCGGCAATGAGTGAAATCTGAGGGATGGATTGCATCATGACTTCATCAGTTCCTGAATCAAGTCACGGGCCTCCGGTGAGTCCCAATCGCGTGCGCCGAAAATCTTTTGTCGCACGATGCCTCGACGATCGACCATGAACGTGATCGGAATCGTACGCGCCCCGTATGTCAGACCTACACGGTATTCCGAATCATGAAGAATAGGAAACGTAAATCCCATTTCTCGCTGGAACGGACGGGTCACCGCCGCCCCTTGGGGATCCGTGGACACGGCGAGGATTTCGAACTCCTTTCGCGGCAACGTCCGATAAAGCTGCTCCATTGCCGGCATCTCGACACGGCATGGCCCGCACCAGGTGGCCCAGAAATTTAGTAGGACGACCTTCCCCCTCAGCTGCGACAAACTCATGACATGGCCGGTCAGATCCCGCAGCATGAAGTTCGGGGCTTCGTCACCAACTTGAACGACGCCACGTTCGAAGCCCGACCGCTTCTTCGGCTGGTGTAATTCTGCCTGGGAGAACGGTGCCGCGCACAACGTCCCGACTATGATGAGAGTGAAAACCGAAACCGCTCGATGAAGTTTCATACCCATAATACAGATCAACACAGTCTTAATTTGTCATCATAACGAGCATGATCGCCATGATCAGGTCTCTCACTCAGCCTATCGGCAAACTTTTGCTGCGAAGGTATGTTACAAGTCGGCAAAAACCTGAGTCAAGCAAGCGGCGAGTGACAAATTTCGTCCCCTTCCATCGAAGTGATGGACAAAGCCGATCGATCTCTCTAGAATTGCCCAAGTTTGTGCGTGGTCTGTCACTCAGCACCACTCGTCACATTTACCATCAGCAGACATCACGCTGATTTCTATAACCTGAACCCACGAGGGGCACATGCGAGACAATTTCTTGTTTACTTCAGAATCAGTCACTGAAGGACATCCGGATAAGATCGCCGACCAGATTTCTGACGGCATCCTGGACGCCATTATTGCTCAGGATAAGCATTCCCGCGTCGCCTGCGAAACCATCCTGTCCACCGGCATTGCGTTTGTCGCGGGAGAAATTTCCACCAAGGCCTACGTTGAAATCCCCGACATTATCCGTGACGTCATCAAGGATGTCGGCTATTGCGATGCGTCGTGGGGGTTTG
>CAZPNQ010000237.1:0-2652 GCA_964587955.1 uncultured Nitrospira sp.
GAGCCACCTTGTTTCCCAACGGCGCCCTCTAACACTCCTCCTTTAGTGGCGTCGTCTTTGGTATCAAAACGTCTCACGGTTTTTCCGGTCATGTCATTCCGTAAGGCCCAATCATCCTTTTGCTGATCGTGCGCGAGAGTAAATGGTGTTAAGTTATCCACGTGTCCCTCCTGTGTCATACGGTGCGGGCGGAATTGCCAGCACTCTCTATCCTCACAGAAACCATAGAAAGCCCCTGAATCCATACGTCGTCAGATTCCGTGCGATGTTCTGGCATGCGCCTCGGCATCGAGGATCTTGAGCCATAGCAAGACCAACCAGTGCAGCACCGGCGAAGATAATGAGCATGGTACTCGTTCTTGATGACATGGTAACTCCTTCGTTAGATGAGTTTGTCGCCCTGACGAACGAGAATCTTGCCTTCCACTGGGTACGGATCATAGGACGCCGTATCAACCCAGATCAGTCCATTCCACAGTCCTGCCGTATCGCCACAATCATTGTTCCACACATAGTTCTTTCCCGTAAAGAAATGATAGGTGGCACCGGATGCATCTTCAGGGTGCATGTCAGAGGTGGAGAGTTCGGATCCAGAATGAACTCGGATTACTTCCCCAGGATGGAGAAATCCGGTGAAGCTCATGAGCCATTCCCATTTTGGGTCTCGACAACGCGGTTGATACGCGTAGTGTTGGAGTGAGAGGCCCTGGAGTCCAACGGACTCGTCCCCAGTACTCTTGAAATCAACCCACTCGGCTGCAAGCTGCTTTTTGGGTGTAATCCCGCCAACCCGATCTTTGCCCGCCGGATTTGGTTTGGCCTTAATGATTCGCAGTACTTTCATGAAATCTCTCCCTGGTTTCGTATGTGTATCTGCGTTGCCCGTTTGTGATATGATTGAATCACAATGCTGTTTCGTTTGTCAATCTACGTTTACTTAAAAAATGAGGTGAGGGATGCCGCGACGAGCGCTCAGTAGTCTGAGTAAGATGGTTAATGCAAAACGGGGTGATAAGAAACTCCGCGAAACAGCGAAGGAAATCGACATATCTCCGGCGACACTGATGCGAATAGAGGGAGGACGGATACCAGATGTCGCGACATTTGGGAAAGTCTGTCACTGGTTGGATGTCGATCCGGGGGAGTTTTTGGGCTTCGACGTAAAGGCCCCAAACACGAATGATTGCGTTTCAATCTCCGCTCACTTCAAGGGGGATGCCACCCCAGATCCGGAAACCGCGAATGCACTTGGGAAGATGATCCTTTTTGCGATGAAGATGCAGGCACCCTCACAAACAGCGTTAGACAATGGCGACATTTGATCGAGGATTCAAAAGTTGGGCCGAACGAACCTCGGCAAACATTCGGCAGGAGTTGGGGCTTGCCCCGCATGATGGCCTAGATGTTTTCAAGTTAGCAGAACTCCTGGATGTGACAGTTCTGACTCCCACCGACATCCCAGGATTGTCAGTCGATGTTATGGATCAACTAGGCCGGAAGGATCCGTTTGGCTGGCACGCAGTCAGCCTGGTTCTTCCTGAAGGCCGAATATTGCTCATCTACAATCCAAGAAAATCAGCTGGAAGAAAGGCGAGCGATATTGCACACGAGCTTGCCCACATAATTCTGGAGCATAAGCCGAGCACAATCATTCTGTCTCAGAACGGCAGCTTCGCGATGCGTTCGTATGATCAAAAACAGGAGGACGAGGCGAATTGGCTTGCGTGGAGCCTGCTCTTGCCCCGCGAAGCCTTAATCAGAGCTATGCGGGAAGGGAGGTCGATCGATGACACCGCTGGCTTCTATGGCGTCTCAACACAGTTGGTTAGTTACAGACTAGGTGTAACAGGCGTTTCGGTTCAACTGTCAAGGATGCGTAGGAGATAATCCCAGATGCTTGTGCCAAGATACGATCACCGAACCAGAACCTCGTCAGTTAGAGGAATCAGCGGGGCATATGTTCAACCCTACAATGGCCTATCAAACTCTTAACGTTTAAAGTCTGCGGTCTAGCTCGACACCAGCGCTGGCATTACGGCTAACACCGTTTCAGTTTCCAGAAGTTACTACCTCCAATCGGATAGTGCATCAGCGGGTCGCAAAGCCACTTACCGGATCTTACACCGCCTTCGAGTTGATGAGGATAGATACGGTAGTCCCTGACAGATAACTGACAAAGGTAGAATGCTCTTCGGCATAGATTTGAACTTTTGAGGCTTCTTCGATAGCATCCGACCAAGTTTCATCGAAAATGATAAGTTCTCCACCAAGACAGCAATGACCCTACGGGGGAGTTTGAAGTCCCCTTTACATCGCCACTCTCGCTCATGCACCCAACTTACGCACTCTTCGTGACTTAGCTCAAACCGCACTACTCGCCATTTTTCCCTCTCAGGTAGGCGAAGGTCGGCAAGCTCGTCATCTGACATATAAAGAACTGGCCGACAACCCTTGTCGTAGGCTGTGGTCTTGAGAACCACGATTCCGAATGGTTCATATCGGGGCATCTCTTTATCTGTGTTCTCGTCGTTGAGGAGGTACTTTAAGGACACGAAGGGAATATCCATGAAACAGGTCGCGTTATTGGGGCCTTTGATAAAACTTGTGTTTGAGCTCCCGAAGATCTTGCCATCTTCGAGGATGCTGACCAAA
>CAZPNQ010000238.1:0-2640 GCA_964587955.1 uncultured Nitrospira sp.
ATGCTGAAAAAGTCCGCCAGCGGCGTTCTCGCATCGCTCAGAGGCTCAACGTACCCCCCGGGCAAGAGCTGCACAAGCAGCTCGGGGCTGGGCGGGTGGAAAAAGATACGCCTCGCCTCAAAGACACTGGGCGCTCACCAACTCGCGCCCGTCCGCAAACGTGACGCTCATTACTCTTCGCGTCGCGGACCTCGCTGCGGCCTTGCTGAACAGCCTTTTTGAGCATCCTGTAGTTATTTAGACATAAAACCATACAGACAATTGTATATTGTCGGCATCAATCGAGTTTTTAGCAACCTGTTAAGCCCTACTTGCGGCCCATTATAACGAAGTCACAGCCGGCTTTTAAACCGATGAATCCAATCTGACTTCCTTCACGCTACAACGGATTTGGCCTCTGGCAAGACGTGCTAGGATCTCTTCGCCGACGGAAACTTCTCCGGCGTCTCGAATGATCCGGCGGCCATGTATCGTCTCGAGAATCCCATATCCCCGATCCAGAATAGCGAGCGGGCTCAGCCCGTTCAATCGGCCGAGATAGGCATGGGTTTGTTTGGCCTCCCGCTTGAGGCCATGGGTCACAGCGGCGATCAAACGCGACCGCAACTGTGGAACAATCGCCAGATCTTGATGCAGCCGGAGTGCCGGACTCTTCGACATCAGCGCTTGCGTCCATGCCTGCGCATCCGCCATCGCTTGATTCAACCGGGTGCGGACGGCTTCTCGCATGTTTGCCATGGCGCCATCCACCCGCTGAGCTTCTTTGAGAACTCTAAACCGGATGGTCTCCATACGGGCAATCAGAAGATCAAGTCGCTGATGCTGCTCCAGGCATTTCGATCTCATGGTTTGCCGGCAGCGGGCAGTGAGCATGTCCAGCCGCTCGACGATCTCCGTCAATACTGGGGCAACCATTTCAGCGGCAGCGGACGGTGTGGGAGCCCGTACGTCTGCCGCAAAGTCGGCCAGTGTCACATCTGTCTCATGCCCAACGGCCGATACAATTGGAACCCTTGACGTGGCGATGGCTCGCACAACGGCTTCTTCATTGAAGCTCCACAGATCTTCAAACGAACCGCCGCCGCGCCCGACGATGATGACATCAACCGCATCAAGCCTGTTCAATGCCTGGATGGCAGCACTGATCTGTTCAGCCGATCCTGCCCCCTGCACCTGTACCGGCGCGATGATGATCGTCAAGATGGGACAGCGGCGATGCAACACGGTGATCAGATCTCGGACCGCCGCCCCGGTCGACGAGGTCACGATTCCTACAGTCCGGGGGAACGCCGGTAGTGACTGTTTGCTTTCCCCATCGAAAAGCCCTTCAGCCTCCAGGCGACGTTTCAGTTGTTCAAAAGCCAGCTGGAGGGCACCACGTCCTTTGGGTTCGAGATGATCGAGAATGACCTGGTACTCACCTCGCGGCTCATACACGGAGAGTCGCCCTCGCACGACGACATGAAGTCCTTCTTCCAGGCCAAACCGCAAACGGACGGCCGCCGAACGAAAAATCACCGCCCGAATCTGGCTTGTCTCGTCTTTGAGTGTACAGTAGAGATGTCCGGACGCTGGTGCGCGGAGGTTCGAAATTTCCCCTTCGAGCCACACCTCGGCAAAATCCGTCTCAAGGGAAGCCCGCACCATGGCAGTGAGTTCCGAGACGCTGAGAACTCGTCTCAAGGTCAATTCTAATTGGGAAAGAGAAGGGCGAGAGTGTGTATCCGTGAGTCCGCTCCTTTGAAGTCGTAAGACACTCAATCAATCGCTGCAAGGTCGAGGCATCGACACAGGGTTCACAGGCTATTGAAGCGTTTCACCTAATCGATGACGCGAATGCGTTCAAATGCGATCGCCTTCCCCAAGCGTGGGTCGAGCTCAAGCAGGACCGCACAAAATACGGACGGTCCTGATGCGACTTCAAACCGCCTCGGCATCGCAGTCAAAAATTTCTCGATTGCCAATTCTTTTTTGACTCCGATCACCGAATGGAGCGGCCCCGTCATTCCGATATCTGTGATATAGGCGGTGCCTTTAGGAAAGATTTGTTCATCGGCAGTCTGCACATGCGTATGCGTACCGACGACAGCGACCACTTCCCCATCCAAGAAATGCCCCATGGCCATCTTTTCAGACGTGGCTTCCGCATGCATGTCGACGATGATCGCGGAGGTCTCCCGCTTCAAGCGGGAGACCTCGCGTTTGGCCGTCTGAAACGGACAATCGATCGTCGGCATGTACACCCTGCCCATCAATTGTAATATGGCCAGCCGCTCCCCACCTGGGGTCTCGATGACGACGCTTCCGCTTCCCGGAGCTCCAGGCGGATAATTCGCCGGACGTAATAAGCGGGGCTCCCGAGAAAAGTAATCGATCGCTTCTTTCTTATCCCAGGCATGATTTCCGGTGGTGATGACCGATATGCCCGTTTCGAACAACTCCTCGGCTAACTCCGGCGTGACTCCGAAGCCTCCGGCCAGATTTTCTCCATTGGCGATGACCGCATCGATACGATGCTGCGCGATCAACCGCGGCACCATCCGGACGACAGCCCGGCGGCCCGGCTCTCCCATAATGTCTCCGATACAGAGGACCTTCATTTGGCGTATTCCACGTATCGGCTTTCTCGAATGACGGTGA
>CAZPNQ010000239.1:0-2613 GCA_964587955.1 uncultured Nitrospira sp.
AGATTCCTTTAGTTGAGCAATCACCGAACCGCACGTCAATGTTTCGGAGCTACGATCATGATCAAACTGCGTCCTTCCATCCGAGGAGCATACTCGATGGTGCCGGCTTGGGCCAACTGTTCAATGACGGAATTCATCACTGCACGACCCATCTCTTGGTTGGCCATTTCCCGCCCGCGATAGGTGAGGGTGACTTTGGTCTTATTGCCTTCTTCCAAAAAGGTCTTCATTTGGCGGACCTTGATTTCGAGGTCATGCTTATCGGTCCGTGGGCGTAGTTTGATTTCCTTTACTTGGGTCGATTTTTGATGGCGCCGACTTTGATGATCCTTTTTGCTCAGCTCATACTTGTACTTCCCAAAGTCCATAATCTTACAGACCGGGGGAACGGAATTGGGAGCGACCTCCACGAGGTCATAGCCGCCTTCTTGAGCCTGACGAAAGGCATCTGGTGTCGGGAGAACACCAAGCTGTTCTCCCTCTGGGCCGATTACACGAACTTCTCGGACTCGGATCTCACGATTCACACGCAATTTGGGAACGATAAGCCACCTCTTTTTTAATGAGTGTGTTGAAGTTCGCGCTGTGTGTGCTTGACCTCAGCCTGTAGGAGATCCAACACCTCAGCCACTGTCTTATTCCCCAGATTTGAGCCACTGCGGCCTCGTACCGAGAGCGTCCCATCCTGCATTTCTCGATTTCCCGCTACCAACATGAACGGGATTTTTGCCTTTTCCGCTTCACGAATCTTGAACCCGATCTTTTCGTTCCGAAGGTCCGCTTCGGCACGGAACCCCGCCGCCTTCAACTGCGCGACGACGGCTGCGACGTAGTCTTGCTGATGGTCGGTGATGTTCATGACCACCGCTTGCACCGGAGCCAGCCAGGTCGGGAATGCGCCTCCATAGTGCTCGATCAAAATGCCGAAAAAACGCTCGATGGATCCCATTAAGGCTCGATGGATCATGATGGGGCGATGAGCTTTGCCGTCCTCTCCGATGTAACTTAACTCAAACCGCTCCGGATTGTTGAAATCGACCTGGACCGTGGAACATTGCCATGAGCGGCCCAGTGCATCTTTGATCTTGATGTCGATCTTCGGGCCGTAAAATGCTCCCCCTCCCGAATCGAGATGAAAGGAGATCTGACGGCTTTTCAGTGCCGCTTCCAATGCACTGGTGGCCAAAGTCCAATGCTCATCACCGCCCACGGACTCTTTGGGTCGAGTAGACAAAAACACTTCGAATTGATGGAATCCGAAAGTCTGTAACACAAAAAATGTAAAGTCCAGTACGCGGCTGACTTCATGTTCCATCTGATCCGGCCGGCAGAAGAGATGAGCGTCATCCTGTGTAAATCCGCGCACCCTCATAAGTCCATGCAGAACGCCGGTCCGTTCATAGCGATAGACCGTCCCCAGTTCTCCATAGCGAACGGGAAGGTCTCGATAACTGCGAAGATGACTCTGATAAATCATGATGTGGTACGGACAATTCATCGGTTTCAGCTGGTATTCGCTGCCTTCCAGCTTCATCGCTGGGAACATGTTTTCTCGGTAGTAATCGAGATGCCCACTGGTTTTCCAGAGATCAAGACGCGCGGTATGAGGCGAATAGACCAGCTGATACCCGTCCCGAATATGTTGTTCTCGCCAGAAATTTTCGATCAACAGGCGAACCGTCGCGCCTTTCGGATGCCAAAGTACCAGCCCGGGTCCGATCTCATCCTGAATGCTGATCAGATCCAGTTCTTTCCCGACCTTTCTATGGTCGCGCCTCTTAATTTCCTCAAGCCTGGCCAGGTAAGCATCCACTTCCGCTCGTGTTGGGAAGGATGTTCCGTAGATCCGTTGTAACATCGGATTACGCTCATCGCCACGCCAATATGCACCGGCCGTGTTGAGCAATTTGATGGCCCCAATGGTGCCGGTGCTAGGGAGGTGGGGGCCGCGACAGAGATCGACGAAGTCGCCCTGTGTGTAGGCGGTGATCGACTCTCCATCGGGGAAGCCCTGAATCAGCTCGACTTTGTAGTGTTCTCCACGGGCCTTGAAAAAATCTATGGCGTCCTGTTTCGAGAACTCGCGCCTTGTAATAGGGAGATTACGTTTGATGATTTCGGAAGCACGTTCTTCGATTCTCTCCAAGTCTTCCGGAGTAAACGGACGTTCGAAGGCAAAGTCATAATAAAAACTATCTTCCAGGGCGGGACCGATGGTCAGTTGTGCGGACGGGAAAAGTTCTTTGACCGCCTGAGCCATAATGTGGGTACTGCTATGGCGGTATACTTCACGGCCCTCTCCGCTGTCGAATCTCAGTGGTTCGATCACCGAGTTTCCGGACAGAGGGCGCGACAGGTCAACCGCTGCTCCATTTACTTTAGCTGCCAGAATATCCCGGTGGACGACTCCTAATTCAGACAGAGCGGCACCCACCGTCTCCCCGGCCTGCATGTCACCGCTTGGACCGTCTTTTACTGATATCTTCATGACCTTGGATGCGATCCAAAAACAACAAAGGCACCGGGGCCTCTGAGAGGCAAACCAGTACCTCGGCCTGAAATGGTAGGCGCGGACGGTCTTGAACCGTCGACCTCTACCGTGTCAAGGTAGCG
>CAZPNQ010000240.1:0-2600 GCA_964587955.1 uncultured Nitrospira sp.
ACGGATGGTCGAGACCAAGTTCAGTAGGCACATTGCGCGACGTTTTCCGCCGTTGCGGCACGCGGGACTGACCGGACTGTTCGCTGACCAGGAAACACTGGAAGCCATGCCCGTGCAGGGGTTCATGGAGCAGTTCTTAATCTAAATCCCATACAAGCGAGCCCCCAGGATGGGCCCGGGGTGACCGGAGATGACATCAACCGGACATTTACAACGCCGGCGGCCAATTCCTGCCCGTGGTGCCGGGCGCCTCCTTTTTCGACAGTCTCACCTCTTTTGAGATGGCAAGGGGCGGCCACATCGATACCGTGATACTTGGTGCCTATGAAGTGGACCAGCATGCCAATGTGGTCAATAGGAGCCTATCGGATGCGAGGCGCGGCGGCATAGGCGGCGCCATGGACCTCGTCGCCGAAAGCGCCGAATGTTGACGTTCACCCAAAACTGACCCATTTGGAGGGGTAATTTTCATCCAAAACTGACCCATGTGATTGACTGTCCCGCTCAAGAAATGAGCGGGAGAACGAGGAGTGATCAACGTGGGGATGTTGGCCAAGATCAGGCGGATGCATTTGCGTGAGGGGATGTCGCTGAGGGAGGTGGCGCGGCGCACAGGCTTGTCGAGGAACACGGTACGGGACTGGTTGCGGCGCCCGCAGATAGTGGAGCCGAAGTACCCGGCGCGCAAGGCGGCAAGCAAGCTCGATGGGTGGATGGAGCTGCTGGGTACGTGGCTGAGGACCGACAGCCATCGGGGCAAACGGGATCGGCGCACGGCAAAGATGCTGTTCGAGATGATCCGTGCAGAGGGCTATACAGGCGGCTATGGGCGCGTGTGTGCGTTCGTACGTCGCTGGAAGGCCGAGCGGGCCGATGGTCCCAGGCGCGCAGCGTTCGTACCACTGAGTTTCGGGCTGGGAGAGGCGTTCCAGTTCGACTGGAGCTGCGAGTACGCGTTCGTTGGGGGATTGCGTCGGCGGCTGGAGGTGGCGCACACCAAGCTGGCGGCGAGCCGGGCGTTCTGGCTGGTGGCCTATCCGAGCCAGAGCCACGAAATGCTGTTCGATGCGCATGCACGCGCGTTTGTTGCGTTCGGCGGGGTTCCGCGCCGTGGCATCTACGACAATATGAAGACGGCGGTGGACCGGGTTGGCCGCGGCAAGGAGCGCACGATCAATGCACGGTTTCACGCCATGTGCTCGCACTATCTGTTTGAGCCGGAGTTCTGCAACCGGGCGGCGGGCTGGGAGAAGGGCATTGTCGAGAAGAACGTCCAGGACCGGCGCCGGCAGATCTGGCGGGAGGCCGCCGAGCGGCGCTGGCGTGATCTGGATGAGCTCAACGACTGGGTGGGCGAGCGCTGCAGGAGTGCGTGGGAGGAGATGCGCCACCCGCAGTGGCCGGAGTTGACGCTGGCGGAGGTGCTGCAGGATGAGCAGGCGCACCTGATGCCCTTGCCCCGGGCCTTTGACGGGTACGTCGAGGTGCCGGCGCGGGTATCGTCCACCGGGCTGATCCATCTGCAGCGCAACCGCTACAGTGTGCCCACTGAATTTGCGCACCGGGTGGTGAGCCTGCGGGTGTACCCGTTCGAGCTGGTGGTGACAGACCAGGGTCGTGAACTCGCCCGCCATGTGCGCAGCTTCGAGCGCGAGCACACCTTCTACGATTGGCAGCATTACATCAGCCTGATTGTGACCAAGCCCGGAGCGCTGAGAAATGGCGCACCCTTTGCGACCATGCCCGAGCCGCTGGTCAAGCTGCAGGATTGCCTGTTGAAGCACGCCGGGGGTGATCGGGTCATGGCGCAGGTGCTGGCGGCGGTTCCGGTGCATGGCCTGGAGGCGGTGCTGGTGGCCGTGGAGGTGGCGCTGGAATCGGGGCGCCCCAGCGGTGAGCATGTGCTCAACGTGTTGGCACGGCTGAAATCGCCATCGGCCCCGATGGTGACCGATGCACCCAGGGTGCCGCTGGCCTTGGCCGAGGAGCCCTTGGCCGATGTGGATCGCTACGAGCGGCTGCGGCCCGGGCCGGATGGGCAGGTGATCCATGTCGATTGAAATCGTGGCCAAATTGAAAGCGCTCAAGCTGCATGGCATGGCGCACAGCTGGCCGGAGCTGGTGGCGCAAACCCGGCACACCGAGTTCGATCCGCAGCGCTTCATGACCCAGTTGCTCGCCGCCGAGCGGGCCGAACGCGACGTGCGCTCGGTGGCCTATCAGATGAAGGCTGCGCGTTTGCCCGCGCACCGGGATCTGGCCGGATTCGAGTTTGCGCAGTCGCGCGTCGATGAGGCGCTGGTACGCCGGCTGCACACTCTGGAGTTCCTCGACGCGGCTCACAACGTCGTCCTCATCGGCGGTCCTGGTACCGGCAAGACGCATCTGGCCACGGCCATCGGGATCGAGGCGATTCGCCATGGCGGCAAGCGGGTGCGCTTTTACTCGACGGTGGAACTGGTCAATGCGCTGGAGGCGGAGAAGGCCGCCGGCAAGACGGGGCAATTGGCCCTGCGCCTGATGTACGTGGACCTGGTGATTCTGGACGAGCTGGGCTACCTGCCCTTCAGCCAGGCGGGCGGCGCGCTGCTGTTTCACCT
>CAZPNQ010000241.1:0-2566 GCA_964587955.1 uncultured Nitrospira sp.
TGTGTTCGCGTACGCCACGTTGGCGCATGGCGATAAAGCAAAAGTCGGAGGAAAATCCTGAACGTCACACACGTCTTCAAGCGGTGATAGGAGCTTCACGGAGATAGGTTGGTTGCTACAACGGATCCATCGTGAGAGGCTACTCGTGAAAATCAAAATACAAACCATACTGTTTTGGATGTTGGTAGGCTTGTCCATGGTGTTTCTCCTCAACCTATGGAATATGCCGACGCGTGCATCGTTAGAGGAAGAGGTTATTTTTAGCGACTTCATGGCGAAGTTCGACAGGGGAGACATCGAAAAGGTCATCATCAAGGGGAATACTATCAGCGGTGTCTTAAAAGATAACACCCGACTTCGAACGTATTCGGCGGATTATCCTGATCTCGTTAATGTGCTGCGGACGAAAGGTGTCCAAATCGAGGTCAAGCCATCCGATGGAAGTCCCTGGTACATGCAATTTCTCATGACCTGGGCGCCGTTCGTTCTCTTTCTCGGTCTGTGGTTCTTTTTCATGCGTCGGATGCAGGTCGGGAATCAAGCACTATCTCTCGTGAAGAACAAAGCCCGTATGCAGACGGACGACCGGAAAAAGGTGACGTTTTCAGATGTGGCGGGAATTGACGAGGCGAAGGAGGAAGTCCAGGAAACGGTTGAATTTCTGAAAGACCCGAGGAAGTTCCGGAAACTCGGCGGACGCATCCCCAAGGGAGTGTTAGTGGTGGGTCCGCCGGGAACCGGCAAGACATTATTGGCCAAGGCGATTGCCGGCGAAGCGGGAGTCCCGTTCTTCAGTATCAGCGGTTCGGATTTTGTGGAAATGTTCGTGGGAGTCGGGGCCTCACGCGTTCGTGATTTGTTCGAGCAAGCCAAAAAGCACGCTCCCTGTATCGTGTTCATCGATGAGATCGACGCCGTCGGACGGTCGAGGGGAGCGGGACTGGGCGGCGGAAACGATGAACGCGAACAAACGCTCAACCAGTTGCTGGTCGAAATGGACGGGTTTGATACGGCGGAGGGCATCATTCTAGTCGCTGCTACCAATCGGCCGGATGTGCTCGACCCGGCTCTGCTGAGGCCGGGACGATTCGACAGGCAAGTGACGGTGAATCATCCGGACCTTCGAGGCCGCTCAGAGATCCTGAAGGTGCACACGAAGAAAGTGCCGATTGCAGCCGGCGTCGAACTGGAGAAGATTGCGAGAGGAACGCCAGGTTTTTCCGGCGCCGACTTGGAAAACCTGGTCAATGAAGCGGCGCTCTGGGCTGCTCGCCAGAATAAAAGCGAAGTCGGAGTCGTAGACTTCGAAATGGCTAAAGATAAAATTATGATGGGCGCCGAGCGCAAGAGCATGATTTTGACGGACGAGGAAAAGCGGGTCACCGCCTATCATGAAGCGGGTCATGCCTTGATGGCCAAACTAACGTCCGGCACCGATCCAGTCCATAAGGTGTCGATTATTCCAAGAGGCCGCGCATTGGGAGTGACCATGCAGTTGCCGACCGACGACCGCCACAACCATTCCAAGGAGTTTTTATACAATACGCTGGCGATTCTCATGGGCGGCAGAGTCGCAGAGGAACTCGTGTTCAAACACGTTACCACCGGCGCAGGTAACGATTTGGAACGCGCCACGGCCCTTGCTCGCAAAATGGTTTGTGAATGGGGCATGAGTGAAAAGCTTGGGCCGCTCACATTCTCGCAAAAAGACGAATCGATGTTTCTGGGCCGCTCCTTTACGGGTAAGCGTGATGTCAGTGATCAAATGGCGCTGGAGATCGATCTGGAAATCAAGCGTCTCGTCATGGAAAACTACGAGCGGGCCAAACGAGTCTTAACCGAACACATGGTGACCTTGAAGGCACTGGCGGAAGCGCTCTTGGAAAAAGAGGTGTTGGATGCCCTTGAAATAGACGAAGTTATTTCACCCGCCTACGCAAGAAGCCACGGTTGTTAAGCCGTGGCCGAACGCGCAACAAGTGTCCTCCGGCGCCTTGGCGAAGGAGGACACACTTCGGCGAGGTGTGGCCGAAGAACCGATAGGGACCACGGTTGTTAGCCGTGAGGCTCCACAGTCTTCTGCAACCGTTTCTGCCTAACGCTTAGATGGGTACAGGAGCTGGCTTGTGCACTTGTCGGCGCTTTGCGGACGGAAAGGATCATTGACGACTAGTATGTAATCTGCTTGACTTTGCTGCGGCAAGGTCGTATGAAGGGCCGCACAAAGGGGAAACGAGGGTTCCGGCTCCTTTTATTAGGAGTGTCTGGTCCGAGAGTTTCCGGTCTCGCATGGCGAGGCTCCACGGAGGGATAAAAGCCCGGGAGATCATGTACGGAGGTACATGGCCTTTTCGGAACTTGGCCCGCTCGGCAAGGAGGCTTCGTTATGCATGCCCATTCCATCGTTGATTCCGTCCCGGATCCGTCAGGCCTGCGGCTGAGGCAGAGAAGTCTGACATGGGACTAACCGCACGTCCGGAGACGGGAACTCCTGCTCCGACCCCGAGCCCTCCCGAAACCCTCCACCGCAGCCTCAGTCTCTGGAACAGCCTGACCATCGGCTTCG
>CAZPNQ010000242.1:0-2526 GCA_964587955.1 uncultured Nitrospira sp.
CTTGAGAATCCGCTTGGCCCAGGCCATGTCGTCAAACGCCAACTTCGCAGTGAACGCGCCGACTTGAACCACATAATGATCCTTCGCAACCCTTAAGACGATCCCTTCACCAAGGTACCCGGGTTTGAGCAGTTGATCTGTTTGGGCAAGGCCTGAGGGCTGGTAGGTCGCCAAATCGATGGTTCGCCGAGGCCCTCGCCACCCTTCCCGTTTATCGAGTTCGCGCACCCCATTCAAGAACGCTGACTCCGCCGCTTTTTGCATCTCCAAATTCAAGGTCGTATAAATTTGAAGCCCACCCTTGTACACCATCGACTCCCCATACTTCGCCACAAGCTGCTGGCGGACGTATTCGACAAAGTACGGCGCAAGATGTTCGCTTCCGGGCCGATGAAAATTCAGTTTTTCACGAGTGCCCGCTTCCCGTTCCGCTGCCGTAATAAACCCAACCTCCTCCATTCGAACGAGGACATGCTCTTGGCGCTTCTTCGCCAATTCATAGGCGGAGAAAGGTGAAAACCGGCTAGGTGACTTCGGCAGACCGGCTAAAAACGCGGATTCAGCCAGACTCAAGGTTCTGATGTCCTTCCCAAAATAAGAATTAGCCGCCGAGCCCACGCCATAGGCTCCTTGGCCGAAGTAGATCTGATTGAGATAGGTTTCGAGAATCTGTTCCTTGCCCGACACCGCCTCCATCTTGTACGCCAAGATGAGTTCGCGAATTTTCCGTTCATAGGACCGCTCAGACGAGAGAAAGAGCGAACGGGCCAATTGTTGTGTGATCGTACTAGCGCCTTCGACTTTCCTCCCTCCGTGCCGTATGTTCGTCCAGGCCGCCCGCAGCATCCCGATATAGTCCAACCCAGGATGCTCGAAAAAGCGGGCGTCTTCCGTTGCGATCACCGCTTGGGTCAGCGCCTTGGGAATTTCGGGAAGCGGAGTCAGAATGCGGCGCTCGATAAAGAACTGGCCGATGGATTGGCGATCGTCTGAATAAACGGTAGTGACCAAACTCGGTTGATAATTTTGCAGGAGATCGAGCGATGGAAGATCCTTGGAAAAGTGCCAAATGATTCCGGCAACCGTCGTACCTCCAACGATCGTGACGGCCACGAGCCCGATCAAGACGATCTGCCAACGGCGCAGGCGATGGGATGACCGTTTCTGAATTTCGACGAACCGTGTATCACCTGGCATCGAACTCGCTCCTGATGCAGCCTTACCGATGAAACTGGAAAACCTTACAATGCGTCTTTTCAAAACTCAAGCTTCCACGGCGAATGTCATTCGAATGATCGCTTGAGAGACGGCCGGTGCTCATGTATACTTCCATCGACGCCTCGGTAGCGGGGCGTCTTTTTTTTGTCGTGTCGCTCGCAGGAAAACTATAACAATGTCCACTATACGCGCCCCTCATGATCGCCGGAGTGATATCCGGAACATCGCCATTATCGCCCACGTGGATCACGGCAAAACGACCTTGGTCGACGCGGTGCTCCGACAAACTCACGTCCATCGCAAGATCGACGATATGGGCGAGCGCATCATGGACTCGATGGACCAGGAACGGGAGCGTGGAATCACGATCCGGGCTAAAAACGCCAGCGTCATCTACAATGGGGTGAAAATCAACATTGTCGACACCCCAGGCCATGCCGATTTCGGCGGGGAAGTGGAACGGACGCTTCGAATGGTGGACGGTGTATTGATTTTAGTCGATGCGAAAGAAGGCCCCATGCCGCAAACGACCTTCGTGTTGCGGAAAGCCTTGGCGCTTGGGCACAAAGCTATTGTCGTCATCAATAAGATCGACCGGCCGGACGCCGTCATCGACGACGTCGTCAATCGCACCTTCGACCTGTTCGTTCATCTGGGAGCCACCGACGAACAACTCGATTTTCCAATCGTCTATACATCGGCGATTAAAGGAATCGCCACGCTCGATGTCAACAAGCCTGGGAACGATATCATACCGCTGCTCGATACCGTGCTGGAGAAGATTCCTGCCCCGGCCATTACCGTCGAAGCCCCGCTCCAAATTCTTGTCCTGGCCCTTGTGCAAGATTCCTACAAAGGGAAGATGGGTATCGGCAAGATCCAGTCCGGATCGATTGCCCGACGGCAGAACGTCATGGTCCTCGGCAAGAACGGCGCGCAGATTCCCGGAAGAGTATCCGATCTCGCGGTCTATTCGGGCCTTGAACGAGCCGACACCGAACAGGCAGCCGCCGGAGAGATCGTCGCGGTCGCCGGGCTCGATGACGTGAGCATTGGCGACACCATTGCGGATGCCGAGCGTCCGGTCGCCCTCCCGCGCGTGTCGATCGACGAGCCGACGGTTCAGATGACTTTTTCGGTGAATAACAGTCCCTTCGCGGGACGTGAAGGCAAGTTTCTCACGTCGCGCCATTTACGCGAACGTCTGTTCAAGGAACTGGAAACCAATGTGTCGCTTCGCGTCAATGAGACGGATAGCGCCGACCGCTTCCTCGTGGCAGGACGGGGCGAGCTTCATCTTTCCGTGTT
>CAZPNQ010000243.1:0-2497 GCA_964587955.1 uncultured Nitrospira sp.
GCCTTTCGGGGTGTAGAGGCACCACTGATCTTCGTCCAGCCAGTCGCCGTGGTCGACATAGGGGCGAGCGCGGCAGCCTCCGCAGATGTCGCTATATTCGCAGTCCCCACACTTTCCCTTGAGCTGAGGATAGCGGAATGAGTTGAAGACATCCGAATGCTCCCAGAGATCGACGAAGCTCCGGGAGCGAATATTTCCTGCCGACAACGGCATATAGGGACAAGGGGTCAACTCGCCGTTCGGCGTCACCCTGGCGTAGTTGGTACCTGCGAGGCATCCTCCTCCCATGTATCCGGTGGCTTTGGTGATCGGGGAATTGGGATCCTTCTCATAGGCCAACCGCTTGAAGTGTGGAGCGCAACGGGCCCTGACCAGCATGCCTTTGTAATTGTCTTGGCATTCGACGAGGTATCCCAACACCTCTTCATACTGAGCGGGGGTGATATCCGTCAGTTCCTCGCCCCGTCCCGTGCACACCATAAAGAACACATTCAATACGCGGGCTCCAAGCCGGTGCGCCCAGTCGATCACTTCAGGCAGCTCCTTGTAATTCATTGGCTGGGCACTGAAATGCACTTGGAATTGGAGGCCATTTCGCTTGCTCGCTTCAATGCCGGCGACGGCTGCTTCCCAGGCGCCCGGCACGCCGCGAAAAGCGTCGTGCTTGGTCGCCTGCAAAGAATCAATACTGATGCCCACACCCATCACACCTATCTCGACAAGAGTCTTAGCCAGCTGATCGTTGATCAGCATTCCGTTTGTTCCGAAGACCACCATAAAGCCGAGTGTCACCGCGTAACGAGCAATGTCGAGGATGTCGGGCCGTACGAGTGGTTCGCCGCCTGTTATGACAAGGAGACAACCTTTATTCACCTCCGCGATCTGGTCGATGAGGCGGTAACATTCTTCGGTGCTCAGTTCATCATCTCCACCGGCCGCTTTGGTCGTCGCATCGAGATAACAATGATCGCATTTGAGGTTGCAACGTTTGGTCAAATTCAGCGCAACGAGGTAGGGTTTGAAGTCGTCAACCGTCCGACCATCAAACGGTCCGTCACTCTTTGAGGTAGGAGTCAAGAACTGGGTAATTTGTTGTTTCAAGGATCCCAAAGTGCCTAAAGGACCGTTGAAGATAGGAAGTGATTTACCCATGGGTGTCGTGCTTGGTTGAAGCAGAATGTTCGTCAGAAGAAAAGGTTGGGATTCAGCAACCGAAAGTTCAGCACGCGAACTTATCCGCGTCCCTTTCCGGTGAGGTCGGCGATCATGTCCTTGAGATTGCCGGTCTTCATAGCTTCTGCCATGTATCCCTTCGCCTGTTCGATGCCTTCATTGGCTACTTCGAGCGTGATCACGGTGGCTCCGACCTTCTCGGCATGCTTGAGAATCAGCGATTTGGTACAATCACGCATGAAGCCCTCCGGAGCGCGGTCCAGTCTGGCTTGTGCTTCCTCCGTCCAGGTATAGGGTGACGTGGCTTCGACCTGACCGTGTGAATCATTCCCATTCGCCGCTGCAAGCGTCGCTTCCGCCGCAATCGATGTGCCGGTGCCCTTGTTGGAAAAAATGGGGGTATAGTCCTCAGCTGCAGCCTCCTTAATCGTCGGCGCTGCATATTCGAGTGTAATGGTTGTCATGCCAAGCTTACGCGCGCTCTTTTCAATCCTGGCCTTCGCTCGCCTCCGTTGGAAGCCGGCCGGTACCGCGCGGATGGCTTCTTTCGCATCCGTGGTCCATTGCATCGGCACGTCATCGTAGGCAACGTCCGTTTCCAGTTCCCCTTCAGCTGTTGCGGCCACTTCGAAAATCTTCTTATCGACCTGTTTGAATCTCGTTCCATCCGCACTGCATACCGGACATTTGACGGGGGTGTCACCCTTGCCGATGTAACCGCATCCGTCACAGACGAAATAGCTTTGATCCATGCGGTCCAGGTAGGCCTGCGTGGAGGCATCGACCTCTTTCGGTTTCTCCTCGACGATTTGGGTCATGATTCCGCTCAAGGTCGGACCCATGAGATCTTGGGTGACGGCTTCGTCGGCCTGCATCTTGTCGCGGTCGATACCCGCCGCGTCCAGGCTGCCGCCAAGCGCGCGCATGGCATCCATAGCGCCTTTAGGAAGAATGTGTCCGACTGCGGCATCGACGACAGTGTTACTGATGATGGTATGGCCTTTTTCGATCGCGTACCGATGGATGGCGGTCTTTGCCACTCCGCGTGCGAAGACAGGAATCTTTTCCATCCGTCGCAAGGCTTCTTCCGTCCACGCGATCGTGTACTCGGCCTGCGTATCGATGGGAGGCACGTATTTGCGGTTAGAAATCAGCACATTACACGGCGCGCTGCGGAGCAGGTTTTCCGTGTTGCTGCCGACATCCATGTCTTCATCACTGTGGACCCCGATGCGTCCGACGATCAGCAACGCCGGGACATCCTTGCGGACGTACTGAATGATTTTTTCGAACGCTTTGCCGTCGAGCAAGGTTTTTTTGACAT
>CAZPNQ010000244.1:0-2458 GCA_964587955.1 uncultured Nitrospira sp.
AATAACTTGATTCGCGACTTGACGGCAGAAGATTTGGAACTGCTGCTGTCGTAACTATAAGGAGAGCGACGAGCAGGACGGACAATCGTGTCCGTCAGGGATTCAACCAAGCATTCCCGCAGCGGATACGATTCGAATTCGACGTCGTGGTCCGCTGCGATTGCGTATTTACTGCGACCGTATTTTCTGCGATTCAGTCGGTATTCGACTGGAACTCTAAGGCTTCAGGTCGAAATCAGCAGTATTGGTTCCTTCGTGGATCGTGGCGGTCAAATCGCTGGTCGCCTCGGACCGATATTTGGCGGGAATATTTTTGAGTTCTTGTTGCGGCTTAGGCGGTCCATCTTCCGGTCTAGGCGGAGGCGGAGGCGGAAGCGTTATGATTACTTTGTACTCACCAGTTTTTAGCTGGTCCGCAATGTGATATTGACCGTCGTCTCCCAGCGTTCCGCTGGCGCCAATCCCCAGCGTTTGGGACGTCAGATTGACGACGCCGGAAGTCACTGGTTCGCCTTGGAATGTCACGCGTCCCGTGACTGTTCCTGATGGTGGACCGTCAGTTCCGCAGCCGGAGGTGAAAGCCAGTATCAGGCACAACGCGGCTTGCAGCGCGTGCCGGCGCACAAATTTCGGAACGCCATTTCCCATAGATGATCGCCTTGTCCAAATAGTCAATTCAAATAGTCAATTACTCATCGGTGCAAATTGAACTTGAAGCCAGCTCAGCCCGATCGCAGTCGGGATTGTTTCAGCGGATGGTTTAGCAACTCGACCATGCAACGACGAAACTATTTTCGCCCGAAGCTGACTTGCTCCGCTGTTTGCGGGTTGAGCGGCTGGTGGCCATCAGCCGCTGGCATGGGTTACGCGAGCTAGATTTCACCAAGCACGATGCCATCGTCCCTGCAAGACAAGTTGGTTAGTGTCAGGAAGTTGAGGTTCTCAGACAGAAAACGCACCGAACCATCGCTCAGCAAGGCGTGCGTTCCGCCCGTGTGAAAGGAATTGAGAATGGTGTTGGCGTGATAGGATGAGCTCGAACCGAGTCCCGCCGATTTTGTATTGATCTGATACCGAACCGTGACGGTTCCGCTACCGTAGGGAAGGTCGCCGATTACAAAGGTCGGCACGAGGAACTTGCCCGCCGGAATCCCGGCCAATGATGACCATCCCCCATGATAGCCGGCCCGAAAGTCGCTGTTGCCAACTTTCCCTGACTGCTCGGCGACGATGATCGTATTGGAGGCTCCATCTGTAATGTCCCGAATCCGCGTCACCTGATTGGGAATCAATAATCCATTATTACAGTATGTGCCGTACCCCGTGTCCTGCGAGCAAACTGTCGTTCGCAATGCAGGATCAGGAGTCGCCCCGCTGATCCCGACATAGTCGTGAACTTGAGCCTGATCGTAGTTGCAGCCGACGTCGGCCGTGGCGCTCAATGCACTGGAAGGACATTTGAAGACCGACAAGACCAGACCTTTGAGGATTGGATTACCAGGAGTCGTCTGAGCAAACCCATATCCGCTGGTCGAGGCGCACCCTGACATGTACGATTGAGTGATATTCAATGCGTTGTACAAAGTTGCCTGGTCGAGATTGGGCAGTACAGCGACACGCCAATTCGGGTAAGTTTTTGATTCCCGCTGGCCGATTGGAAAAGTCGTAAACGTGTCGTGGTAATTGTGCAGTGCCAGACCTAACTGCTTAATGTTGTTTTTGCATTGTGAGCGTCGAGCTGCCTCGCGAGCTTGCTGCACTGCCGGTAATAACAGGGCAATCAGCACCGCGATGATCGCGATGACAACCAACAATTCGATAAGGGTAAAGCCTCGTGTGCGAGATCGAGTTGTCACAATTTGTCGCTTTCATGATTAAACTGAAATAAATCACTTATCTGCGCTCCCCCGACTATTCTGAGGACGCATTTGGAGTGCGGCGGTATAGAAATCCTAGTTGTCAATCATTGAGGAACTAAAAAATAGAACTCTCCGATTGAAGACCTGTAGTCGGGTATTCCCGGCAACTGTTTTTAAAAGACAGCAGCCTGACCTGAGTCAGGACTTCGAAATCCACAGGAATCGCTGACAAGTACTTCTCCCGCACCAACGCATCAAGTGGCATCTGTATGTGTTGATGTGATGTCAATCTAACATTGCCAGTTGTCGAATTCAACCTGTGTGCCGATTCAATACTCACTGAAACTCGCGTGATCGCAGGGGAATTTGTTGGAAATCTTGAACTTCCCGCGTATCCTCGACATGGAGACCCAGACGACGTTAACATATCGAGATCTGTGGATCTGACACACTTGTGGCTTGAGCGATTCTGTAACAATAGAGCAGATGTGTATTGTGTTGATTTCCTAATTTCACACAGGCATGGGCGATGTGGAACATTCTCGGTCCGCGTGGTCGGTTGTGTGATGCCCTGTCGCGGCGGGAGTTGCTGACAGTAG
>CAZPNQ010000245.1:0-2441 GCA_964587955.1 uncultured Nitrospira sp.
GGTCCGGCATGAGGCCGACCCATTTTCTTCAGCTCTTGCCAGGCTGACTTATCGGCATAGAACTTCACATTTTTGCCCGGATGAATTTTTTGCCAGAACAAGCCGCTCTCGGCATTGCCGCCGAATACGGCGATGTGGATCCACACTGCTTCATCGTAGGGATCTAGAACGATCACCCGACCCTGAAGAGTGGTCGGTTTGCTCATATCACCCCATTCGAATCGCTCTTGAAATGACTCGATGGCCCAGGCGGCCGAAGCCATACCAACCACCAGTGCAACGGCGGCCACAACGGCTGTACCTTGCTTCTGCAACATCATCATCGCGTCCTCCTTCAACAACATCTTCCGCATTGAAAGCGGCTAGTCTTCTTTAGTGGCTAGTCTTCCTTGATGACCTTGAAGCCGGTGATGGTTCTACCGTCCAACGTGACTTCCATCGCGACCAATTCCTGAGAAGCTTTAATGATTTGGTCCATCAAGGCTTTATCTTTGACGGCAAGGCGGACCGTCGTGGCGGCATGATACCAGCCTGAATAAGCGGAATTTTTTTCACTGCCGCCGGTAAAACCCCATGCACAACAGCTGAACAAGGGATCCGGTGGTTTCACGTCAAGCATCGTTGACGATCGGCCACCAGGTGTGCCTGAGCCAGGCTCTCCACTGTTCCAATATTGGATTCCGAACAAGAGCTCTCCATCGGGGTTATCTGCCCACTGCGACCAGACACGGCCTTGCAGCGTCTTCGCCGCTTCGGCCTTCAGGGGCTTCCCTCCAACGACTGCGTCAGCAAGGCCTAATTTTTCTATGTCACCGGCAGCTAGGGAAACTTCGGCCGCCAGCAAGCCGAATCCCGAAAACAGCGCTACGGCAGCCAGTATGACAGCCTTTTTCATATGCGATCCTCCTTCGTCAAATGAATGCCGATAGTTCGATGCGACATGTTCGTATCCAACTGCTTGATATAGCTAATCGAAGCTTTCAGAAGTTTATCGTTCTTCTAACGACTTATATAACCCAAAGCCAGATAGGAAAACCACACAGATGGTACCGGAACGGTACTGAAACCGCGAAGCCCTGTCAAGGAAATGTTTATGGAATGAGGTTTAGAAAACTGCGTTACAAATATCATAAATAACAATATGTTCTGAGACTTCAATAACTGTTTACTCTCGGATCAGCACGCGTTTAGAGAAGGTTATGAAAATGTTTCGTTCAACTCCCCGACTTGTCGTGAAGAAAGAGGACCCAATCCGGTCAACGCGATGCTGTCGCTGGCGAACAAGTTTCGGGCGATCTGAAAGACTTGTTGCTCAGTCACCCCTTCGATCCTCGCAATCAGATCCTCGAGGGTCGTGTGTGTCCCGGTAATCAGTTCATCCTTAGCCAGCTTATTCATACGACTATGGGAACTCTCCAAGCTCAACATGAGGCTGCCTTTCATTTGATCCTTCGTGCGTGTAAGTTCGGTACTATCGATTCCATTCCTAGCCAATTTCCGAATTTCACGATAAATCAAATCCAGGACCTGTCCAGCCTCTCGCGCTTGAGTTCCGGCATATACCGTTATGGTGCCGCCATCGGAATAGTCCGACAAAAATGAATAGACTGAATAGGACAAACCACGTTTTTCTCGGATTTCCTGGAACAGCCTCGAGCTCACACTTCCACCGAGCACGCTATTCAGCGCATAGACCGCATATCGGTCCTTATGCCCTGCTGCAACACCCTTGAACCCCACGCAGAGGTGTACTTGTTCCAATGGCTTTTGTTTCATCATCACCCCGCCACACAGTGCTGGCGGCTGACGTTCGTGAGAGGCGACGTGGCTCGAATGGGAATAGCGTCCAAACGTTTGAGCTATTGTCTTTTCGAGCTGCTGCTGCTTGAAATTCCCGGCTACCGACAGCACGATCTGCTCGGGACGATAGTGCGTCTTGATGTACTCAAGGAGAGCTTGTCGGCTGACCTGAGTGATCGTCGATTCCCGCCCAAGGATGGGACGACTCAACGGATGTCGTCCCATCACCAGCTTGGTATGCAACTCCTGAACGAGATCCTCCGGGTCGTCTTGAACCATTCGAATTTCTTCAAGAATGACCTGCTTTTCTTTCTCAATTTCCTTCTTGCCAAGCCGTGACCTGAGAAACAGATCCGCCAAAAGGTCAAGAGCTTGAGGGAGGTGTTGGTCCAATACCTTGACGTAAAATGTCGTTGTCTCGCGCGTCGTGAAGGCATTCATCTCACCCCCCAACGCATCGATTTCACGAGAGATGTCCGTAGCGGATCGTGCGGTTGTCCCTTTAAAGAACATATGCTCGATGAAATGGGAGTACCCAGCCTGTGTGGGGGCTTCGTCACGAGAGCCTGCATTCACCCAGAGACCGACCGTGACGGATTTGAGGGTCGGGATTCGCTCAGTGACCAAGCGAATCCCGTTCT
>CAZPNQ010000246.1:0-2373 GCA_964587955.1 uncultured Nitrospira sp.
GCGACCAGCCGGTTAACAGCCGGCTGCTCTACCAACTGAGCTACCGGGGAACAGAGGTTTCAACAAGGAGAGCTGTATTCTAGCAAAACTCTTTGAAGAATAGGGAGATTTTTTAAACGTCGAAATCTTCGGTCTCATCTTCATCGGACGACGCATCGGTATTGCCTTCAGCCAGGGCTGCATAGTGTTTCGCCCATGTGAGATAGAGATTGCCGCTATCACGCATGGTATCAGCAGCTTTAACAAGCTTTTCGACAAGCTCAGGGTCTTTACCTGTGGCTTGGATGACCGCCGCTCGCCGTTCAATGGCAAGTGGATACTCGCTTATTAAACCGGAAATTTCTCGCAACAGCTCCTTGATAACGTTGTCTTCATTCTCCATACGTACCTCGCTGATCGCCAACAAAAAACCCCATAGCGTCACCGCTATGGGGTCGATAATTCGCACCGATAGAGATCAACCCTGGTAGGCTTGCCCCAAGGCTGCGGATTCTCCCTTTTTCGACATTAACTGTCCCGTAGCGCTAACAGCCTGCATCGTGATGGCTTCGTGCTTGGCGGCGTTGCAGACGACTACACATAATTCGCAGCCTTTACATCGGTCGATAATAACTTCGGCTACCATCTTGCTTGTATTCAAATCTAAACAGTTAGCCTCTGGACAGTACATGATGCACAGCCGACAACCCTTTTTCGCTGTGCATTTTTCATCAATGACTTGCGCGACATTATACATGCGATGTGGTTCCTTCTGTTATGCAGCGACGGCCGGATTGCCGACTCGCAATTCGACCTTATTTTTTTCCGCCCACTCACTGCTGATCTCGTACGCGCGCTTCACGGTCGCTAGATTTTTTGCCAGAAGCATTTCTTTCTTGGCGAATTTCTTCTTAATCGCTTCGTCCAGTGAGGCGGTTCCGCCCGAAGCGACAAACTTCTTGCCGAATCGTTCCTGGAGTGCACCATCCAGAGCTTCCATCGACACGCACTTGGTAATGCCGGCGACTGAACCGATCATAGTCATATTGGTGGACAATTCCGTACCCGCAGTTTCGATAGCCAGCTCGGTCCCGGCAATATAGAAGATAGCCACATTCAGATCCTTGAGGCGCTGGACATCCTCCTCCGACAACAGAGGTTGGCCGGAATTGATAATAACTACGCCGCCCTCTTTAATCCCTGAGTAGAACGGCATCGTATAGCTTTTCCCCATTGTGATGACTTGAGGATGGAATACTTCGATGACATCTGGGAATACGAGTTCACCGCGATCATAGATGCGTTCGATGCCGATGCGGCAATAGCTCTCCGCCGGTGCCATGCGTTTCTCGGCTCCAAAAAATGGGTTCGAGATCGAAAACCTTCCATCCCGATTGGCGGCCATGGCCATGACATGAGCGGCGGTGACGGCACCCTGTCCTCCTAAGCCTGACATTCGGATATTGAGTCGTTTCTTGATCATGGATGGCCTCCGATCTAATTTGCTTGTGCCTGTGCGGCCAATTGCTTGGCAGCTGCTTTCCGTTCCTTGTCTTTTGCGGCCAGTTCAGCCAACAGTTGTTTCGCTGGTTCGCTGATGTATTCCTTGTAGGCAAATCGCTCGGTCGGTTTTTCTGAATCACGCATTTCCTGCAAGCCTTCCATGCTGTTCTTACCGATTTCGAGAATGCACGGGGTGTAGAGCTGGAGATAGGTTGGTCCGATCTCGCGAGCGATATGCACCGCATTGCGGATGACCTTTTCAACCAGCGACGGTTTGCTGACCGTGCAGTTCACAACATAGTGACAACCGGACTCGCGAGCAATCTCAGGCAACCGCACCTTGTCGAACAGCTTGCCGACCGGCGCCATTTTGGCGACAAAGCCTTTCTGCATGAGCCCACTCTCCTGTCCGCCGGTGTTGGCATAGAGTTCATTGTCGAAGCAGATCGTTGTGAATTTCTCCTGTCGGAACCAGGCTTGGAGTGTCATGTCCAAACCGATATCGACGGTTGCGCCATCACCAGCGAGGACGACGACGTCTTTTACACGGCCGGGGAATCTGACGCTGAGGGCCCGCTTAAGACCAGATGCAATCGCGTTTTGGTTTCCAAACAATGAATGGATGTTATGGACGGCGACCATTGGAAATACCAGACTTGTACAGCCGGTCGAACCGACCATGACCGTATCCTCTGGATTGGGGAGAGAAGCCAATATATAACGGAAAGCCATCGATTCAGGACAGCCGGCGCAAAGCGAATGCTGCTCGATCAGTTCTTTTGATGTCCCGATATCCTTCCATCCCCGATCCTCCTTGCCGTATGTCGCACTTTTGACGAGATCCTGATAGTCCGACGGCATGATGTCGTATAGGGCTTCGGATATTTGAAT
>CAZPNQ010000247.1:0-2222 GCA_964587955.1 uncultured Nitrospira sp.
GCTGGTGAATCTGGTGCGATGTACCCCTTGGGGCGATCAACGCAGCCTCCGGAATTACAGATCTGGACGGTTTCCACTGCAGATTGATGAGTTGTGCACGCCGCCACCATTAGCACCAGCACACCACTGGCACATGATTTTATTATGTTTAATGACATTCTATACATAACCATTGCTCCATATTGAATGGTCGGAATATCTCGTTGTGTAAGCGCAGCATATATGGATTTCAAGATGGCGGAGTTATTCATTTGTGTCAGGGTTTCAGCTGAATCTGCAGCCTTTTATAATTAAAGAATTTCTCCGCATAATAAATAAGTTAGATTGTTCTATCAATAGGTTACCAACCGTTTATATAAAATATTTGTGATGATTCATGTCGAGTCGTGCGGATCTAATCCGCGCTCGCTGTTCGTTCTATACATACTCCGAGTTTCTTGACTCCGCGAATGATCCCGAGCTTGGCGATGCTGACTTTTACCCATGGTGAGTGGAACTCGGTCAGAATGGTGTTGGCAATATGCTCTGATAGTGCTTCAAGGAGCGAAAAATGTTTTTCCTTCAAAATTTGGTTAATTCGTTCAATGACCAATGCATAATCGAGCGCATCATGGATATCATCTGATCGGCATGCACGACTGGTGGGTAGTGCAATTTCCAGATCAATCTGAATAGTTTGCGGAACGATGCGCTCCCAGGGGTAAATTCCGATCAAAGTTTTTGCCCGGAAATCGTGTAGAAAAATGATATCCATTCGTGATTAAACGCTAAAATGATGGAGCTTGAAAGTTGGTTAATGAAGGATTGTGATGGTGCGAAAAAGTCGGAATTCAATTCTATTCCATTTTGTTGAGGTGATGCTAATTGACGATCGTGGTGTGTGTCCTGTTGGCCTATTTGCTGGGTTCAGTTTCTTTTGCGGTCATATCCAGCTGGATTTTTAATTTGCCTGATCCCCGAACGTATGGTTCCGGAAATCCGGGGGCGACGAATGTGCTGCGAAGTGGCAAAAAAATAGCGGCTGTTTTGACTTTATTGGGAGATGCCGGTAAAGGCTGGCTTGCTGTGGCGCTGGCCCAATATTATGGACCGATGTGGGAATTGGGAAATGAAGGGATTGCCGCTGTTGCGCTGGCCGTGTTTTTGGGGCATGTTTTCCCAGTATTTTTACGCTTTCAAGGTGGCAAAGGCGTAGCAACTGCCGTGGGTGTGTTGTTGGGATTGAATATCTGGATTGGATTGATGGCCATTGCAACATGGCTCGCGGTTGCGATGATATGGCGTATCTCTTCCTTGTCTGCACTGGTCGCGTCGATATTGGCGCCGGTTTATACCGTAAACATTCTGGGCGTGGGAAAGATCGCAGGGGTGGTTTTGTTGATGTCGTTGGTGCTGATTTGGCGTCATCAGTCGAACATCATGAACTTATGGACCGGCAAAGAAAGTGCGATCGGTGAAAAAAAATCTTCATCCGATTGTTGATCAATTTTTCGATTCCTCCATTCTTTCCAGATCCCAGCGAGCCTTGACGGTGAAACTTCTGGCTGGCTGCCAGTTTGTGCCGCTGGTGCTTTGCAATCGCAGGGCGCCAGCAAAGGCGATCATGGCGCCATTGTCTGTGCAAAACTCCAGCTCGGGATAAAAAACAGTCGCATTCTGGGTAGCGGCTCTGCGGTTAAGTGTGTTGCGTAACTCGATGTTGGCGCCAACACCACCAGCCACGACTAATTGCTTGAGTCCAGTCTGCGCCAATGCCGCCAATGACTTTTCTGTCAAGACATCCACGACGGCTTGCTGGAAAGCCCAGGCAATATCCGCGCGAATTTGTTCAGTGACATTCTGTTTGTTGATGAGCGTTAGTGCGGCCGTTTTGAGCCCGCTGAAACTGAAGTTGAGATTCCCGCTATTGAGCATCGGACGCGGAAAATTGAAGTTTCCAGGGCGTCCTTGTTGCGCCAGTTTTGCTAATGCTGCGCCGCCGGGATAATCAATTCCTAATAATTTTGCCGTTTTGTCGAAAGCTTCTCCGGCCGCGTCATCGACCGTTTCGCCGAGCAACCGATAATCACCCACCGCAGTTACCTGCATCAATTGCGTGTGGCCTCCGGATACGAGTAAAGCGACAAATGGAAATGCCGGGGCTGGCGTGGAAAGCAGCGGCGAGAGTAAATGGCCCTCCAGATGATGTATGCCCATTGCTGGGATATTTAACGCAAAGCTGA
>CAZPNQ010000248.1:0-2213 GCA_964587955.1 uncultured Nitrospira sp.
AAGGTTTACTGGAGCCTACTCTGAAAGAGCGCGTGTTGGGTCGAGCAGAAGTTCGGCAGGTATTTATGATTCCGAAGATCGGGGCTGTAGCGGGGTCGTATATCATTGACGGGACGATCTCTCGGTCAAGCGCCGGGGTGCGAGTGATTCGTGACAATGTGGTGGTCTATCAAGGTAAACTCGGTTCGTTGCGTCGTTTCAAGGACGATGTGCGTGAAGTGCAGCAGGGGTATGAATGTGGTTTGAGTATCGAGAACTTCAATGACGTGAAATCCGGCGATGTTGTCGAAGCATACGTCATCGATAAGATCGCAACGAAGCTCTAGTAAAAGCCTCAGAGTTTTTGTGCAGGCCTTTGCCGAAAGCCGGGTACGCTTAAAAACGGAATCGCAGAACCTTTATTATGCGCCTACCCTAATGGAATCATGGCCATGGTCGTGGGCCTTTGCACGGTAGAATTATTCATCTCAGAAAGCCAATCACTTAAAGATAAGCGTCAGGTCATTCATGGACTCAAGGACAGGCTTCGTGGAAAATTCAACCTTTCCGTCGCCGAAGTGGACGGTCAAGACCTCTGGCAGAAGGCCATTCTTGGAATGGTGTGTGTGTCGAATGAGAATAGCCACGTGAACCAGATACTTGAACAAGCGTTGAACCTGATCAAAAGCTTGCCGGCAGTCGAAGTGGTTCGGACCCGATTAGAGTTGCTTTAGCTCTCCCTTCAATGCTTGCGATTGACAATGTCGAGATAGCAAGATGTCCAAGACGACCTATAAAAGGGCCGATAGAGTGGCCGATCAGATCCGAATGGAAGTGGCTGACATTCTCATGCGAAAAATCAAGGACCCCCGGGTTCATGATGTGACGGTCACCGACGTCGAGCTGACAGGGGATTTGCGCATCGCTCACATTTATGTCACGACCATGGAAACGGGAGACACGGAACGGGATATCTTTGCCGGCCTTTCTAAAGCCAGTGGATTTGTGCGGTCAGAATTGGGACGACGGCTCTCGCTCCGCTACCTTCCGGATGTAATTTTCAAGAAGGATGTCAGCGGACCTCGCGGCGACCGTATCATGCGGCTCTTGGAAGAATTACATGGGGAGTCCGAGCAACATGAGACCCAAGGCTCTCCGAACAGCGAGTAGAGGATCACAGATTCTTAAGGGTATGGACCAGACAAGCAACACAACCAACCAGGGAAATGCCCTGGAAGGAGTTCTGATTGTCTACAAGGAAGCCGGCTGGACCTCACACGATGTTGTGGCTAAAGTCCGGAGGTTGTTGGGCGGAAGCAAAGTCGGTCATGCCGGCACGCTGGACCCTAATGCCACGGGTGTCTTGCCCCTCCTCGTCGGGCGGGCCACAAGAATTGCCGAATACCTAATCAATTGGGATAAGGAGTATCGTGCCGTCTTACGCCTGGGGGAAACGACTGACACTCAGGATGCAACGGGGCAGGTTTTGACTAAAGTCGATCCAGGTGAGACGACGGAAGACGTGCTCCAGGCCGCGATCGCTCGATTTCGAGGAGTACAACAGCAATTGCCACCGATGTATTCAGCCGTGAAAGTCGGTGGACAACCGCTTTACAAAGCGGCCAGAGCAGGCCGAACGGTCGAGCGGGAGGAGCGATCGATCGAGATTCATCAGCTGGAGATCGTGACCGTTCACGGTCGTGACGTGGTCCTGCGAGTTGTGTGTTCCAAAGGCACATATATACGCACGTTATGCGCAGACATCGGGGAGGCTTTAGGCGTCGGCGGACATCTCCTTACGCTCGAGCGTCGTCGTGTCGGTCCCCTGACGATCGAACAGGCCATGACGATCGATCAAGTTGCTGGCCGTCTCACTGCGGGAACACTTTGGGAACGACTCATTTCGCTGGACCAGCTCCTTTTCCAACTCCCGGCCGTTGTTGTGAACGCGGAGCAAGCACAGCGTGTCCTGCACGGCTCGCCCGTTTTTCCGGTAAAAGCCGGGCAATTGCCCCCTGCCCCCGTTTCCGTCCGGTTGAAGGATGAAGCGGGTCAGTTGTTGGCCATTGGAACGCATGATACCGGCGGCGCGGGGTCGATTAAAATTCGTAAAGTGCTGAGTCTCTTGAGTCATTAATGCGGAAGGAGTAGGGAATGGGATTATTGAAGGAAGCAAAGAGTGAACTCATCAAGCAATATCAGCAGCATGACAAGGATTCCGGATCGCCGGAAGT
>CAZPNQ010000249.1:0-2155 GCA_964587955.1 uncultured Nitrospira sp.
CAAGTGAAAACTCTTTCAGAACGTCATCCAGCTTGGCTTCAACGAGTTCTTGAACACGGGCCTCCAGAACCGCAATGACCCCTTGCTTGTTCTGTGGATCAAGCGACTTCCCGAACGAACTGTCGGGGCCAATTTGGCTCCGAAGGAGTTGAGACAATCTTCCGTCGTCAGGATCGAAGAACCGCTGGAATGTACCGGCCAGTTTGCCAGACTGACCAAAGAAGTCCTCGATGGACTTCGGAACGATGCCTTCGCCATCGGCAAAGTAACGCGTCAGGTCGCCTTTAACATCACGCTGGAATGACGTTAGTGAGTCACGCATCTGTGACTCAAGCTCGCCGAAGTGCGACTGAACGACGCTTGTATCAAGGGTCGGACTGGCCGACTGAATCGCTATCACCCCAACCTTCAATGCCTCAATCGCCTTCTCTGAACGCGTGGCCTCGTCTTCGAATTGGACAAGATATGACAGAATGTTTCGATCAGTGATAACAAGGCTGAGGTCCAGATCCGAAATAACTTCGCTGGCGACGACTTGAGCTGACATGCGGTTCCCCTTCTGATCGTTTTAAGAATTGATTATGAAGGAGAGCAAAAGCAACGGGCGTGCCAGAGAGACGGGCAATTCAACCAAAACGTCGTAAGGTGTGACTCCGCAGTGGGTTGCCGACATGCAGCGGCTCAAAGCCCTCGCGGGGGGACTTCGACATGTCACAACTGTGGTTGTTATACAACAACTCTGTGTATGCACCAAGATCGCTCTTATGGGAGAGTCTTCAGCTTGCGGCAGTCCGCGAAATGACTCTCCGCTGCAAGGTCAGACTTCAATAGGCATCGGCGAATCGCACCATTGACGCCCATTGCGTCGAAACCGGGGTCTATCGTGTAGGCTCTCTGCCGGGCTTCGAACCCCCGTGCATGAAAAATGGCTGGATTGCGGTCTTCTTTGACGAATCGAACCACTGTTGCCCTGATTGCCGAACTCAGGGGAATCTGAATGTGCGAAGCCAACAAAGCATCCGCGTCAGCGCCATTCAGGTATCCGCTCTGGGTAGTCGTATTACCGACTGTGTAAATCTCGATTTGTCTGGAGCCAGCATCCCCAATCACACAGCATTTCTCCCAAACGGAAACGAAAAACTGAATTCCAGCCACGTAATTCGCTGTACGTCTAACCGATCCAATCATCCGATAGTCAAAGAAGCGGATTGTTGATGCGTACTTCAACGCTCGACCGACGAACTCTTCAACTTCAGCGAGCGAAAGTTCATCGAGTGGTTTGTGAATTTGCATCAACCTGATTCGTGACGTTTCGTAGCTGCTTTGGCTGGTGTCCGTGAGAAGGCACACTTCCACGGCTGCACCAATGGCCGTCTGAACCGCTTCAAGGTGAGTCGGCTGCGTCACGATCACGTCTGCTTTGAGTGTCGCCGCCACTGCCGCGCATTTTTCTGGGATTGTCGATGCCGATGTGGTTTGCTGCTGCCAACGAGTCTGGTCGCATGTAACGACGAACTTTTTGTGTTGCTTACGGATCTCTACAAGCAGCAACTCAATTCGTTGGCCCATGTTCGTGCTGAGTCGTGACACTTCTCCAAGGGCCAGTCGCAACAGCTCTTTTGTTGGCTCATCCAGCAATACTCCATTTGCGATAATTCCGTTGAGAAACGAGATTGCTTCACGCTTCGCCAGCTCATCGGTGATTCCGCTTGGTCCAAAAGCTGTCGGATCAGCAACTGCGCTCACAATCATGGTTTGCCCCCTCACATCAACTCTCGAAGACGCTCAGGGAAGAAGCCACCGGGCCATTCGTCAATGAAATCACCATCCTCGTCGAGACGAAGTCGCTCAACTCGCGATCCATTCTGGCCGCGACTCACGAAAAGAATGGAAACATCATCAGGGACGAGTTGGCCCTGACGCACCAATCTCTGCATTCGAAGAACAAGATGCTCACTATGGGTTTCAATGATGAAACGGTGGCCGCGTGGTTCCTTTACGGTAGCGGCAAGAAGGTCGCCGAGATCCGCCTGCAATCGTGGATGAATGTGTACTTCAGGTTGCTCAATCGTAATTGTTTGCTTTTCGCCAGCAAGACATTGGACGATGAATGGCAGAATCTGACTGATGCCAAACCCCACATCAGACAGGGCGA
>CAZPNQ010000250.1:0-2114 GCA_964587955.1 uncultured Nitrospira sp.
CGAAATTAGTGGAGATTCAATACGAGCGCAATGATTTGGTTTTTCATCGATGAACATTCCGGGCGCGTTGGGACGTGATCGAGATTTTCCCTGCCTCGTCTGAAGCCAAGTCTGTGCGCATCGAGCTATTCGGCGACGTTGTGGATGCTATACATGAGATCGATCCACTCACCGGCAAATCATTGGCTAAGCTTCCCAAGATCGCGATCTATCCGAATACCCATTACCTCATCGCTCCCGATCGCTATGAGCGGGCCATTACCGGCATTGAGGAAGAATTGGAGGAACGCTTGGCATTGCTCAGGAAGACGGGTCGGTTGCTTGAAGCCCAACGGCTTGAACAGCGCACCAAGTTCGATCTGGAAATGATCCGGGCCATGGGGTATTGCCATGGGATCGAAAATTACTCGCGTCATCTCAGCGGACGGAGGTCGGGTGAGCCGCCGCCCACATTGTTGGATTATTTCCCGAAGGATTTTCTGTTGATCGTCGATGAGTCTCATGCGACCGTTCCACAAGTCGGCGGGATGTATGAAGGGGATTATTCCAGAAAACGGACATTGGTGGAGTACGGATTTCGGCTCCCGTCGGCGGTCGACAACCGGCCACTGAAGTTTTCCGAGTTCGAGAGCTGTCTCAATCAAGTGGTGTATGTGTCCGCAACACCCGGCAGCTACGAGCTCAAGCATGCTGGCTCCGATGTGGTCGAGCAGATCGTTCGTCCAACGGGACTGATGGATCCGCAAATCGAAGTCGTACCTGCCAAGGGGCAAGTAGACCATCTGCTTGGCCAGGTCCGTGCGGAGGTAGCGAGAGGCGGCAGGGTACTCGTGACAACCCTGACCAAGCGTATGGCGGAAGATTTGACCGAGTATTATCACGACCTGGGAATCAAAGTGCGGTATCTGCATTCCGACATTAAAACGCTTGAGCGCGCCGAGATCGTCCGCGATCTCCGGTGCGGGACGTTCGATGTGTTGGTTGGGATCAATTTGTTGCGCGAAGGTCTTGACCTCCCTGAGGTCAGCCTGGTCGCCATTCTTGATGCCGATAAGGAAGGCTATCTACGTTCGTACCGCGCATTGATTCAAACTGCCGGGCGAGCTGCGCGCAATCTCGAAGGACGGGTGATTTTTTACGGAGATATTGTGACGGATTCGATGAAACAGGCGATCGATGAAACGAACCGGCGTCGTGGGATTCAAGCCGAGTACAACCGCGTCAACGGGATTACTCCGGTCGGTATCAAGAAAGGGATTCCATCCCTGGAATATGCGGTGGCCGACGCGGACTATATCCGGTTAGATCTCGCAGCTGAATCGATCGAGCAATATGGGAGTTCGGAATCAACGGATCAGCTTATCGAACGGCTGGAGTTGGAAATGAAAGCTGCCGCCAAAGAGCTGGCCTTTGAGCGGGCCGCAGAGCTACGCAATCAAATTCGATCGCTTCGGCTGCAAGCGCTGAACGCAAAATCCTAAGGATTGAATACTAGTTGCAGAACTTCGTTGCAGAGCTTCAGACCGGACGGTCGAAAGGTGTCGTTCTCACCCGACGCGCTCAAAGCTGACGGACCAACTTTTCTCAAGATGCAGATAACCAGCACGCTGGGAGGAATAAGAACAAAAGGCGCCGAACGTTCAGCTGCTAGACGTGTTTGTAGAGGTAGATCCCAATGAACATCCCGAGGATGCTCAAAATGTTGACCTTAATGTTGAATCCTAACACCAGTTTGATCAGAACAAGGTCGATGGTGAGCGGCGGGTTAATGCCGGGATTAAAGTTCGTCGCGAAAATGCTTTGAATGGTGCCTTGGGGTGCCATGACGTGAAGAATCTCCCCGAGTATTCCACCCAGGAGCCCTCCGATCAGCACGAAAATGATCAAAACCCAGGGCGATTTTCTCACGCGGCCACGCTTCTTTCTTTATGAGTTCCGTACGGTGGTCTTGGTGATTGAAGGGCACCATATCCGAAGGTTTTCGGCATGTCAATAAAACTACTGACTTATGGATGCTCGTCGATGACCTTGACTTGCCCCACTTGGTCCGATACACTCCCCGATGCTCTTTTCCCAGGATTTTCGAGGCGATCGGAGGTCTGGTGCAAGGCTTC
>CAZPNQ010000251.1:0-2093 GCA_964587955.1 uncultured Nitrospira sp.
AGCAGGCGGAGGAAGCTCAGAAGCGGCTCACCAGCAATACCTTCACGTTGGAAGATTTTCGGACGCAGCTCGGCCAGATGAGCCGCATGGGCTCGTTTGAACAGATTCTTGACATGCTCCCCGGCGGGCAAAAACTCAAGCAAGCGATCGAAGGCGACAAACCGGAGCGAGAGATCGGTCGTGTGGTCGCCGTGATCGACTCGATGACCCGTCGGGAACGTCGTGACCATACGATCATCAATGGAAGCCGAAAGAAGCGGATTGCCCGCGGCAGCGGCACGACCGTCCAGGATGTGAATCGTCTCATCAAGCAGTTCTTGTCCGCGAAGAAGATGGCAAAGGCGATGACCGGTGCAGGAGGGCGTCGACAGCTCGCCCAACTCATGCGATCAATGTGATGAAGCAGGCTAAGGTTGAGGTTGAGATCAAACTCGGCTTTCTCTCCTTAGCTCAGCCTGAGCCTGAACCTTAACGTATCGTCAGAAGGAGGAAGTTGTGGCTGTACACTTAAGACTGGCTCGAACAGGAAGACACAAGCGACCGATGTATCGGGTGGTAGCCGCCGATTCACGAAAAGCACGTGACGGGCGGTTCTTGGAGATTCTTGGAATTTTTGACCCGTTGAAAGAAGCGGGCATGCCGGAGTTGAAGCAGGAACGCGTTTTAAACTGGCTGAGACACGGCGCTCAGCCTACGGTGACCGTCCGGACGTTGCTGCGACGGGCGGGAGTCTGGAAACAGTTTGAGGCTGAAAAAGCCTCGCAGAAAAAAGCACCTGCAAAATCCTGATCTCGTGATGGTGAGTCAGTTGGACACCGTGACGGTTGGACAGATTGAGAGACCCTTTGGTGTTAAAGGAGAAGTGAAGGTTCGACCGCTTTCCGATGTCCCCGGCCGATTTGAAGGGTTGAAGAATGTGAGTCTCCTCGCAAGGAACGGACAGACTTTGGAGACCAGCGTGACCCACGTGAGGCGGACCGGGACTGGGTTTATTCTTGGATTGACCGGTTTGACTACGCCGGAAGCCGCAAGTCTCTGGCGAGGCGGGTTCATACAGACCATTCGGGGATTCGTGCCCGAGCTTCCGGATGGGCAATACTATGAATGCGATCTGATCGGCCTTACTGTCTACTCTGAAGAGAGCCAGCTGATCGGTGTGCTGGAGGAGATCTGGAACTTGCCGGGAAATCCCCTGTTTGTTGTTCGCCAAGGAGCCAAGGAAATATTGATCCCTGCAGCGAAGGAACTGGTTAGCGCCGTCGACCTGGCAACTCGAAAAATGACCGTCCGATTGATCGACGGATTGGGTGATTAGCATGCTGCGGTTCGATGTCTTGACATTGTTCCCGGGCATGTTCGCTCCGGTCTTGACGCACAGCATGCTCAAGCGAGGCCAAGAGAAGGGGCTTCTCACCGTGAAGGTGCATAATTTGCGAGACTTCACGGCGGATCGCCATAAAGTGGTCGATGATCTGCCATATGGAGGGGGGGCGGGCATGGTCATGAAAGCCGAGCCGATCCTTCTCGCGATGGCCACGCTCCGAAGTGAGGCGCAGGCAAACGGTGAAGACGTTCGGATGATGTTTCCAACTCCTCATGGGCGGCCATTTACGCAGGACTCGGCGCGGCAGCTGGCAAGTGAGCGCCGCCGAATCGTCATTTTGTGCGGGCACTATGAGGGAGTGGATGAGCGTGTCCGTATGACATTGGCTCCGGAGGAAGTCTCGCTCGGAGATTATGTGCTGACCGGAGGTGAATTGCCGGCCCTCGTATTGATCGATGCAGCGGCCAGGCTCGTCCCCGGCGTCTTGGGCGATCCAAATTCTGTCTTGGAAGAGTCGTTTTCAGAGCCATTGCTGGAGTATCCGCAGTACACGAGGCCCGCAGAGGTTGGAGGAATCGGTGTGCCCGATGTCTTGCTCTCGGGCCATCACGAGGCCATTCGGTTGTGGCGCCGAAAACAAGCGTTGCGCAGCACGTATTTGCGACGCCCCGATCTCCTGAAAGATCGGATATTCGCAAAGGAAGATCAACAGTTGTTGGATGAATTGATGAGCGAAGGCCTTTTGACGGCCTCGACATCATGCCGGGAG
>CAZPNQ010000252.1:0-2041 GCA_964587955.1 uncultured Nitrospira sp.
GTTTTGGATCTCGCGCAGAGGCCGCAATCGCCGCTGAGAAAGAGACGAAACGGATTATTGACGCGTTCGAACTCGTCACGGATCGTCCATGGTCCAGCCACAGTATGATTTTACGCAATTGCGAGGATCAGATAAGACAATTCTTTGCTTGAGTTGTGAATTGAAATCCGCAGAAGAGCCCTAGGTTACGACTCTCCCATAGAGGGGATGAGCCTCACAGGCTCTCAAGTGAATACTTGGCCCAACTTTTGGATCGATTCATGGTCATCCTTAGAAAAGGTCAATGTACTGTTGACGATTCAAGCGTTGATGAAGGCTCGGCAGGAATGGCGGTAATGATAAAGACTAAGGCCTACGGAACCGCCTCGGACCTTGCAAGACAGCTCCATAGGCCAGCAGAGTAGGGTCTTTGAGGTAGACACACACTACGGGTGCTGACCCTTCTTATAGACGAAGACAGCCGCAACTACTAATCCGAGAATCGCCGCCCCGGATGTAAGTCAGTTCTCATCCATACAACCTCCTTTGTTGATCTATCGTCACAATACACCGGGAAGATGAAGAACGAGTGAGAGTGAGATGAAGAGCTGCTCATGATGTGCGTGCAGGACCTCGAGGGATTGAGAAGTCCGCAGCTCGCCAAATCTCAACATACTTCTCCGACAGCGTAAGCGCCACATCGGACCGATACAAGTGGTGGTCCAACTCCAGCGAAATGACATGAAACATCGCGAGGTACGCATGCTTGAGCGCGAGTGGGACCTCGTGACTCGCAGCTTTCTCCCGATCTCGCAGCAGTTGGGCCCGATACTCATCGACCGCCTTGATGGCGGCAAGCAGATCTCTCTTCAGGTCAAGCATGTGTCCACTCTCATAGGAAGCCCCCTCGGCTCTCGCTGCGCGCACGTCGTGTACACGTCGCGTATGGTCGTCATAACTTTCCAGGAGGTCCAGCAAGGTTCCGGGTTCGCCGGCAATCGCAGAAACTGGGAGCATTAGCATGGTGAAGAGCACGATGCAGCCTGTCATAAGTGTCCTCCTTAGGGTCGTAAAGCCTCACATTTGCCCGAGAGGATGTCCTCATACTGATAGCGTCCGTGAACGCCCAAGCAAGGGCGAGTCCCCGCAAGTCAAACGGTCATTCCTTCTCGACATGATGCACACGGGCGCGCAGGACCAGCACGGCCAGAAACCTGCTTGAGTCAGACGCTCCGATGGATAGTGACGCTAGGTAAGAGGGGGATGGAAGACGGATGTGGCAAACACCGGGAGGTCAAGGGTGAGATTCTCGTCAATAGGGAGGCACAGGCCGCCCGACGGAGGCAATTCAGGGATGGACGGAAGAACCGAGGGATCTTCGCAGGTTGATTCTGTGAGGATGTCGGTGGGAGTGAAGAGGCTCAACAGCGTCATAGGCACGCCCAGCGTTTGCACCAGGACACAGACGCAGAGCACGATCACCAGTGCCTTCACCGCTGTTCTCCAACCACACCGGTCCAGAGTATTCATACGAGAGCAATATATAGCCACGAACTCACCGCTGATCGCAAGGCTGGGTTTAGGGCTTCTTCCAGTGGAACATTCTCACGAAAGCGATAACCTGTGAATGGAACCCCGCAGTGGAAACCATTTCGAAACGGTAGCGGAAACGTTATTTGTATAGCTCAAGACTTCATCTGACAGACAGCGAGTCCCCACCGGGTTTAGGCCGCTAACATTTTCTCCTTGGCCAGCGGCACACTGTTGATGAACGTGTGCAGGGGCGTCTTGCCATAGCACCAGCGGCCCTGATGGGACCGGTGCTCGTTGTACTCTTGCAGCCAGGCATCCAAGTCCTTCTGCAGGTCGTCCAACGTCCGATAGATCTTCTTCCGGAATGTCACGCGGTAAAACTCGTTCAACATGGTCTTGTGGAACCGTTCACAGATCCCGTTGGTCTGGGGATGCCGTGTCTTGGTGCGGGTGTGATCGATGTTCTCCACGGCCAGGTACAGTTCGTACTCGTGGCGCTCCGGCGCCCCGCAGTACTCCGTGCCGCGGT
>CAZPNQ010000253.1:0-2041 GCA_964587955.1 uncultured Nitrospira sp.
GAAAGTACACCATCAGCCTGCGCCCGCCTCGTATCGGAACGGGAAAGAAACATCCTTATCGCGAATTTCTTGATTCGGTCAAAACCAAATTGGTGAGCATGGGGTTCCAAGAGATGCGGGGGGCACTGGTTGAAACGGAGTTCTGGGATATGGATGCCCTGTTCATGCCGCAATTCCATCCTGCCCGGGACATTCATGATGTCTATTTCGTCAAGGAACCCAGCCATACCACCGCCGTGGATGAGCCGTTCTTGTCACACGTCGCCAACGTGCATGAGAACGGTGGCGAGACTGGTTCCACGGGCTGGGGCTATTCATTTGATGTTCGCCGGGCCAAACGGTTGGTGTTGCGGAGCCAGGGTACGGCGGTTTCGGCTCGAACGCTTGCCGCCTCGCCGAATATTCCAGGGAAGTATTTCTCGATCGCCCGGTGTTTTCGCTATGATCAAGTCGACGCCACCCACGCAACGGATTTCTTCCAGGTGGAGGGGATCGTGCTGGGAGAAGATATCAACTTTAGAATGCTGTTGGGACTTCTGAATTTATTTGCCCGGGAAGTCGCACAAGCGAAGGAAGTCAAGTTCTTGCCAGCATATTTCCCCTTTACCGAGCCGTCGGTCGAGCTGCACGTGCGTCATCCACGTCTGGGATGGATGGAACTCGGCGGTGCGGGTCTGTTTCGCCCCGAAGTGACGTTACCGCTCGGTGTCACGGTGCCGGTCATTGCCTGGGGGCTGGGACTCGATCGGATGGCAATGGTGGCCTTGGGTATACACGACATTCGCGAGCTCTTTACTGATAGCCTGGAATTGATCCGCACAACCAGAGGACTGTTCTAGAGCGCTCATGCCCACAATCACTATTTTCAAGGACGATTTAGAATCGCTTCTCACGGGAGATCGAGACGTCGGCCATGACGTTTCGATCTCCCAATTGGAAGAGTGGCTTATGCTCGTCAAAGGCGAGCTGAAGAGCCACAACCCGGAAACGGGAGAGTTACGCGTCGAGCTGCAAGATAGTAATCGGCCGGACCTCTGGTGTTGCGAGGGGATTGCCAGGCAAATTCGTATCAAGCGACAAGGCCTGCTGAAGCCGTATTCGTTCTTCGCCAAAAAACCGGCGTCGCCGCATCATCTGATCGTGAAACCCGGTATGGAACAGGTGCGCCCATACGTGGCTGCCTGCACGGCCAGAGGGTATCGGGTGACCCAGAAGGGTTTGGCTCAGCTGATTCAAACGCAGGAGAAGTTGGCCGATATCTTTGGGCGTAAACGAAAGACCGTTTCCATTGGAATCTATCAGCTTCGGAATATTACCTTTCCGGTGACCTATGAATTGGTGAAGGCGGACGATGTGCGGTTTACTCCATTAGGCATGGAAACGACGATGACTCTGTCGGAAATCCTCATGGTTCATCCCAAGGGATTGGAGTATGGGTCTATTCTGGCCGACAAAAGCCTGCTTCCTCTCCTTCGAGACGCCAAGGACCGACCGTTGTCGTTTCCACCGATTATCAATAGCAGGGAAATCGGAGAAGTCCGGGTGGGTGATGAGGAACTCTTCGTTGAAGTGACGGGGACAGATTTACCCATGGTCATGCTTTCTCTGAATATCTTCGCGACGAATTTGGCCGACCGTGGCGCAACCATCGAGCCGTTGGAAGTCCAGTATCCGATGAGCACGTTGCTGGGCAAACGGGTCAAGACTCCTCAAGATTTCGGGAGGTCCAAAACGATTCGACTCAAAGCTATCGAGCAGGCGTTGGGCCAGGAACTTGGCGAGACAGTCGTGACGCAAGCTCTTGAGGCATATGGGTATGGCGTGTCGGCAGAAAAGGGGTCCATCAAGGCAAAACTCCCGCCGTACCGGCACGATCTGATGCATACGATGGACATCGTGGAAGACGTCGCCATGAGTCGGGGGTATGCCGAGTTTACTCCCGTCATGCCGGCGCAATTTACAGTGGGAGGATTATCCGCCATTGAACAGCTGTCCGATCGATCCCGAGAATTGATGGTGGGACTCGGCTTTCAGGAAATCA
>CAZPNQ010000254.1:0-2021 GCA_964587955.1 uncultured Nitrospira sp.
GGACGGGCGCCCTCGGCTTCGCCGCGAGGCGAGCGAGATGGTGAGCGCCCAGTGTCTTAGAGGTGAAGCGTACGCTTCGGTACGTTGAACTTCTGAGCGAGGCGAGAACGCCGCTGGCGGGCTTTTCAGCATCCTGCTAGAGGAGTACCAGGATGGATACAAATAGATTGGAACTAATCGTCGGCGTGTTCGTGCTGGTCGGGATTGTCTGCTTGGGTTATCTCTCTATTAAACTTGGGAAGTTGGAACTGATCGGTGGGGACATCTATGAAGTGGATGCGTTGTTCAACACCGCCACAGGGCTGAAAGCCGGAGCCGCGGTGGAAGTCGCCGGCGTGGAGGTGGGCCGAGTCAGGATCATCAGTCTGAAAGAGGATCGGGCGATGGTGAGGCTGGCGGTGCAGAACGGGACGAAGCTCTATTCCGATACTATCGCATCGATCAAGACTCGCGGAATCATCGGAGAAAAATATCTTGCCCTCTCGCCTGGGGGAGGGGGAGACCCTCTGAAACCGGGTGACACGATTCGCGATACTGAATCAGGCCTGGACCTTGAGGAACTGGTGAGTCAATACGTCCATGGCAAGGTCAACTAATCGACTCATCTGTCCGGTACGATGGGAAGGACCAATCGGCTGGATGTAAGAGAGAGAGGCACAATGCTAGCGATGAGAAATACTCGGAACGGGCGGAATGGCAGCACCTTGTGGTCGACAGTGTTCACGATGATCTTCTGTATAGGAATGGCGGTACCCGGACACGCGGGACCTCCTACCGAGTCGATGAAGACGACGATCGACGAAGTGCTTCGCATCGTACGGGAAAAGGAACTCAAGCAACCGGAGAAAGCCGAGGAGCGTCGACATCTGCTGGAGAAGGTCGTGGCAGCCCGATTCGACTATACGGAAATGTCCCGACGGGCGCTGGGGGCTCCCTGGAACCAGTTGACTGATCAGCAGAAACAGGAATTTGTCGGCCTTTTCCGGACGTTGTTGACAAATTCGTATGCGGACAAGATCGAAACCTATTCCGGAGAAGGCGTGCAGTATCTCAATGAACGAACGGAGAAAGAGTACGCGGAAGTCAGGACCAAAGTGCTTTCAGGAAAAACGGAGATCCCGCTCGATTATCGCTTGGTCAATAAGGCAGATGATTGGCGGGTCTATGACGTCGTCGTGGACGGGGTCAGCCTGGTGAACAACTATCGCGGGCAGTTTACGAAGATTCTCCGTGCCTCTTCCTATTCGGATCTCGTCGATCAGCTCCGCAAAAAATCCGACAGACTCAAGGCGCCATAACGTCGTTTGCGGAACCATGAGTACGTGTATGCGCAGCCTTGTGGTCGGTGTCGCGCTCCTGCTGCTTTGGGGGTTGTGCCCCATTGCCATCATCGGTGCTCGCGCTGAGGTGAAGTTCTTTCCTATTCCCGCCGTCAGTACCAGCAAAAACGATGGCAATGATATCGGGATGATCGTACCGGCTCTCATCACCGGGCCGGATGGGGACCTCAAGTATTTGGTCGCGCCGATGGTGGTCTACAATTCGATCGTGGGCACCCGCGGAACCGTCAATCTATTTCGTTATGAGCCCGGTGGAAAGGAACTCCGCGGTATCGCGTCGTGGACGGAACGAATCGAGCGGAAATTTCTGTTAAGCTATGTTGATCCGGGTTTTAGCAATGGGCGGTACAGCATCGGGTTCAGTGCCATGCATTTCAAGAATGCCACGGTGCGTTTTTTCGGGCTGGGTCCGACCACCGTAGAGGGGAACGAAACCAACTACACGGCCTCTGAGACGAGGTTGAACTGGAAATTCGGTGTCTACGCGAACGAGGTCACACAAATTGCGGTCAGCCAGCGATTGCGGCATATGCAAGCGATCCAACAGGGTGCCACGGAACTTCCCTTTTCCGGGACTCTTTTCCCGGATGCTCCGGGTGTGGGAGGGGCGACGGTTTTGGGCCAGCGGGTCAGCTTCCATTATGACACGCGGAATAACTTGGTGACCCCGACGGATGGGAT
>CAZPNQ010000255.1:0-1504 GCA_964587955.1 uncultured Nitrospira sp.
TTCTTGGTCCCGCAGACTTTGAAATCCATATCACCCAGATGATCTTCCAGGCCAAGAATGTCCGACAAGATAATGACGTCATTTCCTTCTTTGATCAATCCCATGGCGATGCCGGCGACCGGTTCCTTGATAGGGACGCCCGCGTCCATCATGGCTAACGTTCCTCCGCATACTGTTGCCATCGAGGAAGACCCGTTTGATTCCAGAATTTCAGAAACGATTCGCAAGGTGTATGGAAAGACATCCTTGTTCGGAATGACCGGTTTCAACGCCCGTTCAGCCAAGGCTCCGTGCCCGACCTCTCGCCTTCCCGGTGAGCGAAGCGGCCGAGCCTCACCGACACTGAATGGTGGGAAGTTGTAATGAAGCATAAATGTTCGTGTGTACTCGCCTTCCAAGGCGTCAATACGCTGCTCATCGTCTGTCGTCCCTAACGTCACCACCGCCAAGCTCTGTGTTTCGCCTCGCGTAAAGATCGCGGATCCATGCGCGCGCGGCAGAGCACCGACCTCGCAGGTAATGGGCCGTATATCGGCCGGACCGCGCCCATCAGCGCGCGACTGATTCTCTAAAATCATCTTCCGGACTTCCGTATATTCCAATTGATGAAATACGATCTTGATGTGTCGTTCACGTGAAGGATCATCCGGTTTCTTCAGCCGTTCTATTGCGTCGCCCAGAACTTGATTCAACCGCTCCTGCCGAGCGGTTTTATTGGCAATCATGATCGCATCTCGAATCGGTTGTGCCACCAACGTCTTGATTTCGGCTTGCAAAGCGGAATCGATCGATTCTGCAATAACCTCCCGCTTTACCCGACCGACCTTCTTGGCCAATTCATCAATCTTCCTGACGATTTTTTTAATCTCTGCGTGAGCCAACTCCAGCGCTTCGAGCATCGTCTGCTCGGATAACTCATTGGCGCCTGCCTCAACCATCATCACCGCGTCCGCTGTGCCTGCAACCACCAGGTGAAGCTCGCTCTGCTCCATTGTTTCGAGGTCGGGATTGACAACGAGTTGACCGTTGATCCGACCGATCTTCACTCCGGCAACGGGACCGTTGAAAGGGATGTTCGACACAGCGAGAGCGGCCGATGCCGCAGTGATTCCGATGACGTCGGAAGAGCCGGTCTTATCTGCCGAGAGGACTGAGGCAATAACCTGCGTTTCGTAATAGTAGCCTTCGGGAAACAATGGGCGGATCGGACGGTCGATCAAACGGCTTGTGAGGACTTCCTTTTCAGCCGGTCGACCTTCCCGCTTGAAATAACCGCCAGGGATTTTTCCGGCCGCATAGGCCTTTTCTTGGTAGTCGACGGTCAACGGAAGGAAATCGATACCCGGCTTAGCGGTTTGTGCAGCCACGGCCGTTGCCAGGACGACTGTGTCACCATACGATGCCCAAATCGATCCATCAGCCTGCTTTGCGACGCGCCCAGTCTCGAGGCGGAGGGTCCGACCTGCAATGTCTACTTCTATGACGTGTACCATCTATGATCTCC
>CAZPNQ010000255.1:1514-2015 GCA_964587955.1 uncultured Nitrospira sp.
TCTCCTCTGGTTAGATCCACAGATGCCCACTGAGATGCGCTCGACGACAAGTGACGCGTACAAATGAATGTCTGCGCTGCTTAGTCACTTGATAATACTTCGTGTGAGCGCATGTCGGTGTTCATCTGCAGAATATTCAAGCGATACCAGGAGCCTGTCCGCCATTGCCTTCGTGACGAGGCGAAGAAGGTGCCGGCAGATGCACTGTCGGACAGGCTCCTAGGGCGCCGGTAAACGCCGCTGTTAGTCTGACCGGTTACTTACGAATGCCGAGTCGATCGATCACGGTTCGATAACGCGCGTCATCCACATCACGGAGATAGTCCAGCAAACGTCGTCTGCGCCCGACCAGCTGTAACAATCCGCGCCGGGAGTGGTGATCCTTTTTATGGCTTTTGAAATGTTCAGTGAGATAGGTGATCCGGTTGGTCAACACGGCAATCTGGACTTCCGGCGATCCGGAATCCTTGTCATGCTGCTGATATTGCTTGATGAGTTCAC
>CAZPNQ010000256.1:0-1995 GCA_964587955.1 uncultured Nitrospira sp.
ATCTGAACGCGGCTGATGTAGAAGGGGCGGCCAAAATCATCGAAGGGACTGCCCGAAGCATGGGTGTCGTCATCCAAGGTTAATGTCGGGATCGAAGGAGAGTCCGGTTATGGGAAAGAAAATGAATGCGTCGGTCAAGAATATCGAGCCGCGCGTCTATGGGTTGCGTGATGCCGTGGAGACCGTGAAGCGGTCGGCTTATGCGAAGTTTGACGAGTCGGTCGATCTCGCGCTCAGGCTGGGAATCGATCCGAAGCGCTCCGATCAACTGGTCCGAGGGACGGCTTCGCTTCCCCACGGAACGGGGAAAAAGGTTCGCGTCCTGGTGTTTGCCAAAGGTGAAAAAGAACAGGAGGCGAGGCAAGCGGGAGCCGACTACGTGGGGGCTGACGACCTGATGGAAAAAATCAAAGGCGGATGGATGGATTTCGACTGCGCGATTTCCACACCGGACCTTATGGCGTCCGTCGGAAAACTTGGTAAGGTGCTCGGGCCTCGTGGACTCATGCCGAATCCAAAAACCGGCACGGTGACATTCGAGGTTGGAAAAGCAGTCGCCGACATTAGAAAGGGGCGTGTAGAGTTCAAGGTTGAGAAAGCCGGTATCGTGCATGTGCCGGTCGGAAAAGTGTCCTTCGATCCTACGAAGCTGTACGACAATGCATCAGCCATCATTGAATCCGTCATCAAGGCAAAACCCGCCTCCTGCAAGGGGCGTTATCTCAAGAGCGCCACGATAGCAAGCACGATGGGTCCTGGTGTGAAATTGGATACCATTGCGCTGACGAAGCAGTGGAGCTGAGGGACGTTGAACGTCAATCGTACATCGTCATCGGTTAACGGTTAACGAACAGCGATTAACGACGAAAGAGGGAGCGATGAAGAAGGAAGAGAAGGTTACGGCAGTGGCGGAGTTGACCGAAAAATTCGGTCGCGCGCGGCTGGCCATCTTGACGGAATGCGTCGGTCTTCCGGTCAACCAGGTCACCGAGTTGCGCAAGCAGCTCCGAGGGGCGAAGGCCGAATATCGAATCGTCAAAAATACGCTCGCGGCGCGCGCTGCCGAGGGGACGACATTGGCCGGGCTTAAGGCACATCTCAAGGGGCCAACCGGAGTGGTCATCGGCTACGACGATCCGGTATTGCCGACAAAGGTGCTGAAGGATTTTATAAGCGCTGAAAAGCGAGAAGAGAAGATTCGGATGACGGCCGGGGTGCTGGAGGGCAAAATCCTTCAGCCGGCTGAACTGGCCGCCGTTGCGATGCTGCCAAAGAAAGAAGTGCTCATCGCCATGTTGCTTTCGGCCATGCAAGGGCCGATTCGTGGTGTCGTCTATACGTTGAGTGCGGTCTTGTCGAAATTTGTACGAGTCATTGCAGCCATTCAAGATAAACGGAAAGGAGAAGGGGACATGCCAGCAACAGAGGGAAAGTTGTCACAGGAGGAATTGATTAAGGCTATTGAGGGTATGAGCGTGCTCGACCTGGCCGAACTGGTAAAGGGGCTTGAATCGCGGTTTGGCGTGACGGCGGCGGCGCCGGTCGCGATGGCCGCGGCTCCGGCAGCAGGCGGTGGCGCAGCTGCTCCTGCCGAAGAGAAGACGGCATTCGACGTCATTCTTGCGTCGGCACCGGCTGACAAGAAGATCCAAGTCATTAAGGTGGTGCGGGAGCTTACGAGTCTCGGCTTGAAGGAAGCCAAGGATCTCGTAGAGGGCGCGCCGAAGCCGGTCAAGACTGGTGTGGCTAAGGAAGAAGCCGATACGATGAAGAAGAAGCTCGAAGAAAGCGGTGCCAAGGTCGAAATCAAGTAAGCAAAGCTAGTCCGTCATTGTCATGGCGCGTTCGCTATTTGCCGTAGGCCGAGAGGAATCGGTATTTCGAGAATGCGTCATGACTGAGGACGGTTGTTCACCGCCAACCAGTGTGGAGGAGTAGGCATGTCCGAAACGACTCTGCAAGAGTTCGTCGAGCGGAAAGATTTTTCTCGCATTC
>CAZPNQ010000257.1:0-1952 GCA_964587955.1 uncultured Nitrospira sp.
ACCCTTCTGAATCATTTTCGTCCCGATATTGGACGTCATAATGACGACCGTATTCTTGAAATCTACCTTTCGTCCGAGGCTATCGGTCAATACTCCGTCATCCAACACCTGGAGGAGGACATTGAACACATCCGGATGCGCCTTCTCGATTTCATCGAATAACACGACGGAATAGGGCCGCCGTCGAACTTTCTCGGTCAACTGCCCCCCTTCTTCGTATCCTACATAGCCGGGAGGGGCTCCAAAGAGTCGAGAACTCGTAAACTTCTCCTGGTATTCGGACATATCGACACGGATCAGCGCATCTTCACTGTTGAACAAAAACTCTGCCAATGTTCTGGCCAATTCCGTTTTTCCCACGCCCGTCGGCCCCAAGAAAATGAACGAGCCGATCGGTTTCCGAGCTTCCTTCAAGCCGGCACGAGATCTCCGAATGGCGCGGGCAACCGCCGAAATCGCCTCATTTTGACCAACCACCCGCTTATGGAGAAACTCTTCCATGCGCAAGAGTTTGTTGGACTCTTCTTCCTCCAGCTTAAAGAGCGGAATACCGGTCATCTTTGAGACCACGTAGGCGACATCCTCTTTACCGATCACAGGCTTGTTTTTTTCCTGATTCTTTTTCCATTCTCGTTTGGATTCATCGAGCAACTTACGCAGGCGCTCCTCTTCCTCACGATGCCGTACGGCTTCCTCGAAATTCTGCATGGAGATAGAGAGCTCCTTCTCTCGTGAAACTTTTTTCAGCTCTTGCTCCATCGCTTTCAACTCAGAAGGAAGGGCATAGGTCTGAAGCTTCGCCCGTGATCCGGTTTCGTCGATCAAATCTATGGCCTTGTCCGGAAGGAACCGATCGGTGATATACCGATCCGACAACTTGACGGCCTCGACGATGGCGTCTTCCGTGATCTCCACTCCGTGATGTTCTTCGTATCGATCCCGAAGCCCTTGGATGATGCGGACGGTTTCGTCGAGATTGGGCGGCTGCACATGGATCGGCTGGAACCGTCGCTTCAAGGCGCCATCCTTTTCAATGTGCTTTCGATATTCATCCAACGTCGTAGCACCGATACATTGGATCTCGCCTCGCGACAGGGCCGGCTTCAACATATTCGAGGCGTCGATGGATCCCTCTGCGGCTCCGGCCCCAACCAGTGTATGCAGCTCGTCGATGAAAATGATGATATTGCCGGCTTGAACAATTTCTTTCATCACGACCTTGAGACGCTCCTCGAACTGCCCACGGTATTTGGTGCCGGCGACGAGAGACCCCAGATCCAATGCGATGACCCGACGAGAAAGGAGATTGTCGGGGACTTCAGATTGAATGATGCGTTGAGCGAGCCCTTCGACGATGGCGGTTTTCCCGACACCGGATTCTCCGATCAACACGGGATTGTTTTTACTTCTCCGACTGAGTATCTGCAGGACCCGTTCAATCTCATCGGCCCTGCCGATCACCGGGTCGAGTTGGCCTTCTTGAGCTAACTGGGTCAAATCGCGGCCGAATTCATCGAGCGCCGGAGTATTGCTCTTCCGATCCCGTTCGCGCGGAGCGGACTTTCGCAGAAACGTCACGGTCAATTGCCGCGCGGTTAATAGATTTGCCCCTAGACTCCGGAGGATTTTTCCACCGATCCCTTCTTCTTCCCGGAGGAGACCGAGAAGAAGATGCTCGCTGCCGATATGGTTGTGACCCAGCAGGCGGGCCTCTTCGACCCCATATTCGATCACTTTCTTTACCCGTGGGCTGAAGGGGATCTCCCCGAATGTCATGGTAGTCCCACCACCGGGCAAATTCCGTTCGATTTCCAACCGAATCTGCTCGGTAGACAGCCCCATTTTTTTCAGAATCATAAGGGCGATGCCATCGGATTCACGAAGTATGGCCAGGACGAGATGTTCGGTCCCCAGGTAGTCGTTTTGGTGCCGCTCGGCCTCCTCGCGCGCGA
>CAZPNQ010000258.1:0-1905 GCA_964587955.1 uncultured Nitrospira sp.
AAGCTCGTCAAGGTCTACATCGCGATGAAGCGAAAAATTCAGGTCGGCGACAAGATGGCCGGTCGCCACGGCAATAAGGGTGTCGTGTCCAGGGTCTTACCCGAAGAAGATATGCCCTACCTGCCGGATGGGACTCCAGTAGAAATCGTGCTGAATCCATTGGGTGTGCCGTCCCGTATGAACGTCGGGCAAATTTTAGAGACTCACCTGGGATGGGCGGCTAAGGCCTTGGGTATCCAAGTAGCCAGTCCTGTATTCGACGGCGCCGCGGAGAAAGAAATTAAGGATTTATTGAAAAAGGCAAAACTGCCGGTAAGCGGCCAGTCTCAGCTCATCGATGGCAAGACAGGCGAGCCGTTTGGCAGCCCGGTCACCGTGGGATACATGTATGTGTTGAAGCTCCACCATCTGGTGGACGATAAGATCCATGCACGATCTATCGGCCCCTATTCTCTCGTGACCCAGCAGCCTCTGGGCGGGAAGGCTCAATTCGGAGGTCAGCGGTTGGGAGAAATGGAAGTTTGGGCCTTGCAGGCCTATGGGGCGGCATCGACTCTGCAAGAGTTCTTAACCGTCAAATCAGACGATGTGCCGGGTCGGTCGCGCATGTATGAAGCGATTGTCAAAGGTGAGCCGTTCCTCGAACCTGGGTTGCCTGAGTCGTTCAATGTGTTGGTCAAGGAGTTACAGAGCTTGGGACTCGATGTAGAGTTGGTCAAGACACAAGACTAACACGCTTGTGCCGGCTGAAACCGGCATCAGAGGAGGTCACTACCTTGGAAGGCGTATATACACTGTTTGAAAAACAACGTGATTCGGTGTCGTTCGATTCGATGCGGATTCGCATTGCATCGCCCGAGAAAATTCGATCGTGGTCGTATGGTGAAGTCAAGAAACCGGAAACGATCAATTATCGATCGTTCAAGCCGGAAAAAGACGGGTTGTTTTGCGCCAAGATCTTCGGTCCTACCAAGGACTGGGAGTGCAATTGCGGGAAGTACAAGCGCATGAAGCACCGCGGGATCGTGTGCGACAAATGCGGTGTCGAGGTGATTCAATCCAAGGTTCGTCGTGAGCGCATGGGGCATATCGAGCTGGCGGCGCCCGTCGCCCATATTTGGTTTTTGAAGGGTGTCCCGAGTCGGATCGGCACCTTGCTTGATATGAGTCTCAAGCAGCTCGAGAAAATCCTCTATTTCGAAAGTTATGTGTGTGTGGATCCGGGCTCAACCGATCTAACGGAAAAAGAGTTGGTGCCGGAGGATAAGCTGCGCACCCTGGTTTCTGAGTTCGGTACGAGCGGGTTTAAGGTCGGAATCGGTGCGGAGGCCATCCGAGATTTGCTGAGGAAGATCGATATCAATGCCCTATGGGACGACCTACAGGTGAAAGCCAAGGCGTCGACGTCGGCAGCTATGAAGAAGAAGTACGCCAAGCGCTTGAAAGTACTGGAGGCGTTCCGCAAGTCCGGAAATAAACCAGAATGGATGATCATGGACGTCATTCCGGTACTGCCGCCGGAGTTGCGTCCACTGGTTCCGCTTGATGGAGGACGGTTTGCCACCTCCGATCTGAATGACCTCTATCGTCGTGTGATCAATCGGAATAATCGGTTGAAACGATTGATGGAGCTGAAGGCGCCCGGGGTCATCATCAGAAATGAAATGCGAATGTTGCAGGAAGCGGTCGATGCTCTCTTCGACAACGGTCGCCGAGGGCGTGCGATTCGTGGTCCGAACAAACGTCCGCTGAAATCCTTGAGCGACATGCTGAAAGGAAAGCAGGGACGGTTCCGTCAGAATTTGTTGGGTAAGCGCGTCGATTATTCCGGCCGTACGGTGATCGTTGTCGGACCTGAGTTGCGCCTTCATCAGTGCGGGCTGCCGAAGAAAATGGCGCTGGAAT
>CAZPNQ010000259.1:0-1902 GCA_964587955.1 uncultured Nitrospira sp.
AAAACTTAAATTGAAAGTAAACAAAGAAAAGAGCTCTGCTACAATAGTAAGTGAGCGCAAATTCCTTGGTTATCAAATTCTATCTGATGGTAGATTATATGTGGCTAAACAAAGCATTGAGAGGTTTCGAGCAAAAGTAACCGCTCTTAGTAAAAGGCGGACGCCCATTCCAATAGAAGAAATGATATTGAAATTAAATCCGTTAATTCGTGGTTGGCTACAATATTTTCGTTTATCAAGTGGAGTTAGTAAATTTAAAGAGTTAGATGGATGGATAAGAAGACGGCTAAGATGTTTTCGTTTACAGCAATGTAAACTTCCTAAAACTGTAGCCTCATTTCTTATTAAGCTAGGAGTTCCAGAACCTTCTGCATGGTTAATTGCCTGCTCAGGTAAAGGTAAATGGCGAATTTCCAGAACACCACAAGCGCAGCAAGCGATGAACAATAAATGGTTAGAGAATCGTAAATTACTTAGTCTCGCAAAATTATATCAGCAAGTAAACGTTTAAAGGAACCGCCGTATACGCAAGTACGTACGGTGGTGTGAGAGGTCGGCAGCCGTGAGGCTGCCTCCTACTCGATGTGCGCCCGGCAGGGCATGAATCTAAAAGGTGAAAGTCCTAAGCAGGCCGTGATGACCGGAACTGCATAGCTTAAGGTCAGGGTGTCTGCCGCGAGGCAGAATCTGAAGGGACCGAGGCAAAGTTTGGAGGCAACTAACAGACACCAGATAATCAGGCTGTTACTTTACGGTGAGCGGGCGTTGGACTGCGAAACCGAATAGTCATTCGGATAAAGTAAAAGTGCATTTGGTGCCAACCGAACGAAAGATTCATGACTGACCCGGGGAGATCTCATAATTTGTTCTGCGAAGAACTAGGTAAGCAGTGATGTTTTCCGATGAATTATGAGAAGTCAGCAGAGGCCATATTAAGTGAATGTTACGTAACATTCATGAAGGGCCGAACTTTTAAACCTAAGGAGCATACTTGTCACTCTTACACAATGATAAAAGTCAGATAAATTCGGAAAGAAGCCACGTATTAAATTGTGAAGTCGGAAATGAAACAATTGATATCGAGGTGACGCAGTCATTGTTAGCGGGGGAAAAGAAACGAGCCTTATCTGAAGATTTAATGGAGAGAATATGTAACAGAGACAATCTAAACAATGCTTATTTGAAAGTGAAGAGAAATAAGGGAGCGGCTGGTATTGATGGCATGACCGTTGAAGCGTCGCTTGAATTTCTTAAAACAAATAAAGATAAGTTAATTGCATCTCTTCTTGATGGGAGTTATGTGCCACAAGCAGTACGTGGAGTGGAAATACCTAAGCCAAACGGTGGAAGCCGGCAGCTTGGAATTCCCGCTGTTGTGGACAGAATTTTTCAACAAGCAATTCTCCAAATTTTGCAACCGTATTTTGAAACAACTTTTTCAGATTTTAGTTATGGTTTTCGCCCTGAAAGAAGCGCACATGATGCGTTGAAGCGGGCGAGTGCATACGTAGCTGAAGGGCGTTGTTTTGTTGTGGATGTTGATTTGGAGAAGTTCTTTGATCGAGTAAATCATGATATTTTAATGTCAAGATTAGCAAGGCATATAAAGGACAAGCGTTTGTTACGAGTTATTCGAGCATTCTTAAACGCAGGGATCATGAGTAATGGGGTGGTGAATTCACGTACAGAAGGTGTTCCTCAGGGAAGTCCACTTTCTCCGCTACTTTCAAACATATTACTCACAGAACTTGATATGGAGCTTGAAGAAAGAGGCCACAAATTCGTAAGGTATGCGGATGATTGCAACATTTATGTTCAATCTGAAGCTTCCGCAAAGCGTGTACTTGAAAGCGTAACAAAGTGGTTAGATCGAAAACTTAAATTGAAAGTAAACAAAGAAAA
>CAZPNQ010000260.1:0-1890 GCA_964587955.1 uncultured Nitrospira sp.
GAAGGCCATGGAAGCTACGTCGCCGGCGAAGAAACAGCGATGCTCGAGTCCATGCAGGGCCGTCCGGCGATGCCGCGTCAGAAACCGCCGTTTTATCCGACCGATTTCGGTCTCTATGGCAAACCGACCTTAGTCAATAACGTGGAGACGCTGTGCAACATTCCGCGTATTCTTCATAAAGGTGCCGGATGGTTTATCCAGACGGGGACGGAAAAGTGTCCCGGCACAATGATGTTCTCATTGAGTGGAGCGATCAATCGACCGGGTGTGTACGAGATGCCGATGGGCGTAACGATTCGAGATCTGATTGAGCAATGTGGCGGGGGAGTGCCCAACGGCCGCAAGATCAAGGCGGTTTTCCCGGGTGGTCCGGCGTTTTCAATGGTGACGGCGGATCAGCTGAATCTTCCCATGGATTTCGATTCGTTGAAGAAGGCCGGCACTGGACTAGGATCCGCCGGTGTGATTGTTGTCGATGATGCAACGTGCATGGTGGCCAAGACCCTACACTTTTCCAATTTTTTCAAGAGCGAGAGTTGCGGCCAGTGTCCCCCGTGCCGAATGGGAACCATCAACTTAGCTGCCTTGATGACCAAAATTGAATCGGGACAGGGCACTCAAAAGGATTTGGACAGTCTGCTCCAACTGTGTGGATTCGTCAAAGGGACCGGTTACTGCACCCTCGTCACCGGAGCCTCCGTGTTGGTCCAAAGCAGTCTGAAGCTGTTCCGCCACGAATATGAAGATCACATTCGACTGCAAAGATGTCCCTATCAGGAAGCGCCGGCGGCAGGGATGGTTGCTTATTCTTAGGAGGAGTCATGCCGCGGGTGACATTTCTTCATTCAGACGGGCGAAGCGGGGAAGTGGAAGAGAACATTTCCCTCCTCAATGCTGCAAAAGAATTGGGGTTTCGGTTGAACCACGATTGTGGAGGAAATGCTTCCTGTACGACCTGCCGCGTGGAGGTCCAGGTGGGGCATGAACACCTCTCGGAGATTGATTTCGATGAGCAAGACTTGCTGGATCGAGAAGCATTGACGGAGTCATGGCATCGCCTTGCATGTCAAGCGAGGGTCTTGGGGGATGTCGTGGTGCGTGTGCCGGAAGCCAAATGGGAGAATCCAACAACAACGACCACGGAAGCGTGGGGTTGATATTCGAGAGAGAGGTGTTAGACTAACGTTCTAGCCCGGTGGTACGGGTTGGATTGATCTATAGAGGAGGAAGACGATGGTTACAATCACGCAGGTGGCGGAGCAGAAAATCAAGGAATTGATGGCCGAGGAAAAAGACATCGTCGGATTGCGGGTGTATGTCCGCGGAGGCGGGTGCCATGGCTACCAATACGGGATGGCCTTTGAATCCAAAATGGCCGAAGACGACACGATCATCGAAAAGGGTGACGTGAAGCTCATTATGGATTCTCAGAGCGCTCCGTTGCTCCAAGGTGCGGAAGTCGACTATGTCGACAGCGTGCAAGGCTCCGGATTTTCGATCAAGAATCCTCAAGCCAAGACCACGTGCGGCTGCGGCAGCTCGTTCAGCGCATAAGCGCGGTCGCTGGGTCGCCGTTAGAATGCCGACAATGGCCTTTTCGGCAAGGACCGCTCGGGGCACGAGCGGTCCTTGCTATTTTTACCGTCCACGAGAGATACGCATCGAATGTCACCAGTACACGTGACGAAGCGCTATCGATTTTGCGCCGCTCATAGGCTTCATACCGATCGGCTCTCGCCTGAAGAGAATTGGGCTGCGTTCGGAAAATGTAATAATCCGAACGGTCATGGGCATAACTACGTCGTACTCGTCACGATCAAGAACGAGGCGACACAGGAAACTTGCGATTTAGACCGACTTGACCAACTGGTCCGCGAGAGAATTATCGAT
>CAZPNQ010000261.1:0-1874 GCA_964587955.1 uncultured Nitrospira sp.
GGGAAGCGGGAGTGCTCTTGGTGGCGGCCGTGATCGTCATGATGGGGCGTGTGCCACTGGGTGAGTACCTGATTCCCCTAAGCGGTGATGTGTCGTCATGGATTCTGAATGTGCTCAATTCATCCGTGCGGCGGGCCATTTTGATCGGGGTCAGTCTCGGAGCCATCGCCTTGTCGTTTAAAATCATCTTCGGAGTGGAACGGTCGTATCTTGGCGGCGGTAAGGAATAACTTGAAGCGTCGTTCGTATCTCGTATCTCGTCGTTCGCCCGCGAGATACACTTCACGCTTCACGAGGAACGAGCCATGACGTTTTCTGAAAGAATGCTCAAGATCGATCGGCGGATCATTTTCGTGGTGATCGGTCTTTGCACACTCCTACCGTTGCTCTATCCGATCGGTTTGCCGATCCGAATTACCTCGGAAGTACAAAGTGTCTACGACCATATCGAATCGCTGCCGGAACGTTCGGTTTTCCTGCTGTCGATCGATTTTGACCCAGCCTCCAAACCCGAGCTGTACCCGCAAGCCATCGCTCTCCTGAAACACGCATTTCGAAAAAACCTTCGGGTCGTCGCGATGACGCTGTGGGTGAGCGGCACCGGTATGGCAGATCAGCTGGTGACGCAAGTCGCCCAAGAGATGGGAAAAGAAAACGGCAAAGATTATGTATTTCTTGGATGGAGTCCGGGTCAGCAAGCTGTGATCATCAATATGGGGCAAGATCTCTATTCGGCATTTCCCAGCGATTATGGCGGCAAACCCACGAAGGACTTGCCGATCTTGAACGGTGTGCGCAGCCTGAAAGATGTCGACTACGTGGTCTGCTTGGGCGCAGGACGCCCAGGGGTTGAAGAGTGGTATGTGTTCGGGAAAGACAAATATAAGTTCGAACTCGGTGGTGGTTGCACGGGAGTCATGGCGCCGGGATTGTATCCATTGCTGCGGAGTGGGCAGATCAATGGCCTCATTGGCGGCCTCCGCGGGGCAGCGGAATATGAAAGTCTGGTCGGCCAGAAGGGCAAAGCCGTGGCCGGAATGGATGCGCAGTCTGCCACGCACATTGCCATCATCGTGCTGGTGGCCATCTGCAATCTGTTTTATTTTTCACTGCGGCAGCAGGTCAGACATTGAGGCAGGAGGTTGGAGGCCAGAGGGTTACCACGAAGAGTTTTTCGGACCTTTAGCCTCAAACCTCCAACGCCTTTATCAGTCATTGTGGAGTGGTCATGGATGCGACGGTACTGGGGGCTTGGGTTGCGACGGGGTTGACCCTCTTCATCTTCTCGTTCCTCTACAGGGACAATCCTCTTTTCAAATTCGCGGAACATCTCTATGTGGGGGTTTCGCTCGGATACATCATTGTGAAGACGTACGATAGCGTCGTCCTCCATTTGATCGTCAAGCCGATTATGGAAAATGGAGAGATCGCTCTCCTGATTCCGGTCGCCATCGGGATGCTCATGCTGACCCGATATGTGCCAAAAGTTGCCTGGATGTCTCGGTATGCATTCGCCTTCATCGTCGGGATGGGAGCGGGATTGGCGATTCCACGAACGATTTCCTCGTTCATCTTGAAGCAAATCGAGGATACCGTTCGGCCGCTATTGTCGATGACGGGGCCGGACGGCCTCACCTTCTCGATGAATCTGCTCAGTCCGGCCAGCAATCTCAACGCGCTCATTATCTTGCTCGGAGTCGGTTCAGTGCTGTTCTACTTCTTCTTCTCGATCGAACATCGTGGAGCAGGAAGAGCTGTGGCTCGAACCGGCGTTTTTTTCCTGATGATTTCCTTAGGTGCGGGATTAGGCGATAAGGTCATGGCCCGTATGTCGCGCGTGATCGGCCGATTGACCCATTTGATCGAAATATCCG
>CAZPNQ010000262.1:0-1843 GCA_964587955.1 uncultured Nitrospira sp.
TTGTGCTCCGGTATCGGTATGAAACCGATGACTATCACTTCAACACCGCCGGACTTTTTCGATCGGTCGGAGGAGTCATGGGATCTGGGCAATCGGACCACGTATTCGGATACGGAGTGATGACATCGGGGCTCATACGGCTATGGGGTCGAGACAATATAGTGTTTCAAGGTGTGTATGGAGAAGGGATTTCCCGGTACTTCAACGACACGAGGAATCTCAATCTCGATGCGGGTTATGATTTTGTGGGAAGCATACAGGCACAGCCGGCGTACGGGGGCTATGCCGCTCTCCAACATTTTTGGAATGATCACTGGCGATCAACGGTGACCTATGGTTACCTTCAAGTCAATACAACGGAGATCTCGCCAGCCGACACCTACAAAAGAACGCAGTATCTTGATTGTAATCTCATGTATAGCCCCGTGGAAGGAGTGACGCTCGGAGGAGGATTTCTGTGGGGGCAACGAGTTAACAAGGACGATGTGTCAGGAGAGGGGTTCAGGATCAATTTTCTATTGAAGTATGATCTGGTTCGATTGCAACAAGACGTGAGAAAAGTTTTGCCGTTCTAGAACCTTCCGGTGAATGCCAATCTCCTTCAGGCGGACAACTTTCCCTGGTTCTTGAAGGAGTGCGAATCGGCGGCGCAGCGAGAGCGTATGTTTGCAGCCAGGGCCATCTTGATTCAAATCCCTAGAGGGGACGGGAGCGAGAGGAGCGATTGAGCTTCACAATCGTTGTCTTTCAAGCTTATTGCGGGTGTCGAGAGGGATTTCTGATGCAAATTCATCTCTAATAACCAACTAGAAAGATGGTTACAATTCGTGGTCAGGTTGGACGACTCCAGATTATGAATTAACGAATCCGACAACCCGGCTCTTTAAAAGGGGGCGCACATGGCCTGGATACTGTTAATTCTTGCGGGATTGCTGGAGGTTGCTTGGGCGTTCACCATGAAGCTGTCTGATGGCTTCACGAAAATCAATTACTCGCTCATCACGATTGCGAGCCTGGTTATAAGCTTGATTATGCTTTCGATCTCAATGAGGTCAATTCCCTTGGGGACAGCCTATACAATTTGGACGGGAATTGGGGCTGTTGGCGCATTTGTTATAGGCATCCTCTTTCTTGGGGAGTCCGCAACTCCGATGCGCATACTGGCAGCGGTCTTGATCGTCAGTGGTCTGCTCCTGATGAAGCTTTCCTCATCCTGAATGCCTTCCTTTGAGTTCTCAAGAGACATTCGCCGTTGGTCACTCCGATCCGGCGGGAATACCGCATCTAAAATCTGTTCTACTTGCCGACATCAATCACCAATGTAAAACGCTCCAGAATTGTCATCCCCTTCTTCTCAAATGTCGGCAGGTTCATCGCGTAGGTCAGTTTTAAGTGCTGATCTGAGAGGAGAGCAAATGGCGGGTGAAAGCGGAGGGCCGCACACGCAATTGGAAAAAATCTGCTTGACTTTGCTGCGGCAAGGTCGTATGAAGGGCCGCATAAAGGGGAAACTAGGGTTCCGGCTCCCGTTACGGTGAGTGTCTGGTCCGAGAGTTTCCGGTCTCGCATAACGAGACTCCACGGAGGGATAAAAGCCCGGGAGATCATGTACAGAGGTACATGGCCTTTCGGAACTTATCCCGGCCGGTTAGGAGGCTTCGTTATGCATTTCCATTCCATCGTTGATTCCGTACCGGATCCGTCAGGCCTGCTGCAGAGGCAGAGAGGTCTGACATGTTGCTGAAAGAAAGTCCGGCTACGTCTTTTCCTGCGCCCACTGCAAAGGCCCCCGAAACCCTCCACCGCAGCCTCAGTCTCTGGAACAGCCTGACCATCGGCTTCG
>CAZPNQ010000263.1:0-1842 GCA_964587955.1 uncultured Nitrospira sp.
ACAAAGTTTCCGCCGAGGAAAAGACGAAAATCCAGGATGCCGTCGCAGCCGTCAAGAAGGCGCTTGAGGGGACCGATGCCGAAGCGATCGAATCGGCAACGCAGTCGCTCATGACGGCGTCGCACAAGTTAGCCGAAGCGATGTACAAGAAAGCAGCCGCATCTCCGGGTCCGCAACCTGACGCATCAACAACCAGCGGCACCGGCGAGACCAAGACCGATGAGAAGGTCGTGGACGCAGAATTTGAAGAAGTAGACAAAGACAAGAAATAGCATAGAATATCGCATCAGAGCATCCGAGTTCTCGGCGTGACCGGGAACTCGGACGATTACTTCTCGCATACACAATGGCCGTGTCGAAACGCGATTACTACGAAACCCTCGGTGTCGATCGGAATGTGTCCGACGACGACCTCAAAAAGGCTTACCGGAAACTGGCCCGCCAGCACCACCCGGACCTCCACGTCGGAGAGCAGCAGAAGAAATCCGCCGAAGAAAAATTTAAGGAAATCAACGAAGCCTATGAAACGCTGAGCGATCAGGAACGGCGGAAACGCTACGACATGTTCGGTCACGCCGGGGCACAACAGGGCGGACCCGGCTTTGACGGGTTCGATTTCAACCGTGGCGGATTCGGGGACGTGTTCAACGATATCTTCGAGGACTTTTTCGGCCAAGCGCGAGCAGGCGGAGCAACTCGGGCCGAACGTGGCAACGATCTCCAGTACAACCTCGAAATTACGTTTGAGGAAGCCGTCTACGGGAAAGAGGCCAAACTCAAAATTCCGCGCTGGGAAATCTGCATCGATTGTAAGGGGACTGGGGCGAAATCGGCAACAGCCATCAAACCATGCGGTAGCTGCAAAGGCGCGGGGCAACTTCGTTTCCAGCAGGGATTCTTCAGCGTCAGCCGGCCCTGCGGTCAATGTGAAGGCACCGGTCACTTCGTCACAGACCCCTGCTCGGCCTGCCAGGGACGCCAACGGGTCTACAAAGAGCGCACCATCGCCGTCCATATTCCAGCCGGTATCGAGACCGGCATGCGCCTTCGTTTGTCCAATGAAGGAGAACATGGCCCTAATGGCGGCCCTCCCGGCGACCTGTACGTTGCCGTCACCGTGAGGCCCCATCAAATCTTTCATCGCAAAGGCCTCGATATCTCCTGTGATGTACCGGTTAATCTCGTTACGGCCACACTCGGTGGAAAAGTGGAAGTCCCGACCCTCACGGGGGCAACCGTCATTAAAGTGCCGCCCGGCACGCAGCATGACAAGGTCCTTCGCATTAAAGGGTTAGGGATTCCAAGCCTAAAGGGAGGCTCGACAGGCGATCAGGTCTATACGATCAAGATCCAAATTCCCACCAAATTGACAGCCAAGCAAAAGGAACTGCTGATGGAGTACGCGAAAGAGAGCGGTATGTCTATGGAAGCCAACGGCGACGGCTTCTTCGATAAGATGAAGACCTTCTTCGAGTAATCTGTCCCGCCCATCCGGGTTGTCCCCCGCAGAGTCACTCATGCCCGTGTTTTTCGTTTCCCCTGATTGCATTGGTCAGCAGACGATATCAGTTACAGGCGATGTGCTCGTGCATCTCCGAGACAGCTTGCGCATCAAAGTCGGCGAGATTGTCTTGTTCGGCGACGGAATGAGCCGCCGGTATCGTACGAAGATTACGGACGTCACAAAGCAGAGCTTGACCGGACAAATCATTGAGACCATGACCCAGCCGGCATCGATCGCTCCCTCTCTGATACTTGGACAGACGTTGCTCAAGGGCGAGAAAATGGACTGGGTCATTCAAAAGGCAACGGAACTCGGCGTGAGCGAAATCGTGCCGATCC
>CAZPNQ010000264.1:0-1772 GCA_964587955.1 uncultured Nitrospira sp.
GATATGTGCATCGACGGCGATTGAGCGTTGCCCGATTCGACCGCACCGATTGGCACAGTCGAAGACCGCGAGGTGTTCGACCTTCAAATGCGGCGCGCCTTCCACCGTCATCGTCCCACAGCAGAAATCGTTTGCGGCGGCGATTTCTTCCTGCGTAAAGCCGAGGGCCTTCAGCATATTGAAATTCGTTTCTTGCAGTTGTGCCTCGGTTAAACCAAGTTTTTCCACGCAGAACGCGTCTCCGAGTGTAAATTTATTGAAGGAGAACTGAATTTCGAACGCTTGTCCCAAGCCGCTTTCCAAACGACCCAGGGCTGCATCGTCGAATCCTTTTTGACGCAACGTGTCGTGATTGATGAACGGTGCGCCTTTCAGCGTCTGAGCACCGACACAGTACCGGACGATATCCTGCGTTTGCTGGTCCGTATAGCCGAGGTTGGCCAGGGCAAGCGGCAAACTCTGATTGACGATCTTGAAGTACCCTCCACCGGCTAGTTTCTTAAACTTCACCAGTGCAAAATCCGGTTCAATCCCCGTGGTATCACAGTCCATGACCAACCCAATCGTGCCGGTTGGAGCGATGACGGTCACTTGCGCATTACGATACCCGTACGCCGCCCCTAATTCGAGCGCATGGTCCCACGCCCGTCTGGCGGCAAGAAGCATGTCGGGAGGACAATGCTCGGGGCGGATTCCCGCCGGAGTGATCGTCAAGCCTTCATATTCCACATGAGGCGCTTGATAAGCAGCCCGACGGTGATTGCGGATAACCCGCAGCATGTGCTCCCGATTTTTTGTGTATCCGGGGAAGGGCGACAATTCGGCGGCCATTTCAGCCGACGTCCCATAGGCCTCCCCGGTCATGATGGCCGTGATGGCTCCGGAAATCGCCAGGGCCTTGGGCGAATCGTAAGGAATCCCCAGACGCATGAGCACGGTCCCCAAATTCGCGTACCCCAACCCAAGCGTCCGGAACTGATAGCTCTTTTCGGCGATGGAGCGGCTTGGGAAGGAGGCCATCAACACGCTGATCTCCAGCGCGATCGTCCACAGCCGAACGGCATGGCGAAAATGTTCCAGCGCGAATTGCCCGTCGGCGGTGTAAAACTTCGTGAGATTGAGAGAGGCAAGATTACAAGCCGTATCATCCAAAAACATGTATTCGGAACAAGGGTTCGACGCATTGATGCGACCGTCTTCCGGACACGTATGCCACTCGTTGATGACGGTATCGTACTGAGTGCCCGGATCGGCACAAATCCAGGCCGCCCACGCGATCCGGTCCCACAGCTCCCGCGCCTTGACGGTCTTACAGACCTTGCCGTTCGTTCGGCGTTTGAGTTGCCACTCGCCGTCTGTTTCAAGCGCGGCAAAAAACTCATTGGGAATCCTGACGCTGTTGTTCGAGTTTTGGCCTGAGACGGTCTGATAGGCCTTGCCATCCCAATTCGTATCATACTCGTGAAACACAAAGTGCGTGAAGCCTTGCTGGGCATACGAAAACATTCGTTGGATATACGCCTCGGACACCATGTCCCGACGGGCCGATGTGAGCGCCTCCCGCAACACCGGATTGGTTTTCTGGTCGAGATCCAGCCTGAAAGCGCCCTCACCATCGACCGTATGACACGCTTTCAGCACGGTGTTGAGGCGCTGCGCACAAATCTTCGAACCCGTCACCATCGCCGCGACTTTTTGTTCTTCGATGACTTTCCACTCGATGAATTCTTCGATATCCGGATGATCGAGATCCAAACAGACCATCTTGGCGG
>CAZPNQ010000265.1:0-1720 GCA_964587955.1 uncultured Nitrospira sp.
GGTAATGATGGTCAATGAATTGTGAAATAGAGGTCGGTTTCATATGAGACTCCTTACCTTAGAGACCACGGTCATGTATCACTTCCGCCCGCTTCCAACCTTTACCCATCTGACAACAGCATCATTGAGGGATCTTAAAAAGAATAGGCACGGCCTCCTAAGAACGTTCGATGATTCCCTTGGCCTTGATGCTGTGATCCTCACTGAGAGGCCGAACTCCCATATACGTGGCCCGGAGTTGGGAAGTCAACCCTTGCGGCCATTTCAGAATGGCCGCGCCGTACGCGATGTACTCCGGCGCTAAGGGAATGGCGTCGCCGTTTCGAAATTCCGCGTGCGTCCAGGTGAAACCGCCGTGGACATAGCGTGGCCCACAAGGTCTGAATCGTACTCCGATTTCATTGTTGATGGAAAGGAATAGCGGAGCAGCCGCTCATCGGCTGCACTTCTGCTTTAACAGACGGCGCATAGGACGCCGAGAAGGCATCCCTGTCGAAGGTCGTACCTGGTAAGTTTTTCCGCAATTGCGTGCCCAGCTTCGCATGCACGTCGTCTATCCTGGTTTGAAACCCGACGATCCCGACGCTGGGCAATCCGATGATGTAACCACATTGTTTGAAGTCGATTTCTCCACCATAGATCGCGCGGCGATCCAATTTGCGCAAAGCCGTCACCGTTGGCCGGATCGTTGGAAAAAAGGGAAATTCGTGGTTGAACCTCGATGATAAGAACACTCAAAGATGCATGCTGCTTGCGTGATTTTCACTGTCCGCCTTCTTTTCCAAAACCTCGATTATTGGCACGTGCTACAGCCTTCGCTTTAACTTCCGGGTCATCCAGCGATCCTTCAGTCAATCCGTTCACACCATATACAAGGCGATTACCGCTAAAGGCCACGAGTGACACTTTCTTTTCTTCTCCCGGTTCGAACCTGGCTGATGCCCCGGCAGGAATGGCCAGACGAAACCCGAACGCTTGCTCACGGTCAAATTTGAGCATGCGATTGCATTCGAAAAAATGACAGTGCGAGGCCACTTGAATCGGCCGATCACCCACATTCTTGACGAGAACATCTTTTGTTTCTCGTCCCTTAAATAGTTCGATCTCCCCGTCCATTGGCATGATTTCACCGGGCTGGATAGGTTTCGCCAGCTCGGCTTTCACCGCTGCCGCTAAGGCTTCTTTTGATCTCTGAGGTGCATCTGGTTTTTCCATTCTCGCTTCTCCTGTCTCACGACATTTTGACCCGAAATTCATTTGTAGCTCGTCGCTCAGCCTTCCATCGCGCTCGGTGGTTGAGAAGCACGCACCGAAATGCAAGACGATCTGAAATGTTCCAAGCGAATTGTTTTGGAGCCGAGGAAGCAACTGATCGGCTTCGAGATAGTCACGAAACCGAAGGGGCGATAAGTGTCGCCACTTCTCGGTCTCGCGCAAACGATCTGCCACGACGACGTTGTCACATCCTCGCCGATTGAGGCTCCAGATGACGGCGCTTCCGATAAACCCCGCACCCCCTGTGACGAGAATGCGACAATCGGCTAAGTTGCGTACGTTACCAGCCGAGGACACATGCGAATATTAATGTTGCGGCCATCGTGACAGCCAACTTGATAATTTCGGTAGATCCACACCCAGTCCTCCTGAGCGCATGTCTAAAAATAGTAGGCCAGCCCCCCCAAGAACGTCCGGGGATTCCCCGGCACGAAATGAATGTCGG
>CAZPNQ010000266.1:0-1716 GCA_964587955.1 uncultured Nitrospira sp.
CGCTGGCAGACTTTTCAGCATCCTGCTAGAAAGCAGCAAGAGGAAATACGCGTGATGGATGGGTTTCAAAAAGTTGCACAGATCGATGAGTTGCCTCCGGGAAAGTCGAAGATTGTCACCATCAACGATCGTCCGATCGCGGTGTTCAATGTCGAAGGAAAGTTGTACGCCATCCATAATAGCTGTCCTCATGAAGGGGGTCCGCTTATCGAAGGGAGACTCAAAGGGTACGTCATTGCCTGCCCTTGGCATGATCTGGCCTTCGATATTCGAAATGGACAAGGCACAGACGGCGGCGGGTACTGTGTGGGAAGCTACGAAGTCCGGGTGGACGGGAACGATGTTCTGATCGGCCCTCGGCGAAAAATGTAGTAAAGGGAACGGTCGTTCTTACGACACGGATCAGATATTGACGTGAGTAGTTCAAGTACCGATCACAACCTTGCTTTAGACGGCAGCGATCGCCGCAAGGTCACGGTCGACCAGTCATTCGTCATCCATCTATGGGAAGATCGCACCAGAGGTGAACAATGGGTGCCGTCTTATGACACGAAAGGGCTTGCCCTTCTCAGCGATGAGTTTCTCCGCATCGCAAGCAATAACGCAGTGGAAAACGGGCAGCGTATCTTCGAGTTTAAAGCCGTGCAGTCAGGGATGTATCAGTTGATTTTCGAAAAGCGCATGGGGTGGAAATTTACTGCGGAAGATCGGCGCTTGTTTAGAATCGAAGCCGTGTCGCCATCCAAGAATTGAAACAATGCCCGACATCGCGTTCATCAACGGCCGCTTCCTTCCCTGGCAAGAAGCCACTGTTTCCATCGATGATCGTGGCTTCCAATTTGGAGACGCCGTCTACGAAGTCATTCGCACCTATCGAGGAGGTCCGTTCGAGCTTGCCGCACATCTTGCGCGGCTGAATCGAAGCGCAGGAGAACTCTCGCTTCGCCAACCATATACCAACCAGCAATGGACGCGCTGGATCCAACAAGGACTCAGTCTCGCCGGATACCAAGATGCCAAGATCTATATTCAGATCACCAGAGGGATAGCTCCCCGTGAGCATATTGTTCCCTCCGATATTTCCCCCACGGTGGTCATGACCGTCAGAGAATTTCATCCTCTGGCACCAGAAGTCCGCCGCGCCGGCGTCAGCGTCTGTACCAGAGAGGATCTTCGATGGGGGCGCTGTGATATTAAAAGCGTCAACCTCCTGGCCAATGTTCTTGCCCGTGAAGAAGCGAGGAAAGCCGGCGTCTTCGAAACCATTTTGGTTCGAGATGGCTTCGTCATGGAAGGTGCGCTGAGCAATGTGATGGCTGTTCAAGACGGGGTCGTCATCACGGCCCCGGAAGGTCCGAGAATTCTATCCGGCGTCACACGAACCGTAGTGTTAGAGTTGGCAAAGAAGGACAATATCGCCGTTGAAGAACGACTTATACCGGTTGACGTCCTGTACCGCGCGGACGAGGTGTTTCTAACCGGAACCACGCTCGAAGTACTCGGGGTTGTTCAGATCGATGGGAAAGCCGTCGGTTCCGGCCACCCGGGACCTGTCACAAAAATGCTGGCTGCTCGTTGGGCGTTGTTGACCGGTTAAAAAACATTGCAAGCTATTTTCACAAGAGCCCGCAGGCTGGTCAAAAAGGCCGTTCGGCAAGGCGGCAGCGAGGTCCGCGACGCGAAGAATAATGAGGCGCACGGCGCGATGAATAAAGA
>CAZPNQ010000267.1:0-1710 GCA_964587955.1 uncultured Nitrospira sp.
TCAACAATAATCTGTTGGTTGGTGTAGATGTCAATATCACCCGCAATCTTCATGGCTTCGGTGACGATCACCGGGGCATCGAGTTGGGAGTGGCGTAACAGTCCTCGGGCAGCCGCCAGGGCGTAGGGACCGCCTGAACCAATTGCCACAATGCCGTCTTCCGGCTCCACGACGTCGCCGGTTCCTGAAATGATGAACGACTGCTCGCGGCCGGCGACGGCGAGCAGCGCTTCCAGCCGCCGAAGCACACGGTCCGTACGCCAATCTTTCGCCAGTTCCACTGCCGCTCTGGTGAGATTGCCACGGTATTCTTCAAGCTTGCTCTCGAATTTCTCGAACAGCGTAAAGGCATCAGCCGTCGCGCCGGCAAACCCGGCCAGCACCTGATCGCGATGCAGACGTCGTAGCTTCTTGGCATTGTGCTTCATCACCGTGGTTCCAACGGTCACTTGGCCGTCGCAGCCCATGGCGACTCGGCCGTCGCGGCGGACACACAGGATGGTGGTCGATCGAATGATCATGACGATTTCCGGTCCTTTCCTGAAAGAACATCTGCCGCCGCTCGTGCTCGGGGATGAGCCTTATCGTACACCGCGAGAAGTTGATCCATCGCCAGATGCGTGTATTTTTGTGTCGTGCTCAGCGACGCATGGCCGAGCATTTCCTGTATCGATCGGAGATCTGCGCCTTCGTCGAGGAGGTGTGTCGCGTAGGAATGCCGCAAGGCATGGGGACTGATCGCCCCACCGACGAGACGGCTGGAGTATCGAGAGACCATTCGAGCGACGCTCCTCGTGGTAATTCGGCCTCCACGATGATTCAAGAACATCGGAGACGATTGAGGACCACCGGAGGCCGGCGGCTTCAAGGACGCGCGATAAGCTCGGATCGCATGAAGCGCCAGATCTCCGATCGGCACTATCCGTTCCTTGCGTCCCTTCCCTCTCAAACACACGATTCCGTCCGTCTCGTTCAGGTCATTGAGATTGATCCCGACGACCTCACTCACCCGAGCACCGGTCGAGTACATCGTTTCCAGCAGAGCGCGATCGCGCAAGGAGAGGGGCGATTGCCCCGTCGGAAACTCCATGAGCGCCGCCGCATCGTCCTTTGTCAACACTCGAGGGAGTGGTTTTGGGAGCTTGGGGCTTCTGAGATGCTCGGTGGGATTCTTATGAAGCCGCCCTTCATGGACGAGAAAACGAAAAAAACTTCGCAGACAAGCGAGCTTTCTGGCTAAGGATGAAGCTTTCTCGCCTTGTCGATCCAAGCTGTGGAGGTAGGCACGAACATGGTCGCCGGTGACCCTATCGGCACGAATGCGCGCAGTTTTCTGCTTGGTCTGTTGAAGAAATCTCGCCAGCTGATGGAGATCGGATCGATAACTGCGAATGGTCTCGTGTGACGCGTTACGTTCGACCTGCAGGTGCATTACGAAAGCCTTGATTGCATCTTCCATGAATCAAAATCCTCAAGGGCTCGCTGACTCAACGCGCGACGCTTCTTCTCTTTGTCTTTGGGATGGTTCGACAAGGGAGGGAACAGGCCGAAATTGGTGTTCATGGGTTGGAAGTGGCGAGGGTCCGATGAAGTCACATGGGAAACCAGACAACCATGCGCGGTCGTGGGCGGGGGTGTGATCAACTGGTGCCCTGTCAGGGCCCGCGCGGCATTGATGCCGGCTAATCCCCCTATCGCAGCCGATTCGGT
>CAZPNQ010000268.1:0-1704 GCA_964587955.1 uncultured Nitrospira sp.
ATTTTGATCCTGAGGTCTATTCCCGTAGGCGAGCCCGGCCTCGATGATGAACGAATTGCCGCGATAGACCGCCGGCGGACGGCTGACTGCCGTATAAAACTCTCCCTTGATCTGTTTATAGAGTCCGGAAAGGATCGCCTTCTCGCCGATCGGTGAAATGCAATTGGTGGGCGGCGCCATGATCTTTGTTTCTTGCAATGATTTGTACAACGTCTCCGCAACCGTCCCCTTCAGGTCGCGCGGCTTTGCCGTCGGTGACACTTTGGCAGCCTTGCAGATGTCCTCGGCCAATTGCGGAGAGACGCGGCAAAAATCGCCGGCAAGAAAACCTGAGAGCGTGTGGCTCTTCGTATCCTGTAACATCTTGAGCAGCATGCCGAATTCAATGCCGTAGGGATGCGGCTTGATCTCGCGCGGTTGCGGCGGCAGCTCATGATAGGTCCGGGGATACTCTTTCGTCTCACCTTCCGGTGTTTGGTAGATCAGTTTGACATGGGGATTTGCGATCGAAGTCTGCTCCAGCCATTCATCGACCGAGGCCCGGCCCTTCTGATACTTGCCCTCGACCTCCAGCGTAACTTGGGTGCCTCGTGGCTGTTCCCAATCGATTTGTTTGTTCTCGTGGACCAATGGTTCATTCTTCTTCGTATCGATCTGGACTTCGAAGAAATGCGCGGCAGCCCTTGGGCCGATCCGAGAAATAATCTTGACCGGCTTGCCGGTCGTGAGCTGTCCGTACATTCCGGCAGCAGAGATACCGATGCCCTGTTGTCCACGGCTCATCCGCAACCGATGGAATTTTGATCCATAGAGCAGCTTCGCAAAAATCCTAGGAATTTGCTGGCGAACGATGCCGGGTCCGTTGTCGGTCACCGTGACACGGAACCTGGTCGCTTGGCTGGGCGCAATCGGTTCGCCGTTCGACACCACTTCCAGCCTCACGGTCACATCGGGAAGGATGCCTGCCTCTTCGCACGCGTCCAGCGCGTTATCCACCGCTTCCTTGACACAGGTCAGCAGTGCCTTGCGGGGATTATCGAAGCCCAGCAGGTGCCGGTTCTTCGTGAAAAACTCCGAGACGGAGATTTCCCGCTGACGCGCTCCCATCTCAACCGCAGTGACTCGTTCCGCCGGCTTAGCGGCGGCTTTCTTGGTGGCGACTGGTTCAGGGTTTGTTCGAGGAGCAGAAGATTTCGATTCAGTCTCTGACGCGGACTCTTTCTTTTTTGTCATTCACCCTCTCATGAAACTATCGTTGGTTGTTTGGTACCACAAAACTTATCACGGATACAATGGACCAAATGGTGAAGCCCCACGGCCTAACAGCCTTGGTCCCTGTGGTTCTTCGGCGACACCTCGCCGAAGTATGTCCTCCGCATTATTTTAATAACCGTGGTTTCCTACCTAGGCGGATGAATGACAAGAACGAAAAAAGCCCCCTGCGAAGAACGAATTTCCCTAGCAGTCTGCTGAAAAACTCGATTGATCAAACTCAGGATGCTCAAAAAGGCTGTTTATTCTCACCCGCCCACCCCTGCGCGCCCGCTTCGCACGCCTCGCGGACTCATCGACGCGGGCCGACTCATCGAGGCGAGCCAAGACGCGCATGTCACCGAACAAGGCCGCAGTGAGGTCCTCGACGCGAAGACTAATGAGGCGCACGGCGCGATGAATAAAGAGCGCCACGTTTGTGCGCGCCGGCGA
>CAZPNQ010000269.1:0-1680 GCA_964587955.1 uncultured Nitrospira sp.
GAAAGATTCATAGCGGCGGCTTTCAAGCCGCCGAACGCGGCCCCAAAGTTTCGCCGTCGCGTAGCGACGGAAGAAAAGGCCACGGTTAGCCTGATGAAAAATCTCCGTTGATTAGCGGCTCAGACTATAGTCCGAAATCCCTGATGTCCCTTCTGGGCTGCCTAGCAATGGAACCCCCTGCACCAAGCTCGCGTTCTCCTCCTTCCACTTCGCCGCCTGCCAGCGGGACCAGTTGCTCCTGCGCCAGTCCTCCGTCCCATTCGTCCAACGATGCTTGACCCGCTCGAGGATGCGGTTCTTCTCGTACGCATCGAATTTCTCCAAATGCTCCGTAAGCACTGGCGCGGCATCCGCACTCAACCGCAGCAGATACTCAAGGTCCCAGTTCTTCCCCGCCTCCTTCCGGCTCAATTGATGTTTCACGATGGTCGCATCGGGATTCAGCACGTTCAGCGCGAGGATGACGGCGAATGCCGCCACCACGATGCCCGGCGCATACACCGGCCGGTTCCCCCGCAAGACCGTCAGCCCCAGCCATACGGCTGCAAAGCCCAGCCAGCAGAGCACCGCCGCTGCATAGAGCCGTTGCTCGGTGAGTCCATAAGCCTCCAGATACAACGCGAGCCGCTTGAACGCCGAGAGCATCACCACGCCCAGTTGCACCAACAGACACGTGGCCAGCTGCCGGAAACGGCGCGGACTCTCCTCTTCCTTCCACGCCCAATCGCAAATGAGCAAGAGCGGCAGCACCAGCGCCGCCACCGCTAGCAGCTCGAAGAATCCGCTGCGGAAATATTCCGCATAGGAAAGATTCGCCGTCTGCTGCACCAGTTCATCGCCACCGAAGAGATAGCGTATCTGGATGACGATGAAGACGAGGAACAAGCCGTTCAGCGCCGTGAGCATGACTCCCGTCTCGATGCCGCCGAGCAATCCGGGCGAGGCCGGCTCCATCGACTTGTCGTTGACCTCACGCGGCCAGAGCCAGAAGAACACACCCGCTCCCAACCAGGTGAACACCGTGATGAAGAACGCGTGTTGCATAAGTTCAGACGGGTCGAAATCCGTGAACGATCGGAGCAGATCCCGGAACACCGTGTCCGCCGCCGCAAAGAGCGAAGCGAACAGCGCAAAGACCGGCACGGTGATGATGAACGCGAGCACAAACCGGAAACCCTTCGTCCAACCATCCGCCTCGTCGGTACGACCGCCTCCAACTTTGGGCACCAGCCATTTGCCGATGACATGAAAGCCACCGATCAACGTCAGCACCAATCCCCCGACCAGCCGCATTCCGGTCAAAACCATGCCGCCCACATTGCGGCGCCCCACGCCCGCCAGCCAGAACGCCAATCCGAGTGCGCCCAGCATGGCCAATCCGTTCAGCGGCCGGAGGCCGGTGGAATCACGCCAGCCAAAGAGCAGACTGAACATGACCGCCACGGTGAACCACAGCCGTTGACTGCGATTCATGCTCTGCCGCTCTTGCCGGAAGAGGAAGACCACCGATAGTGTGATGAACAGCACCCACACCACCAGGTTGAAGCCCCACGGCGTTACCCGCAAAAGGGAATCACCTGCCACGCCCACACTGATCATGCCGCACAGCCACCAGCGCAATTTTTCGGGTATTATTTTCATACGGTCCTCCTTGGGTTGTGCCGGAGAGCATCCGGCGAT
>CAZPNQ010000270.1:0-1654 GCA_964587955.1 uncultured Nitrospira sp.
CGCGATCGCGATGGGCGTGCGCTACGGCGAGCGCGAGTGGAAGCAGCAGATCGAAGGACTGATCGACAAGCTGCAGCCGCAGATCACCACGATCCTGAAGGACTTCGGCGTCCCGCTGGTCGAGGAACCTCCCGCCGCCCCCGCCCGCTGACCGGCGCCACGGCCCGGTTCCGTCGAGCCCGACCCCACGAGGCAGTACCATGGGTTTGCGTTCGCTTTGCTGTGCTTTCACCGTCGCGGCGCTGTGCATCGGCCCCGCCGCGGCGCAGAACGAGGCGCGGACCGCGCTGATCCGCTACGCACCGAGCATCGTCAAGATCGAGGCGATCGATCCCGACGGCAACTTCCAGCTCGGCTCGGGCGTGATCGTCGCGCCGCACAAGGTGGTGACCAACTGCCATGTGACGCGCAAGGCGCAGCGCATCGCGGTGCTGAAGAACGGGCTGCGGCTGAACGCCAGCGCACAGCTGGCCGATGTCGACCGCGACCTGTGCCTGCTGCGTGTCGCCGGGCTCGAGGGCGAGCCGGTGCCGATCGGTCACGCCTCGGCACTCAAACAAGGCGAGGCGGTCATCGCGGTCGGCTACACCGGCGGCATCGGCGTGCAGCTCAGCGAAGGCGAGGTCGTCGCCAAGCACCGCTGGTCGGGCAGCGACGTGATCCAGAGCAGCAACTGGTTCACCTCGGGAGCGAGCGGCGGCGCGCTGTTCGACGCACGCGGCACGCTGGTCGGCATCCTGACCTTCCGCCTGCGCGGCGGCGCGGCGCACTATTTCTCGGCCCCGGCAGACTGGCTGCTCGAACGCCTGAACGACGACCGCGCGCTCGCGCCGGTGCGGCCCCTGGCGGGGCTGACGTTCTGGGAGCAGCCGGCGTCCGCCCAGCCCCTGTTCCTGCAGGCCGCCGCGATGAAGATCGAGCGCCAGTGGGACGGTCTCGAACGGCTGGCGCAAAGCCGGCTGAACGTTGCCGCCACCGATGCCGAAGCCCTGTACCTGCGCGGCGTCGCACTGGACGAACAAGGCCGTGGCGACGACGCGATCCTGTCCCTGAAGCACTGCCTGCACCATGACCCCGGCTACAGTCAGGCGTGGGTGCGATTGGCCCAGGTCTATCGCAAGCAGGGACGATGGGACGAAGCAAGACGGATGGTCAGCACGCTGACCGAGAACGACCCCCGAACGGCCGAGAACGTGGCCGCTGAACTGGAGTGAAGATGATCCCTCGTACCGCCCCGATCGCGGGTGTGCTGCTCGCGCTCGTGCTGGCCTGCTCCTCGGGCCCCACGCTGGCCGCGGACCCGAACGAGTTCTCGCGCGCCGAGAACCTGGTGTTCGTCGACAAGCATCTCGGCAACCTCAAGGCGCCGACGGCGCTGCGCTACGACTACGTCAAGTCCGGCGCGCTGGAGCCCGGCTTCACCGACAGCGTGCGCGTCGAGATCGAAGGCGCCGGCAAGACCTGCTGCACGGTCAAGACCACCTTCCTGAGCGGCGAGCGCCTGGTCGATCTGCCGCCGCTGGAAGGCGCGGAGTCCAACCCGGTGATCCTCTACTTCCTCGAGCGCGACGTCCGCGAGATGGCGCGCCTGACCGCGCGCAAGAGCGGCAACTACTTCCGCAACCGCATCCGCCGCGCGATGGTCGACGAGGCC
>CAZPNQ010000271.1:0-1646 GCA_964587955.1 uncultured Nitrospira sp.
GCGAATACCGTCAAGATGGGCAACGGCCTGGAGGCCTGCACCGAGCTCGGCCCGCTGCAGAACAAGATGCAGTACGACAAGGTCTCGAACCTGCTGGAGGACTCGAAGCGCGCTGGGCTGAAGTTCCGCACCGGCGGCGAGCTCGCCGGCGGCCCCGGCTACTTCGTGCCGGTCACGCTGATCGACAACCCGCCGGAGGACGCGCGCTGCGTTGTCGAGGAGGCCTTCGGCCCGGTGCTGCCGCTCTTGAAGTTCCGCGACGTCGAGGACGTGATCGCACGCGCCAACCGCACCGAGTACGGCCTGGCCGCCTCGGTCTGGGGTGCCGACACCGCGAAGGCGCAGGCGATCGCCGCGCGGCTGGAGGCCGGCACGGTCTGGATCAACCACATCCACGCCTTCTCGCCGAACATCGCCTTCGGCGGCCACAAGCAGTCGGGCGTCGGCATCGAGAACTCGCTGCACGGCCTGGCCGAGTACACGAACGTGCAGACCGTGATGCGGAAGCCGCTGGCATGACCGCAGCCCTCGCCCGAACGCTGCCGACGACGCTACCCTCGAGCGTCGCCGACCTCGTGCGCCACGCGGCGCGGCGCTACGGCACGAAGACCGCGCTGGTCTTCGAGGACCAGCGCTGGTCCTTCGAGCAGCTCGACGCAGTCTCCGACGCGGTCGCCGGCAACCTCGCGACGCTCGGCGTGCGGCCGGGCGACGTGGTCTCGCTGTTCTCGCCGAACCGCCCCGAGTGGATCGTCGCCTACTACGCGGTGCTGAAGCTCGGCGCGGTCGTCAACCCGCTGAACCTGATGCTGACGCCCGACGAAGTCGCCTACGCGGTCAAGGACTGCGGCGCGGTCGCGATCATCGGCTCGGACGAGCGCATCGCCTCGCTCGAAGCGGTGCGCGCGGCAACGACGCTGCGCCACTGCATCGCCTACGGCGGCCGCACGCCGGCCTTCGCGCTCGACTTCCAGGGCCTGCTGGCACCCGGCAGTGCGCCGCCGGCGAGCGCCGCGGTTGACCCGGCGGCACCGAGCACGATCGCCTACACCTCGGGCACCACCGGCCACCCGAAGGGCGCGGTGCTGAGCCACCGCAGCGTGCTGATGAACACCGCGATGACCGCGACGATGCACCTGCGCGGGCCGCAGGACACCGTGGTCAGCGCGCTGCCCTGCTCGCATGTCTACGGCAACGTCGTGATGAACGCGGCGGTCGCCTACGGCATGACGCTGGTGCTGCACGCCAGCTTCGACGTCGAGCGCGTGCTCGCGAGCATCGCGCAGCAGCGCGCGACGATGTTCGAGGGCGTGCCGACGATGTTCATGTATCTGCTGAACTCGCCGCGGCTGCGCGAGTTCGACCTCAGTTCGCTGACGCGCTGCACGGTCGGCGGGCAGACCATGCCCGAGGCCAAGATGCGCCAGGTCGAGGCCGCGCTGGGCTGCCCGCTGATCGAGCTGTGGGGCATGACCGAGCTCGGCGGCCTGGGCACGACGCACAGCGCCTATGGCCCGAAGCGGCTCGGCTCGATCGGCGTTGCGCTGCCGCACCTGGAGGTGCGCGTCGCGTCGCCCGACGGCAGCGCGGCCGCGCTGCCACCCGGCGAGGTCGGCGAGCTGCAGATCCGCGGCCCGGTCGTGATG
>CAZPNQ010000272.1:0-1595 GCA_964587955.1 uncultured Nitrospira sp.
GATCCGAACAAGGATGAGACTGCGCTGACCTTGTCTGCGAGCTTGCTCGGCTACGCGCCGGTGGAGCTCACTCCACTCGGTCAACTGGGTGTCATGCAGGACACGGTACGGCGCGCCGATTTCACGTTAGCGCGCACTGACAATGTCGCCGGGCAGGTGCCGGCCTCGGCCTGGATGCAGGGCTTCCCGGACGATGGCGATAGTCGGCACGCGCTGTGGATTTGCGCCGGCTGTCACCAGTTACCGGCGCCCAAGATGCAGCGCTATGCGGCGTTCACCCGCCAGACGCCGTTGGCAGGCCGCGAGATCGCCTGGCACGCGATGATCCAGTACATGCGCGTGAAGACCTTCGATCTGGGTCCACAAGGCAGTGCCTGGCCGGACTTTCCCTATGAGGTGAAGGCCGATCCGAGCATCGCCGGCTACGATCTGGAAGACGAACAGATCATTGCCCGGGCGCTGGCAGCGCATCTGCCGACCGATTACTCGACGTTGAAGTCCTACGATCCGGGCGCACCGTTGGGCGTCACGCCCGGCACGGTGATCCGCGAATACCAGATGCCGCCGGACGGCTTTACGCGGGAGGTCGGGCTGTCCGCGCTCTCGCCGTATGCCTGGGGCGCTGACCTCACCCATAACCAGCTGGTGCGCCTTGATCCGGCCACCAGCGCGATCAAGTATTTCAAGGTGCCGTTCGACAAGGCCAGCGGGCCGCACACTATCGTGGACGACCCGCAGGGCAATCTGTGGGTGACGTCGATAGAGAACGATCTGCTGATGCGGCTGGACCCGCAGAGCGAAAAGTGGACGCTGTACCAGGACTTCGGAGCCGGCGCGCTGATCCACGACCTGGCGCTTGATTCCAATTTTCAGGTGGCCTACGACCACAAGGGCCGCGTCTGGGCGACGCTGATTGGGATGAACAAGGTCGGTGGTTTGAACCCAGAAACGCGCGAGACGGTGCAGTTCAAGGCCCCCCAGCCGCAGGGTAAAGGCGCCATTCACACGGCGATTTACGGCATCGTCATGAACTCCGCGAAGACCCATTTGTGGTACGCGCAGCTGGGCGGCGGGGTCGGGTCGTTCAATGTCGAAACCCTGAAGTTCGAGACCCACATTCCCTTCGATATGGGTGAGGGCCCGCGCCGCCTGGCAATTGATGAAGACGATCGCATCTACGTGCCGCTGATGGGTTCAAGCGAGGTGTTTATCTACGATACCCGGGCCAAAAAGGAACTGGCACGGGTGAAGCTGCCCGACCGCTGGGCGGCCACCTACAACGTCACCTGGGATCCGTGGCGAAAATGTTTATGGGTGGGAACCACCAATGCCGACGTGATCTACCGCATGGACCCGAAGACCTATGCCTTCACCCGCTATCCGTTGCCGCGCGCTGGTGCCTTTTTGCGCATGATCACCTTCGACCGCCACACCGGAAACCTGTGGACAGCTTATTCCTCCACTGGCGAGGGGCCGCAGGCGTTGGTGGAAATCGATCCAGGCGACGGAGTGCGGCCGGCCGATAGGAAGGTCGCTCTTATTCGGCAACCTTGATCAATCGGCTGCTGTTATACCGGCCATATCTATAGGCCCTA
>CAZPNQ010000273.1:0-1557 GCA_964587955.1 uncultured Nitrospira sp.
AGTTCGGTTTCCTGCATCTGGCGTGATTGCGGGCGATAGCGGGCGCAAAAGTTCTGCGCACACAGGAACGAGCCGCCCTTGATGACATGGGCGCCTGCAATCACTTGCGCGCCTGCGGCATGGCTTGGCGTCCACGGACTGGCGGTCAGCTCCCAGACATTGCCAGTCATGTCGTGGAGTCCGCGCCGATCAGGGGCAAAGCTGCCCACTGGTGACCGACCGGCAAATCCATCGGCGGCCGTGTTGACCTGCGGGAAAATCCCGTCCCAATTGTTGCCCGATGGCTTGCCGTCGCGCGTCGGTCTGTCGTGGCCCGGCGGCGGGCGGCCATCGGATGCTGCCAGTTCCCATTCCGCTTCAGTGGGCAGGTCGCGTCCCTTCCACCGGGCATAGGCGAGCGCATCGCCATAGGTCACCTGGACCACCGGATCGCTCTCGCGCCCGGTGATCGCGCTACCCGGCCCCTCTGGATGCCGCCAGTTGGCCCCCGCGATGAAACGCCAGCCAGGTGCCACGCCGGGTGAGGGCATCACGAAAACGGCAGAACCAGGCTGCTGCTGTTCGGTGGGAATATCGCTCCGTCCTGCAAATCCGCGCTCGGCATAGGTCACATAGCCCGTCGCGCGGACAAATTCGGCGAACTCCCGGTTGGTCACTTCATGCGTGTCGATATAGAAACCAGCGACTTGCAAAGGCGCGCCGCTTCGCTCCTCCGGATAGGACTCATCGTTGCCGGGCGTCAGCGATCCGCCTGCGATGAACACTTCGCCGGGTGAAGTCGGGCCGCAAGCGGCGAGCAGACCCAGCAGTGCGAGCCAGGCCCTCATCTGACGCGGATGGCGACTTTGGGCGGATATTTGCGCATCGTTGCACCATGCACCGCCATCAAGGGCCCCAATGCATAGGATGGCACCCAGGCTTTGGAGATCAGTTCGGAGCGCCGTTCCCTGGGATCGAGATAAAGGTTGTACATCAAACCGTTGGTCGGAATGACAACATTGGCGTTGTCCAGCCCGCCGATGTCGCGCACATTGCCGCTGCCAATCTGCACTTCGGATACCGCCAGCTTGTAATAGCGCCAGCGCACGCCGACAAACATGTCTGCGTTGTAGAAGTATATGGCTTCCCGCCCGGACTGGCCATTGTCCGCCAGCAGGAAGCTGGTCTGGTCGATACCGTCGATATAGCGATCGGCAGGAATGGCTTTTGCCGGATCGACCCCGCCCAGTTGCAGCGACGTGTTGAACATGTCGGTCATGTCGAACAGGCCATCCGACACGCGGCCGCCTTTGATCATGCCCGGCCACCAGAAGATGCCCGGCACCCTCACCCCGCCTTCCAGCGTCGTCCCCTTGGCGCCCCTGAACGGCGTGAACCCGCCTTCCGGAAAGTGATCCTCCGACGGACCATTGTCCGAGGTGAAGAAAACCAGCGTATTGTCCTCAATCTTCAGATCCTCGAGCAACCGCATCAGCCGCCCGACAATATCGTCGACCTCGATCACACTGTCGCGATAGACGTCTTTCGTCGCCGATCGGCCAGCGAAACTCCGGGAAG
>CAZPNQ010000274.1:0-1547 GCA_964587955.1 uncultured Nitrospira sp.
AGCACATGGTGGCCTCGGGCATGGGCATCACCGTCGTGCCGCAGCTCAGCGTGCCAAGCACGGCCTCGCCGCACCTGCGCTTCATCCCCTTCAGCGACCCGGTGCCGACGCGCCGCGTCGTGCTGGCATGGCGGCGCACCTTCACGCGCTACGAGGCGATCGCGGCGATGCGCAACGCCGTCTACGCCTGCGAGCTGGGCGGCGTCACGCGGCTGTCCTGAGTCGCAACGCCCCCTCGTCCGGGGGTATGCCGAGGCCCACGCGCCTGGGTTATCCCTTGCTTTCCCTCTTCCGGGCTAGGGGTCCTAGGGGGGGCTCGGTCTAGGCGCCGTCACGCGCCACGCCTACGCTTTGCCTCGCTCATCACGAGGAGTCCCACATGCATCCCTTGCGACTACTTGCCGGCTGGCGGCGTCTCGGCGCGATCCTGGCCACGGGCCTCGCGCTGCTCTGCGGCCCGGCCCTCGCGGCGCTCGACACCTCGGCGCGCACCGACGACCACTCGGTCAACGTGCCCACCGGCTGGTGGACCTACAGCGGCGTGTCGCCGGCCCAGGTCAGCAGCTACCTCAGCGCCAACAGCGCGCGCCTCACCGACCTCGAGGTCACCGGGCTGGTCTCGGGCGAGCCGCGCTTCGCGGTGCGCATGGTGAGCAACGCGGGCGTCTATGCGTCATCCGGCTGGTGGTGGTACTACGGGCTGACGGGGGCGCAGGTCTCGTCCTACCTGGCCACCAACTCGGCGCGGCTGATCGAGATCGAACCCTATGACGCCGGCGGCGGCGCGATCCGCTTCGCCGTCGTGATGATCTCCAACACCGGCACCCAGGCGCGCAACTGGACTTGGTTGTACGGCGCCACCTCGGCGTCGATCAGCAGCCACGTCGGCAGCACGCGTCGCCTGATCGACATCGACAGCTATGTCGACGGCGGCGTCAAGCGCTACACCGCGATCACGGTGCTCAATAGCGGCAGCGACGCCAAGTCCTGGCAGTGGTGGGTGGGTCAGTCCACGTCGAGCATCGCCTCGCGGGTGAGCAGCTTCAACGGCCGCATCGTCAAGCTCGACCGCCACAGCGACGGCACCTACAACTTCATCCAGGTCAACAACACCAGCACCAACGCCTCGGCCTGGTGGTACTACTACGGCTTCACGAGCCTGGGCGACGTCAACAACTACGCCAACCAGCTGGCGTCGCGGCCGACCGACATCGTCACCTACCTGGTGGGCGGCGTGCGCCGCTACGACGCGGTCTTCATCGACAACGCCAACGCCAGCACGCGCCGCATGCGCGGCGTGTTCGGCACGAGCTTCCTCGACGGCAACGGCAACCCGACGCGCGGCATCTTCGAGGCCTACCTGAAGCAGGTCGGCAGCACGCTGACCAACGGCAGCGTCCGCGTCAATCTCAATGGCGCGCGGCGCGCCGAGACCGCCAGCTCGCTGAAGTCGCTGCACCTGCTGCACGCGATGCGGCGCGTGGCCGCCGGCACCGACACGCTGGCCTCGGCCTTCAACTACTACGACTACGTCAGCGGCGATCTCG
>CAZPNQ010000275.1:0-1507 GCA_964587955.1 uncultured Nitrospira sp.
CGCCAGTGAACGGCAAGCCAGCGCCCAGGCGCCGCAACTCATCACCCAGGCGGAAGCGCGTATCCGGCAAACCTTCGTCCCTGAAATCGAACGCCTCAAAGCCTTGCAACTCGTCAATCCGAACGTGCGCGACGAAGAAATCCAGTTCTTTGAACAACAATTGCAGCAATTGACCAATGCACTGCAATCCAGCAATTTGCGGCTCGATGCCGTGCGGGTGATCGTGGCGACGTGAAACCATCCAGCAGCGTGGCAATGTCGAAATAAACACAGTCAACTTTGGCGAGAGGTATGATACAAACCCGTGTTACTCAAACCTCAGGAGTCTGCATGAATCAGCAAATCATCGTGAAGCGAGCGCAAGACCGCTTGCCCGATCTGCTGGCGCTGTATGCCTTCGGCAGCCGCATCCAGGGTCAAGCCAATGCTGACAGCGATCTGGATCTGGCGGTATTGGTGGCCGGTTATGCTGATCCATTGCTGTTGTTCGATCTGGCTGGAGAATTGGCCGATGTTACGGGTTGTGCCGTGGATTTGCTCGATCTGCGGGCAGCATCGACAGTCATGCAATACCAGATCATCACCACCGGCGTGCGCTGGTGGCAAAAAGACAGTCAGGCGGCACTTTATGAAGCAGCCATTCTGAGCGAAAAGACCGCGCTGGATGAAGCGCGCAGCGCGTTGATCGATGACATTCAGCAACGTGGGAGTGTGTATGGCCGATGATGTCTTGCTGAACAAGGCCGCCACCATCGAACGTTGCGTGCTGCGCGCCCGCGAGGAGTACGCGGCTGATCCCGCCACGTTTGCCGAAAATCTCACCCGGCAGGACGCCGCCATTCTGAACATTCAGCGCGCCTGCGAAGCGGCGCTGGATATGGGGCAGCACTTAATCCGCCGCGAGCGGCTGGGTATTCCGCAAAGTGCGCGCGATGTGATTACGCTGCTGGCGCAAACAGGCTGGATCGATGCGGACTTGGCGGACAAACTGAAACGCATGGTGGGGTTTCGCAATATTGCAGTACATGATTATCAGGCGCTGCAATTACCCATTACTGTGGCGGTAATCAAAAACCATCTGGGCGAATTCCTGTAATACAGCAAAGCGGTGTTGCTCAAGGACGCGGCGCACTCCCGGCAGCAGACATGATATGTAGTGGTGGTTTTGTTTCGACTCAATTCAGCCTGGCTTGGATTTCCGGTTGAGTGGGGGGCGTCGCAATGATAGAGAGTGGAAGGTACTGGTCGTTGATACCATGCGGGTGATAGTGGCGACATGACTAAGCGCAAAGTAATTCGGTCGATCAAACCGGATATAATGCAAAATCTTTGTTGGCACTAGGGGAACGCTGATTAATTTGACGAACGAGATGAGGCGATTCGCTCGTGCAGTCAATTAATCAGCATTTCCCTAACAATAAGGGATCAAAAATGGCAAGAGGAAAACCAGTGGTTCTTGAAACCATAAGCTTCGACAATCAAAGCCTAGCCCATACTTTTTTCCAGG